>JAFRJV010000147.1 GCA_017432075.1 Mogibacterium sp. | reverse complement strand
TTCTCGAGTGAAAAGGAGTCCCCTTGAATCGCTTTCATCTCATCAATGGCTTGTGTTATTATTTCGGTACACAAGTCATTACCGATTTGCTTGTTCATATACCTCCTTTGCCAGGTGATTGGTTCTCATCCTAGTCTAAAGTATTCTATGATCAAAGGTAATGGCTTTTTTATTCCGACTGAAATTGGCGATTTTCACCCGACTCTAATTGGCGATTATCGCCCGACGCTAACAACATGTCTAAATAACGAAAAAAGAGAGGTTTACATGGCTCACAAAACTATACAGGGCAACGAGAAGCTCGCTAATATGATCAAGTTGGACCGGCCCGAGATATGACGATTATACAAGCGTTGCTTACTGGTATCAGTCACTGCCGTCAGCCAGGCTGAAAGACCTGCCGGCAGATGAGGAAATGTGCATGAAATGATCTTATAAACTCGCAAGTACAAAAGACGTCTGATATAATTCCTTAAAAGGGGGTGGACAATTACCTCCTTTTATTTTTTGCAAATCGCATTTTTTGTTAACCCAGAGAGCTTCAAGGAGAATGATTATGAAGGCTTTACGAAACCGTATTATTTCAATAATAATCATCGCGATGATGATTATTACAGGACTTCCTGTAAGCTACTTAGCGTTTAACATCCCGCTGGCAGTGCATGCAGCGGATGACATCGCATCCGGCAATTATGATGGCGTTCCATGGAAGGTCACCGGTGATTATGAACTGATAATCGGAGAACAGGGAAAGGAATATACCTACGCTTACAAAGAAGAGCGCAGAGATCTGGATTATCCTTGGGCTGAATACAGACAACAGATCAAAAAAGCCAGAATTGCAGGCATAGTACATGGTAACGGAAGTCTTGGAGAAATGTTCTGGGATCTGCAAGTTGTTACCAGTATTGATGTTTCAGGACTGGATACTAGTAATGTGACAGACATGTACGACATGTTCTGCGGCTGCAGAATCCTGACTGAATTGGACCTTTCCGGCTTCAATACAAGTAAAGTCACAGACTTTTCCGGTATGTTTGCCGGGGGATTCCAGCTGAAAAAGCTGAACATTTCCGGCTTTGATACAAGTAAAGCTACCGATATATCCGGCATGTTTATACAATGCAGAAAACTGGCTGACATAGATGTTAGCGATTTCAATACAAGCAATGTTACAGATATAAGCGGTATGTTCCAAAGATGCGAAAGTGTGACAAGCATGGATCTGTCAGGCTGGGATACAAGCAAAGTCACGGACATGCAAGGGATGTTTGTTATGTGTATCAACCTTAAATCCATAGATTTAACAGGCTGGGATACGAGAAATGTTTCAGACATGAGCCTTTTGTTTGATGAGTGCAGCAATCTGACCACTTTGGATCTGTCCAGTTTCGATACCAGTAATACTGAAGATATGTTCGAGACGTTCGAAGGATGTTATTCATTGACCGTACTAAAAGGCGGTAAGGGCTTTAACACGTGTAGCGAAGCGGAGTTTCCTGTGACTATGTATGACAAGGAAACCGGAGAGGAATACACGGCAGGAACAAAAATACCATCTGCGGATTACAGGGTCTACGTTACAGATATGAGTATTGATCCGGATGATGAACCTCCAATGGAAGTTCACAATGATTTCTATACTACAGAAGAAGTGGAATCCGGAAAACTAAAACTGATAGTACCGAGAGGATTTACCGGAGACAAAGGCTATTATTATAAGGACTCTTACTTTTATAAACCTGCAACAGAGTATAATCAGAGCCTTGCTACTATGAGTTTATGTATGGCATTCACTGCATATGGACTCAAGGAGAACACAAAAAGCACTGATTATTCATACTATGACAAACATGTTAAACGTCTGATGACAGAATGCGGATTTGCAAAGAACGGCAGGTATAAGGAGTACAATTTTAACAAAAAGCCTACCGAAAATTCTATTGGCTATGTTATAGGCAGCAAATCAATCAAAGTAGACGGAAATCCGACAACTGTAATAGCTGTAGCTGTAAGAGGCGGAGGATATGAGTACGAATGGAAGAGCAATTTTACTATTGGTCTTTCAGGTGACCATTATGGATTTGACAGCAGTGCGGAAGATGTTAAAAGAAGCATAATATCATATATTACAACAAACAAAATCAAGGGTGATGTTAAGGTATGGATCACAGGTTTCAGCAGAGCCGGTGCTGTAGCAACTCAAACGGCCGCAAAACTGAATGACGTATCCTCATTTGCATACGAAGATGATGATAGTGAAACTGGCTACAACACAGTCAATATGGATAAGGAGTCGATTTACGCATACGGTTTTGCAACCCCTGCAGGTGCGGACTTCAGCAGCGATCCGCATAGTTCCAAGTACAATAATATCTGGAATGTAATAGAGTACAATGATCCGGTCCCGCTGGTCGCACCTGGAAAATGGAAGTGTGACAGGTATGGAACAACCAAAGTGTTTATATATAAAGAGAGCAACAATGCCTATAACCAATATATTGATAGAGTTGCGACCAGACTTAACAATGGAAAAGGTTATAACATATCTAAATTTACAAACTATAAATCGGTAGCACCGACAGGAGTAATTAATAAAATAGTAATAAATGAATTAGTTGCAATAAAAGATCCGTTCAATCACGATACTCAGGGAACTGTTTTAAGAAAATCAGTTAAGTCATTAGCTAATGCAATTGGAGACAGAAAGCAGTACAGTACATACTATCAGTCAACTCTGTCTGATACTTTGGCGAAAGTTATGAATGATAACTATAGTTTTAATATAGCTGAAGTACTGATAAATGCAGTAGAGATCGTGCCGGAATTTGTAGAGCTTCATCCGCATCTGACCGTAACTCTGCAAAAGAATAGAGCAACACTCATCGAACCTCACGCCGATCAGGAATACTATATTGCATGGATGCAGCTGATGGACCCTAATTATAAGCTTTCGCTCCCGGAGGCCTGGGGAAATGAGAACTACAGAGTGTTCAAGGCAAACTGCCCGGTCGATCTTTATGTATATGATGCAAGTAATAATGTAATAGCTTCTATAGTAAACGAAGTGCCGTCGGATGAAGAGAATCAGGAAATAATAGTCAGCATTGATGAGAACGGGCAGAAGATTGCGTATCTGCCTGTAGACAGCGATTACCGGGTGGAGGTAGTTGCCAGAGAAGACAGCGAAGTATCCTGCGGTGTAGAAGAGTATGATGCAGAATTTGGCGAACCTTCGAGAGTCACTGCTTTCGAAACCGTTCCGCTTGAAGCCGATAAGGCATTGTCTGCTGACGTTTCAGCATTCTCTGATACAGAGCTTACTGAGGGAGCATCAGAAGGCAGCAGTGTTGATTATACACTCAACAAAGACGGCGGAGAGGTGCCTGTTGAGGCTGATCTGCGCGGAGAAGACGAGATCGCTGCGCATACATATACAGTATCTGCTTCTTACGATGAAACAGCAGGAATCGTCTTGGGCGGAGGCTCCTTCACTGAAGGCTCATTTGCAAGCCTCGAAGCAGCCTGCAATGCCGGCTACATCTTCGATGGTTTCTATATTGATGGTGAGAAGTGCACAAATGATATATCTGAAGATGGTCTTTCCATCAGAATAAAGGTGACAAAGGATACCGATGTTGAGGCAAGGTTTGCTAAATGTGAGCACCACAATTTCGACTGGAAGATCACAACAGCCGCAACAGAAATTTCCACCGGTAAAAAGGTCAGGAGCTGCAATATATGCGGACTGACCGAAGAGGCAGTAATTCCGATGCTGCCGCCTACACTTAAAGCAGTCAAGCTGGCAAAACTTAAGGCGGCAAAGAAGTCTGTCACAGTAACGTGGAAGAAAGTAGCGAAGAAGAACCTTAAAAAAATAAAGAAAATAGAGATCCAGTACAGTCTTGACAAGAATTTCAGTACAGGCGTCAAAACCAAATATCCCCCTGCGAAAAAGACTTCACTGAAGATCAAAGGCCTCAAGTCCAAAAAGACATATTATGTCAGGATCCGCGCGTACACCAATGCAGGTGGTGTGATCCACGTATCCAAGTGGAGCAGCACCAAAAAGGCAAAGATCCGCTGAGTGTATGATACAATGTATTCGGGATAAGAGATGGCTGTTGGATATTGGCATCTTGTAGAAGTTAGAACGATTTAAGGAGGACTTTTTATGAAGATCCAGGCGAGGAGAGGAGGCTTGCTGTCTCTGATGTTATCTTTGCTGCTGGTGCTTGGCATGTTTGCAGCCAATGCGGAGCCGGTGCATGCAGCGGATGATAATGATATCAGCAACTTTGATGTTAGCTTTGATGATGAGTATCGTGTATTGGATGATATTGAATCGACACCATATCCGGACTATTTCTATGTAGTTACCAAAGGTAAAGTTCTTGATCTTTATGTATTTGACACCGAAGGTTCTAAACTGGATAGTGATTGCTATACCGCATCTTATTGTGAGTGTCAGTTTAACAAAGAGAAGAATGCATGGGAAAAAATCGATGAGAATAACTGGCTGACTGAGTTCCCGACGGAAACAGGAGTGTACTTCTGTAAGGTTGAAGGCGTTGATCCGTATCACGGAACGTATGAGAAGCTGGATCTTATAAAAGTACAGGAGAGACAGAAGGAAGAAATCCCTGCAGATGCTAAGGAGATCGATCTTTCAAATGTCTATGCAGACGACTGGTATAAGAGCGTTGAAGAAGGCGAAGATATGGGAGTTCCGTGCTACAGCTACAAGCTGCCGGCAGGGACAAGCCAGTGGGTCAAATTCCATGTCGCTTCAAATCGCATCATGGTCGACAGACCGATCATAACCACATGGGTCAAGCTGCTTGACAGTGAAGGATATGTAGTCGATGCGATTAATTATGATGCTATTGTGACGTACCCTGCAGAGCCGGGAGAGACTTATTATCTGTATGCTAAAAGCAGTAATACCCAGGAAGATGATTACGTCATGGTGTCAGATACTCCACAAAATTATTGTGGGAACGGAACTCTTGGCACATGGGAATATGAAAAGACTGCTTCCGGTGTCACTAATCCTGTAGATGGAACTGACGGCTGGAATATGTATACAGTTGGCAATCTCAGTAAGCCGTATACATGGAGCGTATCCGGAGAGAGTGAAAATCATTGGCTCCGCTATACGTCATATCTGAATACAATATCGAGCGTTCCGGTTCAGTATTACAACCCGAGGCTCGTTGATATGAATTTCGGCAAATATCAGACAAAATATAAAAGCTCAACACTGAGTGAAGAAGAAGAGGAGCTGACCCTTGCAGAGGGCGAAAAAAATTACAAGGTCAATTACACTTTCAACATAGCAGATGCAAGTGATACGGAAAAAAGAGTATCGACATGTAAGATAGATGTGTATATACCTGCAGGGTATGTGCTTTACGTCGATGATAATGATTATCTGCATGTTAAGAAAGACGAGGGCAGTGATCCGGATGATCCGCCGGTAGTAGATCCGTGCGCAGATGGCCACACATTTGGCGAGTGGACAACGACCGCGGCTGCAACAGAGACTTTGGCCGGTGTACAGACGAGAAAATGTTCGGTTTGCGGAGTTTCTGAGATGAGAGCGATCGCAACGCTTGCACCGACACTCCCTGCTGTGAAGATCGCAAAGCCTGCAGCAGCAAAGAAGTCTGCCACAGTAAAATGGAAGAAAGTAGCGAAGAAGAACCTTAAAAAAGTCAAGAAAATTGAGATTCAGTATAGCCTTGACAAGTCTTTCAGTACAGACGTCAAGACCAAATATGCCGCGGCTAAAAAGTCTTCCCTGAAGATCAAAGGCCTCAAGTCCAAGAAGACATACTATATCAGGATTCGCGCATACACCAATGCAGGTGGTGCGACTCACGTATCCAAGTGGAGTGCTGTCAAGAAGGCAAAGATCAAATAATACAAAGCTGTTTAAGAAGAGTCGGCTAAGCCGGCTCTTCTTTTGTTAAAAACTTCCCACACCGCCTATTTACGAAGCGTATCTGCTATAATGATACAAAGCGCAATAAGTATGCAACAGTACGGCAAAGCCAGAGGGGAGAACTATATGAAGAAAAGACATAGTATATTAGCTCTCGTGCTTATGATCTGTATGATGCTCAGCTGCTCCGCATTCCCAACATTCGCGGCATCGGGCAACTACGTCAATGTACAGGTCACGCAGAATTACAGTGACGCTCAGCAGGTACTCAAGCTCATTAATAAACAGCGTGCAAAAAGGGGCCTGAAGAAGCTGAAACTCGACAGGAATCTTACTGATTCCGCAGTAAAGCGCGCGATCGAGCTTACAGTGTATATTCCTGAACAGAGTCCTCACAGGAGACCTAACGGCAAAGTAGGAAAGTCCATAAATAAAAAGATCAATTACGAGTGCTGTGCAGAAGGATACATGTCACCTAAAGCGGTAATGTCCGGCTGGATGAGTTCGAAGCCGCATAAAAGAGGCATACTGCTGAAGGGTGCCCGCAGCGTGGGTATCGGATGCGTGACTTCCGAGAATGGCGATAAGTTCTGGACTCTCGAATTCAGCTCGAAGAAAGCAAAGAAGAAAGAGACCCGCAAGACCGTCGTTCCGAAGACTTATAAGGTAGTTGCAAACTCAAAATATCTTACAAAGAAGCATTTCTGGATGAGCCTGCCGGAAGAGTTTTATTTCGACGATGGCACTGGTACGCCATCGGTATATGTTGGAGAACCTTCACGCCTGGGAGTATACTACACCAACAATTTCAACTTTAATACGCTTCTCAGAGGTGCGGATTTTACATGGACATCCAGCAACAATGCAGTTGCCACAGTCGATGCTAACGGCAGGATCACCCCGATAGCTGCCGGAACAGTCACCATAACAGCAAAGATGAAGATTCCGCTCGGTTACACATTTACGAAGAGGCTCGTTGTTGAGGATCCGGGTGATTATGACGATTATTATTGGTAAATCACGTTATATATAAATAGGTAAAGAGGAGGGAATCATGAAGAAGAGAAGCCGGTTATTAACAGTGTTATTGGCGCTTGTGTTCACACTTACATCGGTGCAGCTGACATTTGCGGCAGATGTAAGCAATTATTTCGACAAAAAGACGCCGAATATCACACCGAATACAATGGTTGAGGGAACATTTGAGAGCAATAACGACAGTGATACTTATACCTTCATTTCAGGTGGAGGAGCTTATAATTTGATGGTATATACCCAAACACCGATTACTGATCCGTATGGCTGGGAGGATGATCTTGCCATGGCGGTAGAAATCAGTTACAGCACCTTCGCGAAATTCAGCGCTGCAGGGGGAGACCCTCCGAGGTTCCAGTGGGGCGCCAGCAGCATCCATTCAATAGATTACATTTCTGTACATCCTGATGCAAGCGGATGGTACATAGGAACAGTATCGCTCGACAGCTATAAGAAGAATGTCAAGGTAGGCATAAGACTTGATGCATTTAAAAGCGGTGCATATATGCTCAAGGTAGTGGGAGCGAACTCTCCGGGGGCAGGAAAAACAGTTCTCAAGAGTGTCAAAGGCAAAAAGAAGGCTTTAGCTGTAAAGTGGAAAAAGTCTGCCGGCGCAGCCGGATATCAGATCCAGTGCTCAAAAGATCAAAGCTTTAAGACCGGCGTCAAGACTGTCACAGTAAAGAAGGGCAGCACACTCAACAAGACGATCAAGCTCAAGAAGAAAGGCCGCTACTATGTCAGAGTACGCGCTTATAAGAAAGTAACAGACGTTAAAGTATATGGCAGCTGGTCAAAAGTAAAATCAGGAAAAGTTAAATAGGTGACATGACTTACGTATAGCCATTGAGGAAAAGCCTCAATGGCTATTTTTGTTTATAGAAAATCACAGAAGAATACATAGCTGCTAACAAGGAGGCCTAAGGGTTTCGCCCGGATCAATATGCTATAATCAAAAAAACTCAGAGTGATTATCCCTGGATAGAATGGCTAAAAATGGATAACAACGATCTGAAACACATTGCCAAACAATTCAATATTGAAGGAGCTGTCCTGAGCGTAACTCCGACGGGGAATGGGCATATAAATGATACGTATCTTGTTGACACAGACTCCGGCAGATACATCCTGCAGAGGATCAACACGCATGTCTTCAGATCTCCGGAGCAGCTCATGTACAACATCAAGGCCGTGACAGACTTTATGCACAGTCGTCTGCAGGTGATCACGACCCGGGATGAAGGTCTTTTTGCTGTAACGCCTGACGGGCACTGGCGCATGATGACATATATCGAGAACTCATATACATGTGAACGGATCGACGATCCGGAGCAGTTCTACGAGATAGGAAGAGCATATGGGTCATTCATATATGAGCTGTCAGGATTTCCTGCCGGAGATCTCTATGAGACGATAGAAGGATTCCACGATACAAGACGCAGGTTTGAACAGCTCATGCGGGCATGCGATGCGGATCCGTTCGGGCGAAAGAAGACAGCGCTGAAGGAGATGCGTTTTGCCTGCGAGCGCGAGAGGGACATAGACGTGTTGAATGACAGCGTCAGGCGGGGTGAGATACCTGTAAGAGTCACGCATAATGACACTAAGATCAACAATGTCCTCCTTGACAGGGACACAGGCAAAGCTGTCTGTGTGATCGATCTTGATACTGTGATGCCGGGGCTGGCGGTAACAGATTTCGGCGATGCCATAAGATCAGGCGCTTCAACAGGGAGAGAGGACGAGGAAGATCCCGCGAAGGTAACGATTGACATGGATCTGTACAGGAGCTACGAGGCAGGTTTCCTTGCCGGATGCCCCGATCTGACGGAGAAGGAGATAGAGCTGATGCCGGTCGGAGCCAGGCTCATGGCACTTGAATGCGGAATCAGGTTTCTGACGGACTATATCGAGGGAGATCACTATTTCAAGACAGAGTACCCGGAACACAACCTGGTAAGATGCAGAGCACAATTTCGGATCGTAGAGGAGCTGGAAACCCTGATAGGTTAGGAAGCGATTTCTGGTATAATCAGGCTAAACAACAAAACATGCTATATTTGGGGAAATACAAGTGAGTGTTATGAAAAAATACTGGACCATTATATTAATAGCGATAATTGCCGTTTCTGCAGCAGCATGTGGCTCTTCACAAGAAGAGGCTGCTCCTGCAACAGATGAACCTGTAACTGCTGAAGAATATACGGAAGAGCCTGAACCTGTGCAGGATCAGGAGCCTGTGCAATACATTGAACCGCAGGGAGACTTCCCGGTAGACCTGATAGGCAAATGGGGCGAGCCGATCGAGATGGGTCTTATCATCAATATAAAAGAGGATGGAACATTATCGGCATACCATCTTAATGAAGATGATCCTGACGGCGAACTGCTTTATTATATGGACGGCACCTGGCATGTAGAGGGGCAGGAAGTATGCATAAGAATCAACGGAACGGATCTGTATTACTCATATGATGAGGGCTCGCAAATGCTGGTCGACAGAGAAGGAACGCATTTTTATGTACCAACAGATAAAGGAATCATTCCTTAAGAATTCTCTGCCGGATACACTGACGTAATGAAACTGAAGAAGACTTTGTACTCCATAAATATTGACAGTTCAGCGCCCGGATGCGGCGGGCTTGCCGGTAAGTGTCTGGCGGTGCTTGCGGACTTTCATGACAGAGCTCCCGGACCTGTCCTTGATATGCTGAGGAACGATATCCCTGACGCGATCATGATCCCCGGAGATTTTGTCCTGGGATATTTTCCTGAGGGCGAGGAGTATGTTCTCGACAGATGCCGGAACGCCATAACGCTTCTTGAAGGCTGCTGCGGGATCGCGCCGACATATATGTCACTTGGGAACCATGAGTGCATGCTCTGCGACGGTGACTACGACAGACTGCGCGCGACCGGTGCAATACTATTGGATAATGAATGGACAGAGGCTGCAGAGGGAATACTCGTAGGAGGATTTACATCAGCCTATGCGATCAGCTTTAAGCGGTTCCGTGATGAGTACAACCGCCGGAATGGCACTGAAGAAGTGAAATATCCCTATCGCAGAAGACCTAGGGATATCAGCAAACATCCGACTGACAGAGCATGGCTTGATGATTTTGAACAGGCAGACGGATACAAAATACTGCTCTGCCACCATCCGGAATACTGGAGCCTGAGAGAACCGATGATCAAAGACAGAAAGATCGATCTCGTGCTGTCAGGGCATGCACACGGCGGCCAGTGGCGGTTTATGGGCCGGGGAGTATTTGCTCCGGGACAGGGCTTGTTTCCAAAGTACACCGGCGGCATACATCAGGGGCAGTATGGCAGCCTGATTGTTTCCAGAGGGCTCAGCAATCCATATAAGATCGTACCTAGACTGGGCAATCCGCCCGAAGTAGTCTATCTGCAGTTCGAGTGACAGGAAGAAAAAGCGGGATGGCCGTAAAGCCAGGCCACTTGCTGCTACTTGCAACCGCCCTGCCCAGAACCCCAAACCAGAACCACAAAAGAGTGCCTCGACCTAAAAAAAGGTCATTTAATGTCGAAAAGAGTGCTTTGCTCGTTCGACTTTTTTTATTGACTCAAGTACCATTTTAATAACATAGGCGCGGCATAAAATAACGCAGGTTGCGGCGCATTAGTAACACATGCCGCTGCTTAGCCGGAGGCTCTCAAAGCACGCACGAGAACACAGCGTACTACGAGCACCAATATCTCGTGCGCGCACAAACCGCATTGTCATTAACTGCCGCATGCTATTACCGATCCACATACCGGTCGTGCTCCTGTGCACTCCCGGGGTCTGCTTAGCCGATCGCCCCGCTCTATAGCTGGCGCCTGGGCTTCGGAGATGCCCATCGTCAGCGCTGGGGCACTCGGAGCAGACCAATCCATTTGCCTAAAGGCAAAATACACTTAAATGTGGACTTGACTTAACGAGCGAGGGGGTGGATGTAGATTCGTCAGATAATATGCGCAAAATACATCAAGACCACCGACATGGGCGGATTTTCGCCTCCAAATGAGAGAAAAAATGTAGAAATGTATCAGAATGATGCGGAAATGCATCCATTTCGCAGATTTAGGATGCAGAAAGGTTAGTATAGGCCGCAAATTTACATCGGAAGCTAAGAAATATGAGCATTTATAAAGATCAAATCGAAGAAATGATGTATGAGAGTTCTAAATTATTAGAAAACTACATCCGGGAATATGAGAACTGCGTCGAGGGAGGCCTGACACATTATAAAGCGCATGGAAAGGACACCTACTACCACACTTTTACGGATAATGGCAAGTACACCAGAGAGGTGACCGACGAGGATTCGGAAATACTCAAATCTCTGGCAAGAAAAGAGTACCTTAACCGGGCAATAAAAGTCTTGAAGAGCAATATTGAAGTGCTTTCAAAAGCGGAGGAGAGCATTCAGCCTATGGATATTGATTATATGCGGAAGAAAATGCGGAAAGCGTATAGAGGTCTGCCCGATGAATACTTTTTCAAGGGGCTGTTTGACAGACCAGGTATCAACCAGATGGATCAATACCTTGAGGGAATCAGGCGCCATGTGGAGTGGGCAAAAGCACCATATGAGAAGAGCACCTATAAACCGGAAAAAAGGATATTTCCAACATCAGCAGGATTCAAAGTAAGATCCAAATCAGAACAGTCGATCGTTGAACAGCTGGTGAATTATGGAGTTCCTTTCAGATATGAAGAGGTGATATGGATCAATAAGTGGCCATATTCATCTGATTTTACATTCCGCGACCGGAATAAAAAGAAGTTTTACTGGGAACATGCGGGCATGATGGATGTTCCGGCATACAGGGAAAGTCACAAGCGGAAGATGGATACTTTTGAAAGAGTTGGAATAATGCCATGGAAGAATCTGATAGTTACCTATGATATAGAGGGTGTGATAAATATTCCGATGATCAAAAGTTTGATTGAGAATGAGGTGCTGCCAAGACTTTAGGAGTGGGGACAGATCTCGACTGAATGTGCAAAGTTTTTATGATTTCGTCTTACTGATTGGCCTTTTGTGCTAATATGTGTATATCTATGAGTAAGAAGAAAACTTATAAGCACAGTAAAAATACGAAAACGAAAAAAGAAGTCGGCGTCATTGCGAAAGACTCAAACAGCCTCGTGGATTATCTGGCGTTTCTGCCGGGCATTTTGATGTGCGCGATGCTCGTACTCGTTCTGATACTCGACTTTGCAATGCCGGGTATGGCTGAAAAGCAGTATGAAGACTTTCCGAACATATTCACAGTCATGGATTATGTGATCATAGCCGGAGGCCTTATATTTATAGGTATTGCAGCAAAACGTAAGGAGCTGCGCTTCGAAAAGACCGACGTGCTGTTTGCCGGCTTTGCGCTGCTGATACTCATCTCGACATTCGTCAACGGCTTTGACCTGGTGACTATAGACGGAGTACCGTACAGATACATCGGCATCTTTAACATGCTTGCTTTTATGCTGATATATATGGGGGTCACCAGGTCCATAAAGAGGGAGTCGTTCGGGAGATATATTCTCATTGGCTATCTGATAGCTGCGGACCTGATCGGACTGGCTGCGCTTTACGACAGAGCAAGCGGAGGTATTGCGGCTTTCCACAATAAGAAGGAAATAAGCGCCATCTTCTTTAATGGAAATCATTACGGATACTTCCTGATGATGGCGGGCCTTATCGGATTGGCGTACTATCTGTTCGCAGAAAAGAAACCGGCGATTTTTGGCGCAGCATCTGCGGGGCTGAACCTGATCATTCTTGCAATAAACCACTCTCTCGGGAGCATTCTTGCGTTCATCGTTGTGTTTGTCTGCACGGGCCTGCTGATACTCATAAAGGACCGCGCATATATAAAGAAATTCGGGATGCTCGCTGCTGTTCTGCTTGTTGCGTTGATAGCCGCTTTTGTTGCGAGTCCTTCTCTGCGGGCAGAGTTTACCGGTCTTGCCTCTGATATAGGCGCGATCCTGAATAAAACGGCTGAAGGCTCAGCCGGTCACAGAAGACTGCAGATGTGGAGGCTGACCAGGGGATACATAGCGGAGAAACCTCTTCTGGGATATGGCTGCGAAGGGATCGCTTTGATGCTTTACGAAGCCATGAAAGTCTCCGATCCTCACTGCGAGCCGCTCGCGTATGCGGCATATTACGGCATACCTGCCGTCATTTTGTATATGGCAGGAGTCATAGGCGTGATAGTTACATCGATACGCAGGATGGATACCGGCGGAGTGCAACAGAAGGCAGCCTGCATGGCTGCAGCAGGGTACTTCATCTCATCGTTCGTAGGGGTGGGAATGTTCTATACTCTGCCTTTCTACTTCATATTCCTGGGCCTCTCTCTCAAGCGCTGATCACGGCGCTTTTGTTTTTATATGTTTTCTTTTGCACGTCGCTGCACTCTTGTTATTGTCTAAAGACATCCCATAAAGTACAATTGAACTATCTTAATACTTGTTAAGAAACCCTATGCCTCATGGGGTTTTATTTGCAGTTTAGGGGAAGGTATGAAAATGAAAGAGAGAAACAGAGTTTTCGCTATCCTGTTGGCGATAATGATGGTCTTCACGTATATGCCGGGGCTGGCATATGCGGCGGCCGGTGATGAACCGGATCCGGATGTGACCGTTGAGTCTCAGGAAGAAGCGACAGTGGAAGAGCCTGTTCAGGAGGAGCCGGCAGAGGCATCCGAACCGGCTGAAGCTGATGCTCCGGCAGAAGCGGCTGGACCGGCTGAAACAAAAGCACCGGCAGAAGCAGCTGAACCGGAAGCTGAGAATGAAGCGCCGGCTAAGGCAGAAGCTGCACAAGGCAAGCTTTCAGCAACCGGATCGGCCAAAATGGTACCTGGCGCAAAGATAGCTGACAACGACGAGCTGTTTGAGCAGTACTTCAGCTCAGAAGTCGACAAGGCGCTTGGTAAGTCCGTTCAGAAGAGAGGTGCGAAATCACCACGTGCATACAATCTGAATGAGATTGAGCAGTATATCTATTCTAATATCCTGTGGATGATGCAGGATATAGCATATGCCAAAGTCAGCAGAGCTGTAGTCAGTATTGATCTGAAAGATCAGCTTGGCGACTATCTTGTTGATACAGGAGATGCGAAATATCCATGGGCGATCACAAGCGAGAGCCTCGGCCTGGAGGATGGTGAAGCCGTATTCGTCCCTTATGAATCTGAAGAGGGAACATTTTGGGATCTTTCAGAAGAGGCTAAAGCAAATCTTTTCGATATAGGGAAAGTTGTGGACGCCATTCTGCTGGATCAGCCGTATTATGCGTTCTGGTTTGACAAAATAGAAGGATACCTGCCGGAATTCAATGCGCTGCTTGATACTTCGGGTACCGGGTCAGATGCTCATTTCGCAGAAGAACCGAATCTCACACTTTCATTTACCGTCGCTGAAGCTTATCGTGCAGCCGATGGTGCTGATGAGTTCGATGTCGATAGCCAAAAAGCAGAGTCGACACTCGCGGCTGTAGCAAGCGTTGAAAAGATCGTAGCTGAAAATGGCGGAAAAAGCGATCTCGAAAAACTGTACGCGTATAAGAATAAGATCTGCGATCTGACATCTTACAACTATGATGCCGCTCAGGATCCGGATATGCCGTATGGCGACCCTTGGCAGCTGATATACGTATTTGATGGAAACGAAGATACCAAAGTTGTATGTGAAGGATACGCAAAGGCTTTCCAGTTCCTGTGCGACAAGTCGGGCTTTGCCAGCTCACAGATCGATTGCAATACCGTTACAGGCGAAATGATGAGTGACGGCGGTGAGACTGAAGGCCATATGTGGAATATTCTCCACATGGACGATGGAAGAAACTATATTGCAGATATCACGAACTGCGACAATGATAATCCGGAGGAAGGATATCCGGATTACCTGTTCCTGAAGGGATATTCATACGGATCCGTGGATGACGGATACGTTTATAATGATGAACTCCTTTATCAGTATGATCCTGAGACAATTGCTCAGTATGAATACGAAGACCTTGAGATGTCTGCCTACGACTACGGCGAAGCCGGTGACGACGACGATGATGAGGACGCTGAATATGAATGGTCCGGACCGGATTATATCTTTTCAAACGGGGATGCAGTATTCACGCTTCCTGAAGAAGCTGTTGTTCCTGAAGGATGCGAACTCGATTTGAGAGTTGGTATCAACACATATGAGCCTGATGAAGGAGATCATGGTTGGGTCTTAGACTTCACTGAAGGAAAGGAATACGACTTTGACAGGGATACGATGACGCTTACTCTCCACGGACCGGCTGTCGGTGAGGCAATCAATACTGAAGATAGTGATTACGGAAGACGTATCAGTTTCTTTGCAGGCGTGATCGTTGATGGAGGCTCCGGCTGGCTGGCAAGCGGATACTCTGAGTTCGTATATATAGATGAAAGCATTTCAAAGGTAGAATTCTACGGAACCAACGGTCGTGGAACTAAGGAAAACCCTATACAGCTTATAGAAAATAACGGTGGATACTGGGATGATCATGAAGGCATTGAATACTATTACTATGAGCTGGATAGTTTTAAAGCCGGAGATGCCGTGGTAGTTCACTACACAGACGGAACAGAAAAAACCTTCACGTTTGATGATTATTACTGCGAATTTTGCGATAGTGACAGCAATTTCCTTGAATACTGGCCGCAGGTCATAGATGACCAGACAGAATGTGAGAACGGCTGGATAATCAACGATGCAGAGCCGCACAAAGCCACGGTGATGATTGCCGGCCATGAAACAACAGTTTATTACAAGGTCGTTGCAAACCCTGTAAAAAGCGTATCATTCCAGAGAGAAGGCGGAGTGGTGCTCACAGAGGGAACCGATGGAGCCAATTCCGATGGCGCAGACGGCAACTTCATGGAATACTGGCTTGAATTCCGTAAAGGAGACACGCTGACAATTACAGTACAGGAGGATGAAAACGAAGATCCTGTAGAAAAAGTATATGTCGGCGAAGAGGAGGAAGAAGAAGGTTCAGGAGACAGTACCTTCAAGTTCGTAAATACAGCGGACAAAACTGATTGCCTCTACTACCGTGACCTGGGTCGTGACAGTGACCCGCAGAGCAAAGCAACAGAGTGGAAATACAATGATGGTAAAGAGCACTGGTTTACTGTCGAGTATATGGGAGTAGTATCAGAGCCTATACCTGTCACCATGTTGCAGAATCCTGTGAGCTCCTTCATATTTGAGCGAAGCGGCGGAGTCGTACTGACGGAAGGGGTCGACGGTGATTACGATACGGATGACGATGGTGAAGAATTCTTCTGGTACAATCTCTATTTCAAACCGGGGGACCAGCTGGTAGTGACCGGTCCTGACGGTAAAGTGAAATGGTATGAAGCGGTTCCGGAGGATGACGAAGGCGATTGGGTCGATAGATTTGTAAGGAGAGATGCCGCGGGAACCGGTGAATTCGTTGATGATGACTACATCGAGACTTACAGGATCAGTACGAAAGCCCAGCCGCGGCAGTGGGAAACACACTGGACGGCAGACGGTGAAGGTTACTCGTTCGAACTGTATTTCAGCGGTCATGAGTATACAGTTCCTGTAACGCTTGCGGAAAATCAGGTAAAAGGCATCTCGTTCTCCAGAGCTGGGTACGATGACGAGCATCCTGTCGAACTGATGGATCGGATCGATGGCTGGTATGATGAAGAATATGAGCAATTCAGATACAACCTGATCTTCAAAGAAGGCGACGTGCTCACCGTGAACTACGGAGATGCGGAGTACGACTATATCTATACATATTCGGATGATGGTATGCCTGATGCATTTGTACTTAGCGAAGAGTATTCAGACGTACCGGAAGACGTGCCTAAGGCAATCCGCGACGATAATATAGGAACATGGGGAGAAGATCCGGAAGACGAGGATGAGCCATGGGGCATCGGTGAGGAGCACGTATGCACCATTTACTATAACGGCAGGACATGCGAGGTAAGTGTTGTTACTGTTGCAAATCCTGTTGAAAACATTTCCTTCGAGCGTGATGGATACAGTGAAGACGATCCTATTGAACTGAAAGAAGGCGGAGATTATTCATACGAGGAGGATGGCGTAACCAAATACGTATGTCCTCTCGAGGATGGAGACCGGCTTGTTGTAAAGAAAGACGGCAGTGATATCGTCTATGAATTCGCACGTATACAAACTGATGAAGGCGCAGAAGAACGCTTTGTCAATACAGAAGATCCGGATGATGTTCTGGTACTTCCATGGGATGTATGGTGGGATTCAGAACAGAGTGAAGGAGAAGAATGGTACGTCAATGACATAAGACCGTTCACACTGTACTACATGGGCTCAACATGCAGCATCTATGTAAAGATCGTAGAAGGATCAGATGGACCGGATATACCGGATGACCAGATCGTTACGACACTTCACCCTGAGGCAGACGGCAGTGTAAGAACGATCGTCAGAGATGAAATGTCAGGCGAGATGAATTTCCCTGAAGACGGAGACAGCGTCGCAGTCGATGGTGTTACATACACTTACGATTCAGCATCTGGCTCTTTCAAAAATGGCAGCGATGGAATCGGCTGGTATTTATGGAGTACTGGTTCTGATTATGATGAAGACACAGATGAGTACACGTTCTATTTCATAGTCCAGTACGAAAAGAATGGCATAGAAATCGGAAAATCGAAGATCGAGAATGTTTACGGAAATGAGATACTCAGTATCGAATTTACACCGAATGGCCGTACAGAGCTCAATGCCTCCGACATCCAGGATGGCGAAGGCGGCTATGACATTGAAAAGAGAGGCAACGGAAGCTTCTTCGTAGAAGGCGATGCCATTAAACTGACAAATGAGTTTAATGGAAAGACTACGGTCTATGAATTCACCTATAAGCCGGATCCTGAATATCAGATATTCAGCTGTGAAGATTATGGTGAAGCGCCTACATATGCATATTGCGAGAATCCTGCTATAGGTGAAAATAGTGTAAGGATCGATATGCTTGGTGCCAGCACAACAACTACCATCAGGATCGTCGATGGAGGAACGCACACGCACGTCTTCGGTAATTGGGAGCCATATGATGCTAATCAGCATAAAAGAGTGTGCACAATTGAAGGCTGTGGCGAGACTGAGTATGCAGATCATACATGGAATGATGGAGTAGTAGATCCTGAGCCAACAGACACAGAGCCTGGCGTGAAGACCTTCACCTGCACAGCCTGTGGAGAAACCAGGACTGAGACCGTGTTCCCGGATGGCATTATCGATATGGGCACATGCGGTACTGACCTGACATGGAAAGTGGATACAACGGGAACGCTTACCATAAGCGGAACTGGAAAGATGTCGAACTACTATGAAAACTCTGCCCCTTGGAGTAAAGACAGCACAAAGCGGAAAATCACAAGTATTGTCATAGAAGAGGGTGTAACAAGCATCGGTAACTATGCTTTCTATAAGGCTACAAATGCTACGAGTATAAGCATCCCGTCAACGGTTACAACTATCGGAACCGGAGCGTTCTATGGCTGCTGGAAACTGTTAGCCATAACTATTCCTGATGGTGTAAAAAAGATCAACCGTCACACCTTCTGCGAGTGCAAAGCTCTGGTGAACTTATCTCTTCCGGATGGATTGACAACCATTGACGGTGAGGCATTCTCAGGATGTCAGGCTATAGAGACCATTGTTATACCTGATACGGTTACTGAACTGGGAGAGAGAATGTTCGTCAATTGCTTAAAGCTGAACAGCATCGTACTCCCGCCGGGAATTGAGACCATCAGTGATGAAATGTTCAGAGACTGCGGATTTACAAGCTTCACAGTTCCTGATACCGTTACCAGCATTGGTTGGCAGGCATTCGGATACACAACCAAACTGGCGAGCATCACGATTCCTGAAAGTGTTACAAGCATTGATAAAAATGCTTTCCAGTATGGCAACTCGAAGATGGAGATTCGCGGATACAGCGGCTCCGCAGCTGAGACGTTTGCCAATACGTACAACTTCAAATTTGTTGATATAGGAGCTCCTGCTCCGCACGATTGTGTCGGCGGTGACCCGGTCAGAGAGAATGTCGTTGACTCGACATGCAAAGCAGAGGGAAGCTACGATGAGGTCGTATACTGCACTATTTGCGGAAAGGAACTCAGCAGAACACCTAAGACTATTGCCAGGAAAGCTCATACTGAAGAAGTGATCCCTGCAGTTGCAGCTACCTGCACAGCAAAGGGATCAACGGAAGGCAAGAAGTGCTCTGTATGTGGAGAGATCCTTGTAGCACCTCAGGAGATCCCGGCAAAGGGACACTCATGGGGCAAAGCAACTTACGCGTGGGATCCTGACTATACACAGGTCACCGGAACACGCAACTGCACAGTATGTCATGAGAGCGTCCAGGCGGTTGCAAAGAGAGCAAGCTATGAAGTGACAAAGGCTCCGACCACAAAGGAAAAGGGCGAGATCATTTACACTTCCGAGGCATTTACGGTAGAGGGATTTGAGGTCCAGACTGTAAAGGTAGAGTTACCGATGCTCACACCTGCTCAGGCTATCAATCAGGCTCAGGATCAGACAAATGAGGCTGACGGAAAGGCAACAGCAGTAGAGAATTCGACAGATGAAGGAGCGATAAGTGATGCTGAAGATGCAGCAGCTAAGGCGGCAGCATATGCAGCTATGGCTGAAGAAGCAGCATCAGATGCTCTTGAACAGGCGAGTGTCGATTACGCAAGGATCAGCAAAGATCCTTCAGCAACACCTGAACAGATCGAAACTGCTACAACAAATCTCAAAAACGCAGCGACGAATCTGGCAGTAGCTAAGCAGCTCACGGCTGCGGCCAACAGCGCGGTTGCGAGAACGAAGAAGACAGCGGCCAAGGTAGCTGCAAATAAGGCAGCAGCAGCATATAATGCAGCACAGTCGGCAGCTAACTCAACTGCAGCAGAGCAGTTCCGTAAGGAAGCTGAAGCATATGCGACAACAGCGGCAGAAAAAGCAGGCGCAGCAGACACTGCCTCAGCAAATGCTGCAAAGGCAGTAAGTGATCTGGAAGATCTCGCTAAGGAAATGGCTGACAGTCCGGTTGCAGAGGCTGTCGCAGGCGCTATCGCAGACGCACAGAATCAGGCGAATACCTCGGCAGGCGCTGCAAGCAATGCAGCAACTGACGCGGACAAGTCCAAGGATAATGCTAATGAGAGCGCCGGCAATGCAAAGACGGCTGTAGACAACAAGAAGAAGGCTGAAGCAGAAGCTGCCCTCGATCAGGCATTCAATGGCATTCCTGACAAGAAGATCAAGAAGGTCAAAGGGCTGAAGAAGTCTAAGATGACCAAGTCTGCGATCACCGTGAAGTGGACTAAGCTGTCAAAGAAGAACCTCGGCGGAGCTACCAAGTACGAAGTCTGGGCATGCCCGAACAAGGGATTCAAGAGAGCTGACACAAAGTTCAAGACCTTCAGCAAGGGCAAGTCAAGCGGAAAGATTTCCGGACTCAAGAAGAACACCAAGTACTTTGTGAAGGTCCGTGCGATAAGGATCGTTGGTGGAGTCAAGTATGTTGGTCCATGGTCCTCAGCAAAGGGAATCAAGACCAAGAAGTAAAACTTCAAAGCGAAAAGCAAGACGGGAAGACGGAATCATCAAGGATTCCGTCTTCCTATTATCTTCCGGTTGAAAGGTGGGACTAATGAAGAAGTACAATTTTTATGGCTGGGAAACAGCAGACATCAAAGATTCTCTTGGAAGAACGCCGAGAGATTATTACGACATCCTGTCAACGCTATGGTGCGCTGAGACTTGCGCTCCGAGAATGCGTGAAAAATGGAGCCCGGACAATATGACGCTTGGGCAGTGCTCGATCACAGCTTTTCTGATGCAGGATATTTACGGCGGCAAGGTATACGGCATACTAAGACCGGATGGAAATTATCACTGCTTCAATGATGTTGACGGATGTGTGTTTGACCTGACCAGCGAGCAGTTCGGAGACGAGAAGCTTGATTATTCAGACTGTCCGGAGCAGTTCAGGGAAATCCATTTTGCAAAGGACGAGAAGAAACAGCGTTACGAGTGCCTGCGTGAAAAACTAAAAAACACACTTTAACGGTGCGACAGCCTCTTTGTTTTATGTTGCTTTTATTTCGGTATGCAATCGATTGCAGGCAGTATATCTGATAAAATACCTGTACAAAAGGGTATAACGGTATCAAAGAAAGGAGGTTTGGACAGTTATGAATAAAATAAGAAAAGCTTTAGTGTTGATGTTAGTGTTTATGCTGACGATCTGTATTGCTACACCAACTACATATGCTGCTTCAGGTAAAAAGACAGTGTATGTTCTGACAAAAATTAAGGTCACAGAAGATGACGGTTTCGATGAGCAAGTTCTGAAATACAATAAAAACGGGCTTTTATCCAAAGTCAACGGACGTGACGATGTCAGCTATTCTTTTAAAAGCACGTTTAAGTATAACGGGAAAAAGCAAGCTACCAGCCAGACCACCAGTTATTATAAAAATAAGAAAAAATATAAATCCGGCAAAGTAAAGTTCAATTACACGAAGAAAGGGTATTTAAGCAAAGCGAGAGAGTACGCCAAATATGGCAAAGCAAAGAAATTTTATCTTTCCTGTGCAAATTATTATAACTGGGATTCACAGGGTCTCTTAATTAAGGACCGTCTTAAAGATGTGGAAGATGGCGGTGAAACCATCGAAACATATAACTATGACAGCGGCGGAAACTATACAGGCAGTCAGGGCTATAATCCTAATGATGAGGACGAGATAAAGAACTTTAGTATAACGTGTACTTATCTTCCGGGTGATATGCGGGTCCTGAGGAAGTACGAGAATTCCTCTCCGGGCGAAAAGATGGAATTAAGGTCTATAACTAAACAGACCTTACAGAATGGCCGCCTTGTCAGATCGGATAAATACGAGGCGTATGAAGACGAAGGCGGAGAACACGAAAAAGAGCTGGACGATGTAACCGTATACACCTATAAAAAAATTAAAGTACCTAAAAAGTATTATAAAAAGGTAGTAAAGCAGCAGAAATATATATTGAAGCTAATAGGTGAGTAAAGAGCGGCATGCAATTAAGAGTAAGGACGGCCATATGGTCGTCCTTTGTTTTATGTTGCTTTTATTACGGCATGTAATCGATTGCAGGCAGTACATTTGATAGAATACCTGTAACAAAAGTTATACAAATGATCACACCGGGAGAGTTAGTTATGGAGACTATGAGGAGAGAAGCGATGAAGCGGGTCGTGCATGCGTCTGTTACCGTCATGCTGATGCTTTTGCTGGTTATGCCTGTGGGCATGGGATATGTCAGCTGGGCGGATACGGATTTCAGCACGGAAACTAAAGAAAGGTATCCGACAGAGACTGTTGCGACTTGTGCAAGGTATCCCGCGCTTCAGTATATTGTAAGCAAGAAGGATTACATCATTATACCGGGACTGCTCAGGACTCATATCCGCGTACTGGACAATGGAGTGCTGAAAGATGATGCCTGCAGGGATGCTGTGCCGCAAGGGGTTACTGTTGTGGATGATTATCTGCTGCTGTCAGCCTATTGCGGAGGGAACAAGAATCCTAAGTCTACTGACCCGGATGAGAAAGGCCATCCTTCTGTTCTGTATGTCATCGACAAGGCGAGCGGCAAATATATAACGACAATTACTCTCTATGAGTATGAGAAGGGCGAAAGCGCGGTCTGCGAGCTCGACGGGGACAGCTTTGCCGGTCATAAGGCGAGCAAAAACCATGTGGGTGGTA
Source organism: Mogibacterium sp. (assembly GCA_017432075.1). Classification (GTDB taxonomy): domain Bacteria; phylum Bacillota; class Clostridia; order Peptostreptococcales; family Anaerovoracaceae; genus Crickella. The sequence continues at coordinate 37,000 of JAFRJV010000147.1, read as the reverse complement.
TTGCGTATGACGGAAGCAGCAGGCTCTACATAGCTAAGAGCAACGACCGAAACATCAGCATAATCAGCAAGTCGCGTCTGATCTCTGCCATCGAAAAAGCCAAGGCACAGGGCGTAGACGGATTTGCAATGTCATATGATGACATCGTTACATGCGATGACTATAAGGTTTCATTCCTCACCTGGTACAACGATAAACTCTTCGTCGGGGTATTCAATAAGAACGTACCGAACGGTCTTTACGGATTCACGATCAGCGGAGAAGACGGAAATCTGGAGTCAGATCTTGCGATCAGCTACCCGATCTCCGGCGGTGCCAACGGCGCGGCTTTCTACGAGATAAACGGAAGGGAGTGTCTTGCTACAACCAGTGCTCACGGAAGGAAGCATGACAGTGAGCTGTGTCTGTACGAGGTCAGCTCTAATGCGTCCAGCAGCACATCTGTCAATCTTATCGATAAGCTCACTATCCCGCCTATGGCAGAGGAGATAACCATCGATGACGGACTCATGTACACCGCGTTTGAGTCGGGAGCCGCCTTATACAGCAATGAAAACTATGCTGATCCGGATCCTAAATTAGGGTTATGCAAGAGTATATACGACCGTATAGCCGTTGCAGACGTGAATGATGTGTTCTATTGGGCTGATGATGCGGCTCAGACTGCTGATGAAAGCACTTTGTCAACTGCGGGCGCGGTTCTTGACAGCAGTACTGTAAACGAGTATTCGGGAAATCTGATAGACAAGTACACGGAAGTAAGCGGCAATTATGCCAGACATACTGATAAGTCTCCACTGGCAACCGGATTCATGTACAGCGACAGTCTGCTCCTGGCTGACTCCACAGCGGGAGGAGACGAGGGATATACAGATCTTACAAAGGCCGGTGTCGCGCTCATGTCAGCTGCATACCAGAACTATAACGTCAGCAGTATGCTGACCGGAATGGGATACACCAAGATCAACCAGTATAACTACAGCGTGAAATCGACATATGAAGACAATGACCGTGTGGCATTCTCGATCGCACAGAAGGTCATTTACAAGGAAGGCAAGCGTTACGTCCTCTATGTAGTTCCGATACGCGGCACATATGACGCGGAATGGTACAGCGATTTCAACCTGGGCACAAGCGGAACGCACGAAGGATTCAAACTGTCATACGACCAGATCATCGATGTCCTGAAAAAGGATTTCTTTGAAACAGACAATGCGGACAGCAGTACGCGTAAGATCTTCATAACAGGTCACAGCCGCGGCGCTGCTGTAGGTAATCTGCTTGCCGGAAAGCTTACCGAGGGATCATATATTGATCAGAGCGGCGTGTTCGCATACACGTTCGCCTGCCCGGCAGTGAGCAAGACTGCAAGCATCAGCTACAAGAATATTTACAACTTCAACTATAAAGGCGACGTGATCCCGGCTCTTCCGCTGGATACCTGGGATTACATGCGTTATGGTACGACGATCGAATATGAGCCTGACAGCAATGCCGGCCGGAGGTTCCTGGCTGAATACGGAGAAGCCTTTGCCGGGAAACCGGATACACCGGCAGCCGTAGTGGATGCTATACAGGCCTTAGTGCAGTCCGAGGCAGATTTCTATAAAGAAGATAATCTGCTGCTGATGGATACTCTGTCATATATCATGAATGAGAACCATACAGAAGATGAATGGGACCAGATCGTCGCAAAGCACGGATGGGAAGGCTTCAATGCAGTAGTGGAGACCATTAACAGTTACGCGACAGGTGCAGCATGGTTCGAGGAAGTGAAGATCGAAAATGATGCATGGACAGAACTGAACAGCGAGATACCTGCCGGAAGAAATAACTGGAATAGCGAGTATAAAAAGAAAGAAGAATACGGTTCGACTATTGAAGAACGATGGAATCACTGGAAGACAGATCATACTGAACTGATCAGAAAAATAGAGAAGTATACTTCTGTAACGATCAATGAGGTGGATGATCTTGATGAAGCAGAGGAAGTAGTCAATAAACGCATGCTGATGTACAAGAGCAAACCGATTACTTTGATTACGGATGTGCTTGTTGTGTTTGCAGCGACTGACAATAAACCTCTTGATGCGATCACACATGGTCATACACCTGAGAACTATATGACCGCAATGAACTCCAGATATTTCGGATTCGCGGGATGGGCCGGAAGTGACACTTCAGCTGTTGATCTCACTGATACGAAAGCTGTCATAACCGGTGTCGGAGCGAATTGCTTCAGCGATTGTTCTTCTCTGAAAGCGATCACGATCCCTGACGGAGGTATTGAATATGCGGGATCGAAGGCTTTTGCAGGGCTGGATCAGTTGTCGATCATACATGGAGAACTGAGGATAAACAGCCTTGTCGGAGCAGAGGCATTTAACGGCTGCAGCGGTATCGAGGAGATAATTCTCGGTGATAGGGTAGAGAACATCCCGACCAATACATTCAACGGCTGCAGCGGTCTGAAAAAGGTGACTATGCCGATCTCAGCGACGTATACGTGCTATGATGATACCTATGTCAGCCAGATGACATACGGAACAGACTATTATTACTCCTTCAACGGATGCAGCAATGTTGAGGAGATACATTTTACCGGAGGAAACGGTGAGGCAGCGCAGTACAGCTGGGCTGACCGCAGCCAGTATAATTCCAGCGGTTATGGATATACCATTACAGGTTCATATAAGTACGCACTCCCTTATCTCACCCGTGAGAAACTGACGACCGTGGTCATAGAGGACGGTGTCAGAGAGATACCAAAGGACTTCCTGCAGGGATGCGGCAACCTGACTGAACTCAGCCTGCCGGATACTCTCGAAGTCATAGGAGAGAACGCCTTTGCCGGATGCAAGCTCAGCAGCAGCACAGCGATCCCGGGCGGAGTAGAGTCGATAGGAGCCGGAGCCTTCGCGGGATGTACCGGACTGGTTTCGGCAACTGTACCTGAGGGCGTCAGCGTAATACCGTCAAGCGTTTTCAGCGGGTGTACCAATCTGACAAGCATAACACTTCCGGGATACCTGGATGCTATAGGAAGTTACGCGTTCAGCGATTCAGGCATAACCTCGATCGTTGTTCCGACAGGAGTCAAAACCATAGCGGAGAGCTGCTTCGAAAACTGCAGCGCTCTCAGGAGCATATCGCTTCCGGAAACACTTACCTCGATACAGGGCAACGCGTTCACGAATGCCGGCCTGACCGAGATCGTGATACCGGATAAGGTTGAGACGATCGCCACGGACGGATTCAAGAACTGCAGCAGCCTGCAGAAGGTGACGATGCCGATCTCGGTGAAGTATTCGTGCCTTAAAGACTCTTATGTCAGCCAGATGACATACGGCACAAACTATTATTACTCATTCAGCGGATGCAGCAACGTAAGAGAGATGCGCCTCACCAAAGGAAGCGGTGAAACTACCCAGTACAACTGGAATGACTACAGCCACTATAACTCCAGCGGATACGGAAACACCGGAACCGGCTCATATGAGTACGCACTTCCGTATATATCGAGAGAGAATCTCACAACTCTGACAGTGGATGAGGGCATCACTGAACTGCCGGTCGACTTCATGAGAGGATGCAGCAATCTGGAGAACGTGAGCCTGCCGTCCACTCTGAAGATCATTGGCGCGAGTGCGTTCGCCGGATGTAAACTCAGCAGGAATACAGTGATCCCTGCAGCTGTGGAATCGATCGGAGCAAGCGCGTTCGGCGGATGTACAGGTCTCACTTCGGTTTCGATAGCCAATGTTTCAGCAATACCTTCCGGCGTATTCAGCGGTTGCACCAGCCTGACGGACGTTGAGATGCCTGAGACTGCTACTGAGGTAGGAAGCTCTGCATTCAGCAACTCAGGTGTTAAGAATGTGGCTGTTCCGGAGGGAGTCACAACACTTCCGGAAAGCAGCTTCGAAGGCTGCGGCAATCTTGTTAAAGTAACGCTTCCGGAAACACTGACTTCGATTGGAGGAAAAGCCTTCCAGGATTCTTCTCTGCAGGAGATCGTGATACCGGATAAGGTTGAGACGATCGCTACAGACGCATTCAAGAACTGCAGCGGGCTGAAGAAGATTTCACTCCCGATATCCGCGAAATACTCATGCTATCAGGGAACATCCTACGGAACGATGTATACCGACCGCTATGACTATTACTCGTTCAGCGGATGCGGGAACGTAGAAGAGATCCACTTCACTAAAGGAAGCGGCGAGGCGATGCAGTACAGCTGGAACGATTCGAGCAGCTCAGGCTACACGTGCAGAGGTTCTTATACTTATGGACTTCCTTACATCGCGAGCGGTAGTCTGACGACGGTGATAATAGAGGATGGAGTTACCGAGATCCCGGCGAACCTTCTGTCCGGATGCGGCAACGTGGAGACACTGACACTGCCGGATACTCTTAAGATCATCGGCAGCGGAGCATTCTCAAGCTGCAGCAAGATCACGGCTGTAGTGCTTGGTGATAAGATCGAGACGATCGACAGCGGAGCATTCCCTAAGTCGATGGATATCTATACTGTACGGGACTGCGCGGCGGATACTTTCGCACAGTCGAACGGCAACAATGTCTATTACCTCAATGATCCACAGATCATAGCGGAGAGTGATGTCATGGCGCCGGAAGAAACACAGCAGCTGTCATTCACCTATGTGGCGGATATCGATCAGTTCGAGACTCCTGCGACGGGCGGATGGAAGATCGTGTCCGCGACGAGCTCCAAAACTACGATCACTGACAAGGGTCTGCTTACGATCGGAGAAGATGAAGCGGGGCCTGTCACGGTCGAAGTGACATATAAGGGACATACAAGCTCGCACAAAGCGGAGTTCCGCGTGGAGAGAGATACGCGTAAGGAGGCTCTCAAGAAGCTGAATACTCTGATAGCGGAGTGTGAACAGATCGCAATAAGCGATGTCGCATTCACTGTGGAAAGCTTCACGGCATTCACGGACGCTCTGACAGCAGCAAAGGCTGTCGCGGCAAATGAATCCTCAACCGAGGAAGAGTTCATCGCGGCCAGGGCGGATCTCCTTGCTGCGAAGGAAGCCCTGAAGATACAGTGCTCGCACGAGTGGGGCGACTGGATCGTGACTAAGGAAGTGAGCTGCACAGAGGACGGCTCAAGATACAGGATATGCAGCAAGTGCGGCGAGACCGAGAACGAAGTCATCCCGTCAGAAGGCCATAAAGTGGTCGTGACAGAAGGGCATGAGGCTACATGTACTGAAAGCGGACTCACGGACGGAGAGAAATGCTCGGTATGCGGAGAGATTTTTACTGAGCAGACAGAGATACCTGCGCTCGGCCACAACAACTGGAGCGAATGGGAAGTAGTAACAGCTGCAACCGAGGATGCGGAAGGTCTGGAAAGACGCACATGCGGCAGGTGCGGTGAGACTGAGGACAGGGCAATACCTCCTATTGGTCACCAGCACAGGCCTGAACGGGTTGAGGCAAAAGATGCAGGCTGTACAGAGGACGGCAACTATGAATACTGGATCTGTACAGGATGCGGACATTACTTCAGCGATGAGCAGGGCACTGCAGAGATCAATATCGAGGATACTGTGATTCCGGCTCCCGGACATGATCCGGTCAAGGTAGACAGAGTGGAGCCAACAGATGAGACTGATGGCTGCAAGGCGCACTGGAGCTGCAGCAGATGCGGCAAACTGTTCAGCGATGAAACCTGCAAGACGGAAGTCTCTTCGGAAGATCTCAGGATCACTAAGGAAGAGCAGGAGAAAGCAGATAAAGCGATCAGTAATGCTGAAGACGCGGTAACGGCTGCAGAGACTGAAGACGGCAAAGCTTCGGCACAGGCGAATGAAGCGGAGGCGGCAGCAGCGGCAGATAAGCCTGATGATGAAGTGATCGACGGCGCGGTAGCTGCAGCTGATGAAGCAGTCAAGGCAGCTCAGGAAGCGTATGATGCAGCGCAGAAAGCTCTCAAGGCAGCTGAAGCAGCTTACGGAGAAGGCTCGTCACAGGCACTCGCGGCAGAGAATCTGGCAGCTTCTGCAAGAGAACTTCTGGCATCGACGACACAGTCCGAAGCGACAGCAGCAAAGGCTGCAGCGACAAGCGCAGGCAAGAAGGCAGCTGCCGCTAAGATCGAAGCATCAGCTGCTGCAGCTACACCTGGGCAGGCAGCCGTGAACGCAGCAAACACAGCCAGGAAGGCGGCTGATGAAGCAGCTGCTAAGGCGGAGGCATCCAAGGCTGCTGCGGATGCGGCACTTGAGGCAGCAAAAGACTTCCTTAAGAATGCGACCGAAGAGCAGAAGGCAGCAGCCGAGAAAGCAGTAGCGACAGCAAGCAAGACTGCAGTCGAAGCCGAGTATGCATTGAACAGTGCAAAGAAGGGAGCAGAGGAGGCCGCTGCAGCAGTAAAGGAAGCACAGAGCAGAAGTGCAGCGGCAGCAGCACAGGCAAAGGAAGCAGAACGCCAGGGCAAGCTCAATACTACACTGCCTAAGCTGAGCATCTCGAAGCCTGCAGCTGCCAAGAAGGCTGTCACAGTCAAGTGGAAGAAGCTGGCTGCTGCTAAAAAGAAGAAGGCACAGAAGATCGAGATATGGGTATGTCCTAACAAGTCATTCGGTCCTGACGATACCGTTATAAAGACCATCAGCAAGGGCAAGGCATCATACAAGGTCAAAGGCCTCAAGGCAAAGACGAAATACTACATCAAAATACGCACGATAAAGAAGATTAATGGCGTAAAGAATGTAAGCAAGTGGTCCAAGACAAAGAACATTAAAACAAAATAGCTAAAAGAAGTTGAAAATAGCAGGCACGGTTTGGAGGATCGAATCGTGCCTGCCATATTTTATTGCGGTTTTCTTTTCTCTATAAAGTCCTACCTTAATGTTTGTTAATAAGATATACTAATAGCAAATTTATAAGATGACGCGTTTTTACTTACAGGGGGATGAAAACATGAGTGGAAACAGTGCCAGAAATATTGTCAGGAAGTGTGGAGTAGTGTTTATTGCTTTTGCGATGATCATTTGCTCCGCCTTTTCTTTTCCTTCTTTCGTTTATGCAGGAGGAATGTCTGCTTCGATAGAAATCTCGAATTGCGGAACGGGAAAGCTGACTCTTGCTAAAGGCGGTAAGTACAGCCTTAAGACGAGTATAGTTTCACCGGAAGGGAAAAAACTAAAAGCTACTTATAAAAGCTCAAAGAAGGCAGTTGCAACTGTCACGGCAAGCGGAAAGATAAAGGCCAAGAAGCCTGGTAAAACAACGATCACCGTAAGTGCAGCCGGCAATAAGAGCATAAAGAAAAAGATCAAACTGACTGTTGTAAAGAAGAAGGCTTTCAAGAAAATAAAGTCTCTGTCTTTGACTTCGAAGGCCATAAATGTCGGGGAATCTTTTGTCATGCCGGTCATGGTCAACCCTGCCAAAGCATCAAACAAGAATTATACCTGGACTTCGTCAAATAACAGTGTAGCGAAAGTCGATTCCGTGGGCAGGGTCGTCGGCCTTGCTGAAGGTTCTGCAACGATCACGGCAAAGGCTAATGACGGATCCAGGAAGTCCGCCAGCGCGAGTGTAACTGTGAAAAGGAACAATGTACCTGTTGAGGGATTAACGCTCAATGCAGCTGATACAACTATAGATGCAGGAACTTCAATGCGTCTTGAAGCAGTTTTTTCACCTGCGGATGCTACAAATAAGGGCCTCAAGTTCGAGTCCAGTGATGAAATGATCGCTACTGTTGATGATGAAGGTCTCGTAACAGGTATCAGAAAGGGTAACGTGATCATTACTGCTACTGCGACAGATGGATCCGGTGCGTCGGCCTCTATAACACTTACTGTACAAAAAACCGGTATAGAAGCTGAATTTGTATATCTCAACTCAGATCCGGTCGTGATACATATGGATGAACCGGAAAAGATATCGCGTCCTGAGGACCCGGAGGATGAATATGCTGACTTTGACGGCTGGTATGCAGATCCGGAGTATAAGGAGGAATTCGACTTCAGTGAACCTGTGACAGAGGACGTTTCGATCTATGCAAAGTGGGTTTATCACGATAAGAACTCGAATGGCATAGGGGACTATCTTGAAGATTATTATCACCTTTATGATGGCAATGGCGTTGCCGAAGGAGATTACGATGGAGACGGGGTCTCTGACGAGGATGAGATACTGATACTCAGGACTGATCCTACTCTGGCAGATACAGATGAGAACGGAATAAATGACGATCAGGATGATCCTGATGCTGATGGACTCCGGAATATCGAAGAGATAGATCTTAAGACCGAGTCTCAGAAGGCGGATACAGACGGAGATACTCTCTCTGACGGAGACGAAGTAAAAACCTACCATACAGATCCACTCAGTGATGATACAGATGAGGATGGATTGAATGACAATGTCGAACTGGCGTTGGGGCTTGATCCGACGAATCCGGTCACAGATGGCGTGACGCCGGACGCGGAAAGAGAATTCCCGGCAGAGCTTTCAGAAGACAAAATCGATGTTGGTCTTCTGGGTTCTGATAACCTCATGAAGCCGGCTCTCTCATCGGAAGGTGCGAAAGGTATTTTCGATGATCATGTAGAACTCGAACTTTCAAAATCTGATGAACTGACGGACAGCAGATATCTTATCGGCAAGCCGGTTGATGTTTCAACTGATTACAGCGAAATGGATACCAGGCTTACATTCTCATTTTCACGTGATGATTATACAAGTGAAGAGATCGATGGATTCCAGATCTGCACGATCAATGACGGAGAGTATGAACCTCTGGCTACAAAAACAGATTACTCAGCAGGAACGCTGTCGGCATCAGTAACAAAGAGCGGCACATATTTTGTCCTGAACCTGCCGGCGTTCCTGAATGCTCTGGGGTTCACAGACAACGCACTCTTCGCTGTCAAGCTTGAACCGGTTATACCGGAAGCAGACCAGGTCACAGTGTTAGATCCGTTATCACAGTGCTCTGCTGAGCTGAATGCAGGTGATATACATTACTATTCATTCACGCCTGAATACAATACGACCTATACTTTCAGAACCTACGACACCGATTCGGATCTGAACGGACTGTTATATACAGCTGACGGAACCGTAATTGATGAAAGCAATGTAGGAACATTCGAGTTCACATATGAGCTTGAGGCAGGAACAACGTACTATCTTGCGATATCCAATTATTATTCATATGTGAGCAGTTCTTATAGCCTGGGAGTTTACACTAACTCAATGGATGAGAACGGTGTTCCTTACTATGCTACCGAAATTGCAGAAGGCGAATACGAAGTCAGCATAAGTGTTGGCGGGGAATGGGCATTTATGAAGTTCACTCCTGAAAATACAGGACTTTATTACTTCTATGCAACAGCTGATAGAGACACTGTAGGCAAGATCATCGATAGTGAAGGGAATATGATCGATGAAAATGATGACGGAGGCGATAACAGTAACTTCAGGATCTCTTCTGTACTGACCGGCGGACAGACTTATTACCTTGCTGCAAGATATTACAGCAGTGAAGAGACCGGAACGATACCTGTGGTAATTGAAAGCAATATATGGGATCCGGATGTTGTATCTGATCTGAATGAGCTGACTGACTGGGGAAATATTGATGTCCCTGTATACACAGATGCTACATCTTATCTGAAGTTCTCTCCGGAAGACGATGGAGTCTGGACTATCATGTCAGATTCGTATGCTGATACATATGTCACATTGTATGATAGTTACGGAATGGTGATCGCTTCAGATGACGACAGCGGAACAGACAATAATTTCCGTCTGTCATGTGAGCTTACCGCCGGAGAAACCTATTACTATAGCGTCAGATTCTATTCCTCAGATGAGGGAACGATAAATGTAATTTTTGGTTCCGGGTATCCTGACGAGGAGGTACTGAGTGTAAGAAGTAGCAAAGCTTTACGTGCCGGAGCACCGGAAAGCAACAATAAGAAAGAGAAGGGTGAAGAACCGGAAGAGATCATGGCAGAGGAGATCCGGGAACTCGTGGAGAAGGCTGAATCCTCAGATGAGGCCGTTTCTGCAGATGAGCAGAAAACCGAGGAATCTTCACTTAAGGCGCAGAATCTTGAACCTTTAGAATCAGTACCTTTCGTAGGCAAGCTTGCAAAAGCGGCCAAAGCCGGTTCATCGGAATTCAAGGGCCAGGCGGACATCGTTTTTGCCATAGATACTACAGGGTCAATGAGTGGCACCATCTATAATGTTGCAAACAACGTCAATCTTTTCGTTACTTCTCTCAATGAGAACTATAACGTCCAGGCCAATTATGCGCTGGTAGATTTTAGAGATATCGAAGAGGATGGCAATGACTCTACCAAAGTGATCAAGAACGGCAGCTCAAACTGGTTTGATGATGTAAGGGTGTTCAAAGAGAAGGTCAACTCGTTAATTGCAGATGGTGGAGGAGATGAGCCTGAATGCGATATCGATGCGCTTGAGACTGCAAGAAGACTGGATTTCAGACCGAATGCATCCAAATATGTCATCCTGATCACAGATACATATTTTAAGACAGCTAACAGATACGGAATCGGCTCCATGGATGAAGAGATCCGTAAGCTGACTGCTGATGGAATAAACGTATCCGTTATCACCGGCAGTGGTTACAGAAGCTATTACACATCACTGTATAACGCGACCGGAGGCATCTGGGCGGATATCAATGCGAGATTCAGCGATGAGCTGCTGAAACTTGCAGATAATATTGGAGAGCAGACCGCGAACGGAACATGGGTATTGCTGCGCGGATACAGATTCGTACGACTTGACGGTGATCCTGAAGAAGGACATGACACGGATAAGGATGGATCGCTTGATAAAGCAGAGCTGGGATCACTCAAGACTGTATCAGTCAGCAATCTGATAAAAAGCAAACTCCAGAAGATGGGTGTTCCGGAAACATATCTCACAGCAGACGGGAAGGTCAAGTATTATGACTATATTACCGATCCGTCAAATCCGGATACCGATTATGACGGGATGTCCGATAGTTCGGATCCTCAACCGAATAGCGGAAAGCTGAATCTTACTTATAACAGTTATTACAAGTACAAAAATGCTCTTGGTAAAGTAAAAGAAGAGGTGATCCATGGAGATACTCAGGTCTCAATGGACTACAGAAGATTCTTCAATGATAATTCATCCTATGACCCTGAATTAGGCACTTTGTCTCTGATGTATGCAGGCTCGATTTACAAAGATATTTCCATCAGCGGCCGTGGATCCGAAATGGGATCCAGTTCATCCTCGATGAAGGCTAAACAGCTTATGGAGAGACTGGGAATGGACGATGTAGTCGATCTTTCCTTGAAAGATGCGAACAGTGGATATAATGAAGCTTATAAAGATCAGCATCTGACTGAAGCCGCAATCGGACACAGGACAGTAAAGTACGATAATAAGACAAAGGAAATCATTCAGGTTGTCATCAGAGGAACAAACGGAACCCTCGATGAGTGGCAGAGCAACTTTGATGTAGGCTCAACTGCGAATTTCAGTGCTATGCGTGATGCCAAAGGGTGGAGAAAAAGCACCAACCATATGGGCTTTGATATCACTGCAAACAGGGTGCGCACGATACTTAAAACATATGTGAATAAGAACTGCGGAGGCGATGAGAAGGTGTTCTGGATAACAGGCCATTCACGCGGTGCATCGATTGCCAACATACTCGGAGCATATCTGGTCGATGAAGGGTATACTGTCTTTGACTATACTTATGCTACACCGACGACTACTCTCGCCCCTGATGCAGGTTCGTACAAAGGAATTTACAATCTTGTAAACAAAGACGACTTTGTTCCTTATCTGCCTATGTGGGGATTCAGGCACTACGGAAAGACTGCAAAAATTGACGTGACGAGTTCGTATGAGAAGGAGTGGGAAAAGTTCACCGGAATATGGGACTACGATCCGGATACACTGGGACTGATGCAGACTATAAATGCACTCGAAAACGTAACAAGCGGACGAAACAAATTATATGAGACTGATGAGAAGTTCCAGTATGAAGAACGCTTGAAAAAGACCAGCGAAGCGGATGCAAAGAAAGCGATGAAAGAATTCCGCGATTCACTGCCGGCTAATTTTGTAAAGTCAACACCTGAACTTCCGGTCTACCATGCATATACGTTGAAATGGACGGACTATAACCTGATCCTGGGAGATAAAACGTATTATGGCTATTTGCTGGATGAAACGCCTGCATATTTCATGCAGTGCCTTGCAGGAGTAATGGCAAATAAAATGGACGGAAAGAACGTTGCGCTGTTTAACAAGTACAAACTCGGAGAAGGTTTCAACAAGGCGAGGAGTGAGCTCAGGGATAGCTATCTTGGGGGTATCAGATATCCGCACTACACAGAGACATATCATATCCTGAGCAAACACGTGAAAAAGAGCGACTTCAAATAGTACAGAAAACATATATGGATCTCAGAATCATAAAAACCATCATTATTACTTGCCTGGCCCAGGTCCTGACCTGGGCCGGTGCCATTTATCTGGGATCGTTTTTGGGCGATTTCATTGCGTTGGTTATGATCGTAGCACTCTATATATTGCAGGCTGTAGCGGCGCTGATACTGATGTTCCGCGGCCGAATAGGTGGCAGCATTGTCATCACTCAAGCTGTGACACTTGCAGCAGGAGCGCTTCTGTCTCTGTTTGTGTGTTATACATATGGAGACAGGCTGAGCATCGGACTGGTTCCGACGTTGGCTTCGATTTATAACTCGATTTCCATGGGGGTGTATCTGCTGCTGTCGACATGTCTGGTGATAATCAGGAGCAAAAATTCTCAATAAAAAGACGAATTGCTGCGAGCAGATTTAACGTAAACAGGCATAACCGGGATCAGCGGGAGGTTTTTTTCGTGAAATGAAAACGGAGAAATAGGATAAAGAATCCCAGTTAAAAGCATAACAAATATGCTGCTGCATTGCGGCTGTTTGAGCAAATATGATATTATTTAGGCGTCGTATGAAAGTTGTCCGGACAACGGGCACTGATTACTGCAAATGATCAAAAGCGTAGGACCTCAGGGCTTGGGGCTTTTTTCATGCTTTAATTGATATGTTATCTCAAAATTTATTAATGTTTGGTGGGGAAAAATGAAAAAGAATTATCGCAAAGACGGTCCCGATCAAAGGCAGATCCTGGCAAGGCGTGTTATCACAGTGATGCTGTCATTTATGATGGTGTTCACGATGATGCCTTGGATCGCTCCGGAACAGGGACAGGTAAACGCAGCGAGTTATCCATCAGATTACCGTGACTGGAACCAGGGGCAATCTGATTATAACGAGATGCGTGATGTAGGCTGCTTTATTGTAGCCCAGGCAAAGATGCTCCGCGAGGCGGGTATAGCCGGCGGATCGTTCAATCCTGATACCTGGTATTGGTATTTAAGGAACAGGGGGCACCTCTCGAATCCTCCATATAGCCTTTATATGAAATACAGCGGCTATCTGGCACCGTCGAATTATGCTTCGGAAAACGGAAAAAAGCTGAAGTATTGGGGAAGCTGGGATGCAAGTGACGCCCAGATCTGGTTCAACATCGGTGCCGGTTATTATACGATCCTTAATGTAGGCGGGCACTATGTAATGGTTGATAACGCTACATCAAGCCGTACCGGTGAGATTTACATTTATGATTCATTTAATGGCTGGAATACAAAACATACAGCTTTCGGGTATTTTTGTGATTCGCCAATTAAATATCATTCCAGATATGGCGGCGCTTCAGAAGGCCATGTTTACCAGCTGGAGTCAGCACCTGCTACTGTAGTTAAGCCTTCTGCACCGAGCAATGTTAAGATGAGCAGCGCTGATGTAGGACTTAACGATGCAATTGCAGCGAGCTGGTCAGCGGTTTCAGGTGCAAGCAGCTATAATGTTACTCTGACTTGCACAACAAACAGCGCATACAATCAGAGCAAAAGTGTTACAGGAACTAATGTGTCATTCCAGGCTGCACATGCGGGAACATATAAAGTTTCGGTGACAGCAAGCAACTCTGCCGGAAGCAGCGGGGCGGCATCATCTTCAAACAGCACAGTTGTACATTCCAATGTTACTGTAAAGTATGTGGACTGGGATGGTAAGCAGATCGGTGCAACACAATCGATCAAGTATGGCGGAAACGCTACGGCTCCGGCTGCACCTAGCCGTGAGGGTTATACATTCCAGAACTGGAGCTCAAACGGTAAAGGATTAAAGTCCGATACTACTATAACCGCTCAGTATAAGATCAATTCATACTCAGTTTCATTTGTTGACTACAACGGCGATGTAATAGGAAATGTTCAGAAGGTGGACTATGGTTCAGCTGCAACTCCTCCTACAGACATCCCGACTAAGGAAGGATACATATTCTCAGAATGGAGCACAGACGAGTATAAGAACGTAAAGAAAGCTCTGACAGTAAAAGCTGTTTACGTTTGGGAAAACGTTAATCTTCCAATAATCACGAAGGTTACTTCAGCAAAGAGAAATGCAGAATCCACAGGATATGATATTACAGTCAAGATCTCGAACTTCCCTGACAACTTCACCAAAGGCAAGCTGGTAGCTGCCCTGAAGACTAAAGACGGAAAGATGGTTGCTTCTGAGATCAAATCCGTAAGCATGCCTAGCACAGGAGAGACAACTGAGACTATGACGATCCTCTACTCAGGCGTTGCGTCTCAGGTAGAAGTTTCCATGATAGGTGTTGTTGATGATGAAACAACAGGAACACCGAAGGCTAAGGCTGTAACCGCACCTGTAGATATAGGCAATGAGTGGTCAAACTGGAGCACGACCGTTCCTACAGGCGACGACATCATCAAAGAGTCGAGAACTGAATATAGATATAAGGATAGGAAAATCATAAAGGATACAACTACTCCTTCGACTCCGTCAGGATACACTCTGACAAGCACAAGCAACACCGGAACATATACAGCCTGGGGCGCCTGGAGCGGTTACTCAACAGCTGCCAGATCAAGCTCTGCACTGCAGGATGTGTCGACAACAACAGGCTACAGATATTATGCATTCCAGTGTGGAAACTGTGGTACAAGAGACCCATACAGCGGTGCATGCTCTAATTGCGGCAGTACCAACATGTATTGGGTTCAGGACTACGGTACATGCAGAGGTCAGGACTACAGCGGCGGCTATACCAAGATGGACAACAATAAGGGAAGGATTTACTGGCAGAATAAGTACTGGTACTTCGAATTCCCGGGTACATCAGACGGTCAGGGCGGAACCGGACAGCCGACCACAACTCTGTACAGATACAGAACACGTCAGGAGTATAAGAACTATACTTACTGGAGCACAAACTGGTCATCATGGTCACCGACTGTAGCCACCGCATCTGATTCCAGGAAGGTAGAAACAAGAACTACCTACAGGTTCAAGAACAATGGAACTGAGGTGCCATGCTATAACTATAAGCGCTATAAGTTCGAAAATGTAAATACAGGAAAAACTGTATACACATACACCAGCGCATATGCTGACAGCATGGATTTCCCTGGCGAGTGGGAATACAATGTAACCTTCACACAGCTTAATAAAGTGAATACAGACACAGGCGATGACGTAGAACTGTACGGCGGAACAGGTGATGCATCCTGGTACAAGGCAGACGTCAACGACGAAGGAGAGGTTACAACCTTTATATCCAAGTCCTCTCTTGAAGATACGCTTGGTACAAAGCGTGTGCTCGAAGGTAAGCTCGATAATGCAGCCGGCAAGGTCGCAACTCTTATGGTTTATAAGGGAAGCAATGATGACCCGATCGCCAGCCAGATCGAGTACATAGGACAGCAAACTGTTGCTGAAGATGGTTCCTATAAGTTCGATTATGTGACCAAGGAGGAGCCGACAGCTAAGACAGGTGACTTTGTAATAACTCTTGGTATTGAGGGTGCTACGAATTACATCGTTCTTGGAAAGATCGATGCTCCGAAAGCTGTCTATGCTGTCAACTTCGTAGATGATGAAGGAAATCCTATCGGCGAACAGAAGACTGTCGTAAGCGGAGGCACGGTAGAGGCACCGGAAGCACCTGAAAAAGAAGGATATGAATTCATAGGCTGGGATACAGCTCTCAAGAATATTACAGAAAACACTGTTGTCACGGCTCAGTACAAGAAGAAGACATTTACAGTTATCTTCGTGGATTGGGATGACAAAGATCTTGAGATCAAGGAGTTCGAGTATGGTGACGTACTCACTGCGGATACCAACCCGACTCAGGAAGGAAAGAACTTCAGCAAGTGGCTGGATGAATCCGGCAAGGAAGCCATCGTTGTTAAGGACAACATGATCGTAACAGCAGAATATGTTGACGCGACATACTGCGTACAGTTCACTGACTGGAACGGTAATGTTATCAAGGAACAGACAGTGGCATACGGTGAAGCAGCTGTTCCACCGGCAGACCTCGAAGCTCCATCAGAGAATCAGGTATTCAAGGAGTGGGATAAGGCAGGCAACATAGCATTTGTAAACTGCAGCATGGTAGTTTCACCTGTAGCGAAATATGTTGAAGATGCTGACGAGCCTGTGATAACGGTAGATAGCGGCAATTATGCAGAACCTCAGAAGGTTGGTGTATACAGTCTTGAAAGCGGAAGCGATCTGTACTATTCAGTTCAGCCGATAGAAGAAGCTAAATTTATCGATGCGATCATTGAAGACGACTACGAGAAATACGAATCTCCATTCACAGTATCAGAGAGTTCAGTAGTCTTCGCATATGCTAAGAAGAATGGAAAGAACGCCAGCCCGGCAGCATTCAGCATCATAAAGATCGGCGAAGAAGAAGATGCAGATGTTACAGCTGTTACTGATGCGATCAATGCTATACCTGAGGTCGGCAGCTTAACTCTTGAAGCCGAAACTGCGGTCAACTATGCAAACGGCCTGTACAACACACTCAACGCAGACCAGCAGCAGCAGGTTGATGCAGCGCTCGTTGAGAAACTGAACACTGCTGTTGCCAGAATAGCTGAGCTTAAGGAAGAAGAGGCTAACAGCGAACAGGTAAAGGCTGACAAGGCTGCAGCTGATGCCGTAGCGGCAAAGATCAATGCTCTGCCTGAAAACATAACCAAGGACGATTCAGACCAGATCACTGCTGCAAGAACTGCTTACTCGAATCTGACAGCGAGCCAGAAGCAGTATATCAGCGATGAGACGTATCTCAAGCTGACCAAAGCTGAAGCCGCTTATCAGGCTATCCTTGATCAGGAGGAGCAGGAACAGCAGGCAGCAGAAGCAAGCCAGAGAGCAATCGAAAATGTCAGGAATAAGATCAACGCTCTTCCACCAAGTAATGAGCTGACATTGAGCGATGAAGCCGCTGTTCAGGCTGCGCAGAATGCATTTGATGATCTGACTGCAGATCAGCAGAATCAGATTGAAAGCGCGCTCGTTGCAAAGCTCAACCAGGCTATCGGTGTAATAGATTTCCTTAAACAGTATGCTGAAGATGAAGCAGACCAGGCTGCTGCGGATAAGGCGGCTGCTGATGCTGTCAAGGAACTTATCAATGAACTGCCTGATGCAAGTGAGGTTGACTGGGATACACACAGCGCACAGGTCGAATATGTCAAGGGAGAATTCGATAAGCTGACTCCTGAGCAGAGAGACCTTGTACCTTACTCATCGTACAGCAAGCTGGAGTCCGTTATTGACGCTCTTAACGCACAGGATCCGCGTGAAGAAAGAGAGAGGGAAAAGGCTGAAAATCAGAGGGCTGTTGAAAACGTGACATCTCTGATCAACCAGCTGCCTGATGCAAGCGATATTAAGCTTACAGACAAGTCGCTGATCGAGTTTGCACGTGAGAAGCTTGACAGCCTGACAGATGCTCAGATGGAGCTTCTGTCGAGTGCTCAATACAGAGCGCTTGAAAACAAGCTTTCTGCAGCAGAGAAAAAACTTGCTGCTCTTGAAAAAGAGGCAGAGGAGACACTCAATCCTTCGACAGATCCGGGAGATGACCCTAGTGGTGATCCTTGCGAAAAGGGACATTCATTCGGAGAATGGAAAACTGTAAAACAGCCAACAGAGATAGCCGGAGGTGAAAAAGTTCGTTACTGCAAGGTATGCAACGCCGAAGAAAGGCAGTCAGTACCGATGCTTGCGCCGACACTCCCTGCAGTCAAGATCTCCAAGGCTACGGCAGGAAAGAAGAGCGCGACAGTAAAATGGAAGAAGCTGAGTTCGGCTAAACGGAAGAAGGTCAAGAAGATCGAGATCCAGTACAGCAAGGACAAGAACTTCAGCAACGGCGTAAAAACAAAATACGCCAGCGCTAAAAAGACCTCGTACAAAGTAAAAGGCCTCAAGAAGGGAAAGAAGTACTTTGTACGCATCAGAGCATACACAAGCTCCGGCGGCCAGGTACACGTATCCAAGTGGTCCTCAACAAAAAAGGTTAAAGCAAAATAAAGACGAAAGTCTGACAAGAGCCAAATTTTAATAAGAAGGGGGTGCCAAACGGCATCCCTTTTCTTTAGTTTCTGAACAGATTTTAATTACCTTGCATGCTTTAGAGTTTGCTATAATTATTTAGATATATAGTTAGCGGAAAAGTTAAATGCTATGAAGGACAGAAGAGAAAGAAAAAAGTTTAAAGCGATAATATGCCTGATCACGGCGCTTACATTGATAGTACCGCTGCCGTGTTTTGGTATTGATGACGTGCAGGAGGAACAAAACCCTGCTGCTACAGAAGAAGTCATCGATTCGCAGGCTAACAACAGCCCGGATCCGGCGGAGGGTTCCGGTTCGGACAGAACAATAGAGGAAAATGAACCTTCAGGATCATCGGATTCCGGCGAGAATGTTGAACCCGGTAACGATGATAGCGTATCGGGCTCTGGCGATAATGGTGCATTGGGGTCAGATGATGCTGCCGTATCAGACCCTGAAAACAATAACCCTGAAGATCCGGCGGTCACCGAAGGAACGGATGAGAATGACGGCGGGGACGGCGGTGATACTCCTGATGAAGGCGATGAAGAAGTCTTCCCGATGCCGGACAGAAGATTTTTCAGCAGCTTTACTGTGGGCAGCCCGGTAAGGATGAGGACTGCCGGCGGAAGTTACTTCAACCTGCGCAAGTATGCGGGAGAAACACATACCGGTTATTCTATTTCACAGGGCAGCTGCACGGATGGCACTTACAGCTATCACATGCTCATTAATACAGGTAATGAGTGGGGACGGCTGGTCAAGGTGCGCATAAGTGACGGCGCTTGCATAGCCGTTTCGAACCCGTTCTTCTTCAACCATGGCAATGGTATGTGCTTCGACACCAAGCGCAACAGGGTGGTAATTACCTGCCGTACAGAATTGGTCAGAACGCTGACGTTCGTGAATCCGGACAATCTGAATGATATAACCCAGGATACGATAAAGTACGGAACCTTCAAGGCAAAGCTGACAGAGGCCGGACTGAGCAACAAACTGGGCCTTAACGGCATTTCGTATAACGCAAAATATGACTGCTATGTCGGTATGCAGAAGCAGGCCCGCAATGTGGTCGTTATCGATCCGGATTCCCTTGAAATAAAGGCAGTTGCTGCCACAATGCTGGACAGCTCGGCTGAGGGAACTCTTCAGGATATGGACTCTGACGACACATATGCTTACTTCCTTGTCAGCAAGACCAACGGGACAGGAAAGATAATCGTGTTCGACTGGCATGCAGAGAAACTGGCAGCGCTTCTCAACGGAACCAGCACTGAAGAAATCTGGTGGTGCGGCAACGGTGACGGATACAAATCCGCTGTAATAACCGTAAAGAATGTCAACGAGATTGAGAGCATGTATCACGTTGATGTCGGAAACGGCAAGGGACACTTCTATCTGACCAACTACAGCACCGACCCTAAGTACAAGACCATAAAAGTAAAGGTGAAATGGAAGAAGGTCAAAAAGAGAGTCAAGGTAAAGTGGAAAAGAGTAAAGAAGAAAGTAAAGTGGAAGAGAGTAAAGACCAAGTCCGGCAAGTGGAAGTGGAAATATAAGACAAAGAAAGTCTGGAAATATAAATACAAGACAAAGAAGGTCTGGAAGTACAAGAAAAAGAAAAAGAGAGTCTTCGATTACTACAACCGGGACAACTACATTATCGATTTAGGGGTATTCTAATAAGAGGGGGGGTGCCGGCCGGCACCCCCATTCTTGTAATCTTTTTTGTTATGAGGCAGGCTCTTGCTCAATTAGAGCATAGCGTTTGTAGATCAGGCGTGCCATATTGGTAAGAAAAGGTTGCGTGTGAGGAGTTTTTAAAAATTTGATAAATAAAGGAGCATCTAATTTTATATATGTATCAATTCATATAAGAACATAGTGAAAGACATGAAAACCCGGATACACTGCTTTACAATAACTCCCTGTGGAAGGATTATCGTTAAGTCAAATATCACTTTTTCGGACCTGCAGCTACTGAACGAGAAGGCTCAAATTGAAATTGATACACATATTGTTTTTGAGGCCCGGTTATTTATCAAAATTTTTAAAAGTTCTCCTGAACCGGAGTTGCAGAGGGAATTGACCTAAAGGGATATTAATTTGATGTGTATGATTTTCCTTTGATATAATTATCAAGCTGAAATCTAACGGAAAATCAGGCATTTGCCCATTTAAAGATAGGATCAATGAAAAAATTTACGACTGTTTTATTAACAATATTGATTGCATTGTCTCTGCTCCAGGTGACAGCGTTTGCTGATAATGAGACCGGAGCAGCGACTGATCCTGTGCCTGCAGAAGCTACAGGAAGTCAGGAAGCTGAAGTCCCGGCAGCACCGCCGGTAAGTGTCGCAGTCAAAGGTGCCGGTCTTTGCGTCAGCTGGCAGAAGACTGCCGGTACCAAGTCTTATCAGGTGTACAGAAGCTATAAGAAAAACCGTGGTTATAAGCGCGTGAAAAAGAATATCAAGGGCTGTTCGTATACCGATAAGAAAGTCAAATCCGGGAAGAGGGCATATTATAAAGTCTTCGCATGCAAGACGAATGGCAGGAAGATTTTGCTTTCGGGTCCTGTATCAGGAATTATCTACAGGGTCTTTATCGAAACCGGCCATGGTCTGGGAGACGATGGGCGTCCTGATTCGGGCTGCACGTGGAACGGATACCGGGAAGACAAGCTTATGATCCCTATCTGCAAATCTGCAGCGAATTATCTGCGAGCAAGGGGAGTATATGTTTACACTGACGCGTTCAGTGACAACAACAGAAATCTTAATGTTACTATCAAAAAGCTGAAAAAGCTCAATGCCAGCGTTTTCCTGAATGTGCACTGCGATTACCGCTATGCTCCGAGCGGCACCATGCCGCTGTACAGATACAGCAACCAGAAGAAGCTTGCAAGGTGCCTGAACAACGGCGTGCACGAATACGTGCAGATGCCGGACAGGGGTCTCACTAAGAGAACAGACCTTAAGACGCTCAACAAGACGAGGCGCTATTGCACGGCCTGCCTGTTCGAAACTGGCTGTATAGAAAAGGATAATCTGCTTCTCCGCACGGAGTACGATGCCTACGGCAAGGGACTTGCCAAAGGCGTGTGTGACTATCTGGGAATCAGATGGTAGATGAGCCCGGGAGGTTATGCTGAAATGAGCAAAAGACGTTTATTATCATTACTGCTGGCGATCTGCGTCACGATTTGCATGACTGCATTAGCAGCATGCGGGTCAGGCAGCAAACCTGCGAAGACTGAGGGGACAGCCGCTGCAGCTGAAGAAAGCGAACCGGCACAGGAAGAGCCGGCGCAGGAGACTGAAGCACAGAGTGAATTCCCGAAGGCGATGTACGTTACTTCGGAAGACGGACTGCTCCTGCGTAAAGGTCCCGGAACAGAAAACGATGTGGTCTATCTCATGACTTACGGGCAGGAGATACAGGTCGAAAAGACTGAGAACGGCTGGGCAAACGCAACGGTGGACGGACAAAACGGCTGGTGCTCGATGGAGTATCTGACGGAAAACAAGGACGAGATAAAGAAGAAGGAAGAGAGCACTGCAAAATCCGATCCGGGCAAGCTCGTGGAACCTGAATACACTTCTGAGGCCGGCCTCCACGGATATGTGGATTCCAAGGAAGGTCTCAACATGCGCTATGGACCGGGACCGGATTATGATGTTATCGCAGTCATTCCGGATAAGACTGAACTGACAGAGCTCGGCTGGTCTGAAAGCTGGGTCTATGTGCAGTACAAAGGTCAGTACGGCTGGATCCACGCGCAGTACTTCATCATGGAAGGCGGACGGGAAAAGCCGGTGATCTATCTGTATCCGACAAAGACGACGGATGTGACCGTAAGGGTCACCCTCACTGACGGAAGATTCACAGAGTCCATTCCTGCAGGCAGCGGTTTGTGGCATGTTACCGCCGAGCCGGACGGAAAACTCACTGACAAGGCGAGCGGAAAAACGTACGACTATATCTTCTGGGAATCGACTGACGGTACCGAGTATGACTGGTCGAAGGGCTATGTCGTAAAGGGCTGCGAGTCGGAGGACTTCCTGCTCAGAATCCTCCCGAAGATGGGACTGAAAAAGAAGGAGTACAGCGAGTTCATAGAGTACTGGAGCCCGCGTCTCGAGAAGAATGAGTATAACCTGGTCACATTCCAGACAGACCGCTACACCGATGCGGCTAAGCTGGATGTAAGTCCGACGCCGGACAGCGTGCTGCGGGTATTCATGGCATTCAAGGCGATAGATAAGCCGGTCTCCATAACCGCTCCTGAAATAAAGCCTTTCGAAAGGAAAGGATTCACAGTAGTGGAATGGGGCGGCGCAGAAGTAAGATAAAGGAGATAGTATAAGCCGTTTTTGTTGAAAGACAGAACCTGCAAACAGTGATATATTTAATGCGGATAACTATTCTGTTATCCGCATTTTTTGATATCATTATTAAAACAGCCAATAGGTATTAAACTGCGATATGGGTGCTAAAATTACTAATAATTCATATACTCTCAGAAGCTGGAGGATCACGCTTGACCGTCTTGCAAAAGAGACAGGTATCAGCCTCAATGATGTTGCTGCGTACATTGATGCAGCCTGCACTGACGGGGCACCGGGCTTTTATATCAAAATGCCGCGCAAGCGTTCCACCTTCATAGGTGTCGGGATGGCTTTCAGACAGCCGGTCGATGTTATAAATCAGTGGATCACGGACTACGCACGCAAGAGAAAGCTGTATGTGAAAGATGTCAGCGAAGATCTTGTGTGGCTCTACCTGATAAACGCCAATCTGAAAGATAAGAGCGG
Source organism: Mogibacterium sp. (assembly GCA_017432075.1). GTDB lineage: Bacteria > Bacillota > Clostridia > Peptostreptococcales > Anaerovoracaceae > Crickella. The sequence goes on along the minus strand of JAFRJV010000147.1, from coordinate 13,659 downwards.
CAGCATCAATTATTATCAGCGCTATGAGGCGTACCAGTCGGTCGCTTATGCGGTGTTCCGCGAGAGGTGGGACGAGATAAGACTCGGTCTCGAAGATACTGCGGATGTTGAGATAAGCCTGGGGCAGGCAGACTACGGTCCTGAATATGACGGCATAAAGGCCTTCGTAGCGGAACATATGGATGCTTTCATCAGCGCTTATGCGAAACCGCGCACGATGCTGGACGGCTGGCTCCGGCAGGTGATAAGCACATGCCGTGAAGACCCGGAGCAGACTGTGATCAACAGCCTCAATTCGATGCGGGGATGGCTGGATGACAGCATGATCAACTTCCTGAGCGGTGACTGCAGTACGGTGAACGTGATCGACCGGAAAACAGGAAAGAAAAGCATCAACATAAAGAGAATGCCGAAAAGCCGCCGCAAATATATATCCATGTGCATGGCGCTTGGCATGACAACGGAGGATATCGACCCGTTCCTTGAGATGATGGGCTATGCGCCAATCGATGTCAGCGACAGAGATGAAGGCAGGCTGCTCGCCGCGTTGACGGAGTGGGAAAGCACACATCCTCTCCAGCGGGCATATAAAAACATGCATTTTAAAAATGATGCCAGCATAGTACTCAGCCCGGAGGAGGAATACCGGGCGGTAAGGGAAATGCTGCAGCTCAGGAGCGATCTCGAAGAAATATATAAAAGCAGAGGATACGAGTTTATTTATGTGTAAGGAGCACATAACCGGAGGTAAACATGCGATCTGAAATTCTGACAAAAAGAATCATTGCGGCAGCCGCTTCAGGACTGCTGATGATCGTATTATGCCTTGCGGTGACGTGCAATGCTTTTGCCGCGGATAATGATCAGCCTGCAGACAGGCAGGTCTGGTTCACATATGAATACACCGATTGTATCGGCAAACATTTCTCTCTTGAGAAGGATGACATCGGATATTATCAGGAGCCTTCATATTACGGGACAGAAATGATGATGTGCGATTCAGATCATGTCATTCAGGTGAAAGGAGATGGAGTAACGGAAAACAATGTCACACTGACTTCACTTAATCCCGATGTGCTGGAAGTGGATGGTGAAGGCCATGTGACTATACATAAAACCGGTAAGGCTGAGATAAAGGCAACGATCAAGGCGGATGAAAAATACAAAGAGTGCACCGTGTACCTTGGGGTAACGGTCGGCAAACATAATGGATGGATCGAGACTGATCCGGTCTGCTACGAAGGAAGGTCTCCGCTATGGGGGCTCGATCTGGATACTTCGGATGACCCTCAGAAACTGGTGGTTTCCCTGAGGCCGGGAGCAAGTGTGAAGTTTACTTCAGACAACACGGATGTGTTGCTGGTAGATCAGAACGGGGTGGTCACACCGGTAGCGGCCGGAAATACACTTGTCCGTTTTGATGTCGATGACGGCGGAGGCAGGTATAACGCGGGTTATTTCCTTGAGAGGATCTATGTGACCGGTGAAGACCAACGAAGCGATCAGCAGATAACTGGTGATGCTGGACCGTTCACGATAGACTGGCATGACGGGCTGCAGCTTGATCTTCAGGCGATGACCGGGCTCGAGTATTCCGTGGTCAGCGGGAGTTTCGCGAGTGTCGATCAGAACGGGCATGTGGTATTCACGCAGGCCGGAACGGCTCGAATCAGGGTAACAGCTCTTCCGTCAGGAGAATACAGACCGGCAGAGATCACAATAACCATAACAGCGCGTGATTATGCCGCTGAGGAAGCCGCACGGATAGAGGCGGAAAAAGCTGCACAGGCGGCAGAGGCGCAGAAAGCTGCCGCACTGAAGGCAGAGATCGCCGCGGCAAAAGCTCTCGGTAAGCCGGTCCTTAAGGTCAGGGCATTGAGAGGCAGAAAAAACAAGCTGACATGGAAGAAGGTGCTGAATGCCGACGGCTATATCGTTTATTTAAAATATCCCGGCAGGAAAAAATATGTAAAAGCCGTTACAAAGAATGCAACAGTCAAATCCGTGACCCATAAAGGACTCAGCAGGGGCACGGTATACCGCTATAAGATAAGAGCATTTAAGACGGTCAACGGTAAGACTTATTACGGACCTTTTTCAAAGGTCAAAAAGGCAAAGGCAAGATAGAGGCAAATGGATTACAGACAGTACGAGCCTATTTTCGGTTCGTGGTATATAACAGAAGAGATCGGTTCAGGTGCTGAGGGCAGCCTCTACAGGATATGCCGCACCGACGCTTTGGGGCATGAATACTATTCGGCGCTGAAAGCTGTTTCCGTACCCTCAAGCGAGTCAGAGACAGCATCTCTGATGGCGGGCGGCATGCAGGCTGAAGAGGTGGCTGAGTATTATGAGAGCGTGCTCGAGAATACGGCCCATGAGTTTGAGCTGCTCGCGAAACTCAAGGGAAACAGCAATATAGCCAGCTACGAAGATCATGAGATCTTCAGGCATCAGGATGGTATAGGATGGGACATCCTTATAAGGCTTGAGGAGCTGACTCCTCTTGTCAGATATTCTATCGATAATCCGCTCTCTGCTGATGAGGTGGCCCGTATGGGCTGCGATATCTGCAGAGGGCTTTCATTGTGCCAGAAATACGGTATCGTGCACCGCGACATCAAGCCAGACAACATTTTCATCTCGCCGAGCGGAAGCTATAAACTGGGCGATTTCGGCATAGCGCGCATCATAGAAAAGTCAACGATCGGGCTCTCCCGCAAGGGCACATATGAATACATGGCTCCGGAGGTATACTGGGGACATGAGTACGGAGCATCCGTAGATCTCTATTCTCTCGGTATGGTCATGTACCGTTACCTGAATGACGGACGAATGCCTTTCATGCCGCAGAGTCCTGCAGCCATACACGCTGACGACAGGGAGGCCGCTTTTATCAAAAGAGTGAACGGGCACGAGATGCCTGCGCCCCTGAACGGTCCGGAAGAACTGAAGCGGATCGTGCTCAAGGCATGCGCATACGACAGAAAGGATCGCTACCGGAATGCCGCAGAGATGCTGAAGGACCTCGAAAACTGCTGCGAGGGGATGCTGAAGGGTGGCGTCAGCAATGATGCCGGTCCGGACATGAGGAAGAGCGGAACCACTTACAAAAAGGTCCTTGGTCTTGTGATCGTATTTTGCGCTTTGATTGGATGCGCGGTCTGGTATGCCATACCTAAAGAGGTGACCGATATAGATGCAGGAGAGGCAGAAGGCAGCACAGAGATTTACCTCGGCGATGATCTGGCGCTGTCATGCACTGTAATGCCTGACCGATTCAAAGATGAGCCGGTGACATTTGAATCTGGCGACGAAAGTGTGTTTACAGTCGATGAAAAGGGCGTTATGCATGCAATGGCGACGGGCGAAGCGACGCTTACAATGACTGCGAAGGAGTATTCAGAAGAGGTGGCTGTGAGCGTGGTGCCAAAGGTCACTTCCATCAGCGGCATAGACGAGACAGTAAGCCTTACAACAGGTGAGACGCTGAAACTGGAGCCTGTGCTCGCACCGGAAAAATTCGCGGATGAACCGGTGACATTTGAATCCGGTGACGGGAAAGTGGTCACTGTATCCGAAGACGGTACGCTTACGGCGGTTGCGGCAGGAGAGACCTCACTGACCGTCTCATCCGGCGGATGCACTGTAAAGACTGCAGTGAACGTTACAGATCCGGTCGTATATTATCCGTCAAGCTCGTCCTCGAGCTCATCAAATAAGTCATCGAAATCCGGCAGGAAAAAGAGCAGCTCAAAAGCCAGCAAGGGGTATTTTGACTCCGGCGACGACGAGCACTTCTGATACATTAACAACGGACCAAATACAGTACACGGGAAACCTTTTCAGACTCGAATAATAGTGGTATAAATGATTTATCAACATCTTTTTTATTATTGAACGGAGGGGGATTTAGAAATGAAGAAATTTCTAACTTGCACAGCAATCATCGGAGGCCTTGCCGGAACACTCGCATATATCAATAAGAATGGACTGCCTGTTCTCGGAAATCTTACTATGAACATTCCGGTCAAGCTTCCAATCGACGGTTGGGACATTTTCACAAAGGGAATCGAGATCGCAGAGGGATTCACCAAGTAGTTCCCGGAAGAAAATGCAGCAGTCCGGATCAAGCACAAAGAAATACAGCTATCTGTTCGGCGGCGAAGACGGCATGCTGAAAATGCAGGATGTCATGCGTATGTTCCGCTACGGCTTTAAGACGGTCGGCGGCCTGAAGGTCGAGAGCGTCAAGGAGAAGAGTCCGGAAGCAGGCGGAAATACTGGCTGCAGTGCGGTGGAATACTGGCTTGCGGGAGGCCTGTCGGTGATGATCAAAATGTCCGGCATGGAGCCGGAACTCGAAGTATGTATTTCCTCTGAAGACAGCAAGGGTATTGCATCTGATACAGAATCGTGCATACGAAAGGATCTGGAAAGCATCATCTACATGGATCACGGGATGGGCTACTGCTGTGAGTAGATACTGTTTTTCAAATTACTGAAAAAAGTGATAAAATCTAAACAGGTATGCGAAAAAATTTTTTGATACAGTGAGGAAAGGAGATAACGCTTAATGATGAAGAAAACTTTAATATATTTACTGACTCTTCTGATGGCATTCAGCCCGGCGGCAGTGTTCGCAGACGCGCTTGAAGACGCACAGGACGAAACGCAGGCTCCTGCTAAAGTGGAGGAATCAGTTGACGTTGAAGAGCCGGATGCTGAAGCACCGGAAGCTGCAGAACCGGAAGCACCGGCAGAAGAAGCTGTCGAAGAAGAAGCACTTGAAGCTGCACCGGCAGAGGAAGCATTCAAAGAGGCTCCTGCAGCTGAAAAAGCTCCGCTTCTCGGAGATGTAATAGTCAATCCATATGATCCATGCACATGGGTCGATCCTAGCACAAGAGAAGAGGCTGAGGATGCGAATGGCAAAAAGGTGACAGGTCTTTTCAAGGCATCCATGAAAGAGGGCGGCACAGGCCTGTATTATGCCGAAAATTATAAGGTCGTAAAGGAAGTTGGTCCTAGGACTGTATCGAGCGGATGGAGGTTTGAGTATCATCCGTATGATCCGGATACTGGAAAGGAATTCTGGAAAGACGTAACAAGCGGCACATATACATACCTCATCAACAACCACTCCGGAGATTATTACGCAGAGTACCTGGAAGGCACTTACTGGGTAAACGGCAAAAAGTACTATGTTCAGAAGAACGGTACCGTACGTGTCGCAGGCGGTGTGTTCACAGCCAAGGACGGCAACACATACTATAATACCGGAGATATTATCTACACTACTACCGGATTTGTAACTGATTCTACTACCGGAAAGAAGTATTATGTACAGAATGGTGAAGGTGTAATACTGACAAAACAGGGAACTTTCACAGCTAATAACGGCAAGCTGTACTATGCAGGTGCCGGCGGAGTCATCCCTGCAAAAGAGGGACTGTACAGTGTAGGAAGCACTCAGTATTATGTCTATGCTGACGGATCGGTAAAAACAAGTGCGGGATTCATTACTGTCAACGGCAAGAAGTATCTCGTCAACTCAGGCGGAGCTATCAGCAAGAAAGCCGGTCCTATCAAGTACGGAAGCAACTGGTATGTTGCAGACTCCAATGGTGTCATCTGCACAACCAATGGCTTCTTCAGAGCAGGCGGCAAGATCTACTACGTAACAAACAGCTCGGGAGTACTCAAGGTAAACAAGACAGTAAAAGTTTCGGGAAGATATTATCATCCTACTTCCAACGGAGCTCTTGCAATTGGTGTCCACAAATGGGGCAAGTACTACTATTACTCAAATGCAAAGGGTGTTGTACGTACTAAAGCAGGTATCGTAAAGTGGAACAACAACTATTACCATGTCAGAAAAGGCAAAAAAGGCGGTAAAATCAGCACTAACAAAAAGGTAAAGTATAAGGGAAAATACTACATCGCAAGAAAGAATGGATCGATCTTTACCGGACTCTTTACCTGGAAGAAAGCTATGTACTATGCAAGCGCTAAGGGTGTGCTGAGAACAAAAGCCGGACTGTTCAACTATGATGGCAACAGCTACTATTCACGCAGCGGCGGAAAGCTCTATCAGAACATGCTGTTCAAGGCAGGCGGAAAGAAATACCTCGCTCAGAGCAACGCAGCCATCAAGATCGGATACTTCACATGGCAGAACAAAAATTATCTGACAAATGACAAGGGTGCGATCTACACGAAGACCGGTATTTATACTTACAACAATACCCAGTACTTCGTAAAGAAGGGCGGACCAATGGCAAATTATGAGTTCGTCACATACAAAGATAATCATTACTTTGTACGCGCGAATGGTGCGATCGAAAAGAAGACCTTCACATATAAGGGAATCAAGATCACACCGAACTCAAAGACAGGTATCATCTCGCTCGAGGATTACTGGAAAGTATTCCCGAATGAAAAACCGAAAGAAGACGATACTACCAACAATTAAGCGATTACATTAAATCAGCGGGCTGAAAGAAGTCCGATTCAACAGGGTACCCATACAGGGCACCCTGTTTTCTTTTGCCTAAGGGAAGGTTATATCTGATATAATAAGTGCAACTTATGCGCAGAAAATGCGCACCTCCCGTTTTATTTTGTTCAGAAGATTTTGAAGGAGCAGTTATGAAAATGCGCAGCAGATTATTTGCGATCATGATGTCTCTTGCAATGGTGTTCAGCTATATGCCTTTTGCATGGGGGGATTATGGTATGGCTTATGCGGAAAGCAAGAGCGATGATACGGAAGCAGGTGTAAGTGATCCTGACCCGACAGGAGTTCCCTTTGTTCTGCGTGATACTGATTACGGTGTCGAGGACGAGGATGTCTCTGCCCTGGAGGTGAAGCTGACAGACGACAGTGCCGAATTTTTGGAAGGCAAGTCTTATGAAAATGAATATTTAGGCACTGGCTGTGTGATGATCACAAAAAAGGATACTGAAAGCGATCAGATCCTGTATTACCTTGTCAGCAAGCATGGGCTGGTAAAAACTTTCAGAGGAACAAAGGATAATCCGGCAAGCTTTTCTCTTTTAACTGCGTACTATTGCGAAGAAATCCTGGAGTATTATCCTTATGAGCTCTATTTAATAAGGAACCCTGAGAATACTGAGACTCATAAATATGATCTGTACAACGCAACGACTGATCAGTACTATCCGCTTGCTGCAGACACTATCTATAATTACTACAGCAATGCAAATTCTTACTATGTCAGGAACGGGTTTCTCACTTATAGGAAGGATAACCTGTATGGCCTGCTGAAGAGCGATGGATCAGTACTCTCAGATGCTGAGTATACAGATATTGATGATAACGATAATTGCATCGAATGCAGAAACGACAGAGGTTATTATCTCTGGATGGCCGGCAAGTCCGAACCTATTGAATGCGAGGATACTTTTGGTGCCAACGATTTGGTTTTTGCTGTTGGAAATGGCAGTAAGATAGCATATCTCAATTATGAAACGGGAGAGTTCATCACTGATTATGATTATGACTATGTGGACCATTCGGATACGGAGTTTTATAGCTACGGTGGCGATTATTATATGTATAGTGAATCCGGCAACTATATTGTATCCAAGGATGGAGTACTTGACCTGAATAAGTTATATCCCGGTTATTATCCCGAGCGAAGCGAGTTTTTTAATGGATATACCCTGGAGAAGATCGTAGATAGGGAAGACGGATATGATGTTGATATGATATGGCTGTCACCTGATGGAGCAGAAGAATATCAGAACAAGACCTTCCCTATTATATTTAACTCAAATACTTCGGGGGATCCGGCTTACGAGGATTATTATGACCAGGCATCCTATTATAAAGATGTAAAAATACTCATCGAAGGCTTCGACGGGTACACAGTTAAATACAACGATAAAGATGTCTCTGGTGGTATCCTTTTTGAAAGCGTCGATGTCAGGGGAAAGTATGTTATAGGCAGAACATCAGAAGATTCATACTATCTCTACAACTACATTGACCACAAAATGGTCGTCAGCGGTGCATCGAAGCTGGTATATGGAAAGGGTGTTGCTGAGAATAGCTCGCAGGAGACTTATGGGGACCTGGCGATCGTGATGTCAGATGATAACCCGGGGAAATACGGAATCGTTGACCTGGCGACCGGAACAACAAGATTTTCAGACTTCATATATGATCTGCCAGGATTTGATCCGGAAAGAGATTCAGTAGTTATTAATAATCTATTCAGATTTGATGATATGGGCTGGGTAGCACAGGTGAGGCAGATAGAAAATGGTCAGTATGGCGATGACGAAGCAACAGCTGATACGATCATCAACTCTGATTTCGAAATAATCGATGAAGGTGCTACGCTGGAAGATGTAAGATCCGGTGATACAATGAAAATCGTCACCCGGAAGATAAATTACGACTCTGATGGAGATTACATCAACTCAGAGACTCATATTATGAACTTCAGAGGGAAAAAGTACGTCGATCGGTCAGATTTAGTATTTCTGAACGAGGCAGGGATCACAGATCATTTTCCGTACAAAGACGCATATGTAGCAGTGCAGAAAAGAAGTGGGCATAATTACTGGGGACTGGTGGCCTCCAACGGCACTGAGATAGTGCCGTGCAAGTACAGCTTTACCGGAAATCTCCGCAACAATGCTACATACTTCGAAAACGGTGAAACGGAATCCGGTGTGATCTATTTGAACGAAAGTGGAGAAGCGGGAATAATAGATTATCATGGTAATGTGCTCATAGACGGCGAGTTCACATACCTTTATCAAGGTCAGCAACCTACACTTTACCGTGAGCGGGCCAACTGCTATCCGACGCTGGCACTCAGAGGAAAATACAAAGCTGACAGTGTATACATTTATGATTACAGCTTATCAGTCGGCGGACAGAGCGGGCCGAAGGAATACGAGAGAGAAGCGGCAGAGCTTGCGCTTGAATCTGCGGTATACAGTTACGGCAATGTGAAGGATCCGAAACAGATCGATGTGCTGAAAACTGCGCATACAATCGAGACAACGCACAATCCTTTTGACCTTATCTGCAGGAGCAAGACTCCGGGCAGCTTATATATGCTTTATTCCGGCAGTAAGCTGATAAAGGAGAGCAAGGACGGCATATTTACAGGAGTCGATCCGTCGATGTTCAAAGCCGGTGCCAAGGTATATGTAGTAGTCAAAGGCGTCAAAGGTTCGATGAAGAATCGTCTTTATCTGAACTTTAAAGATCCGAGCAAGAAATTCCCTGAGTCAATAACACTTCTCGGATCAGGGTTCTCACTGACTCTTAATGATGAGATCCCGATATTCGGCGGAAGGACAGTAGAGTTTGATTTCCCTTCATTTCCGATGTCAGTTGCAGTAGAAGACGGTAAAGTAAAGCTCGGTCTGAATATAAAGCAGGAGAATCTGTATTCGTCAAATTCGACAGAAGGTGTGACTACAAGTGATTTTCACCGAAAGTCCATCGGAGAGCAGATGGAGGACTGGCGGAAAGACAAATATAAGACGAGTCTGATACTTAAAGATATGAAAGGTTACCTTGATCAGGCAGACCTTGGGGCTGATATCCCGTTCATGGAAAAGAGTGCAAATGTCTCTGTGATGGGTTACTTTGAGACCGAATACAGCGACGTTGTTGAGAGCGTAAGCGGCAGTCTTATTGTTATAATCAGCGGAAGCGCTACATTCCAGGGGCAGACAGTCATAGTTGTTGTGCCTGCTACGGTGAACATCAAGGCATCCGCCAGTGCTTCAATAGGTGCAAGTGCGACTCTCAACCTCACTGCAGCTAACGGCCCGGGGCTGTCAGGAAATATAACATCAGGGCTCAGTCTCTCGCTTGAGCCATATGCCGGAGTAGGTGTCGGCCAGTGGATAAGCGTCGGAGTATACGGCAATGTAACCAGCGGGGTCAACATCATGTGGCTCAGCTCTGATCCGGAAGAGAAAACAGGTCCGACGGAGTTCTATCTGACAGGAGAGGTCGGCGGCAAGGCTTATGTCGCGATGAAAGAGTATAAGGCCGCGATCTTCTCCATGAAAGACCTCAAGAAAACAAGCAAGACGCTCGCGCCTTACATAAATGATGACGGAGAACTTCTGATCTGGGCAAGAGATGGCGGCTCGCTGCTTAAAAAGCGGCTGTTTGCAAAGTCATACAGCGATGCTCAGCAGGATCTTTATAAGAACCCGGATGAATACTTCGAGACAAGTGACCTGTCTGCGGCAAAGCAGCTCCGAAGCCTTGGAAGCGGGGACACATTTGCCACGGGTTCATATCCGGGCGCATCTCCGGTTATTGCGGAGTCCGGAGGAACCACTGTAGCCGCGTTCCTTGATATCGACAGCTCAAGAGCAGAAGCCAACCGTACAGTCCTCAAATACGCAGTATATGACGGCGACACGGGCAGATTCTCGACAGCGAAGGCTGTTCTTGACAACGGTACAGCCGACATGAACCCTGCGTTCTATGAAAAGGACGGAGAACTTTATCTGTACTGGCAGGATTCACGTACTGTTTTCGATGATGGAGTGGATCCTGATCTTACAGAATATGCGAAGACATTCGGTGTATCGGTTGCAAGGTATGATTCCGGTTCAAATAGCTTTGTTTCGCTTGGCTCACCTGACAGCGGTGATAAATACTGCTACTCACCTTCAGTTGCAGCCGGTTCCGAAGGCCTCGAGTGCGTGTGGGCTGAGAACAGCACAGGCAACATTTTCGGTGTAGAAGGAAAGAATACTATTTACAAATCTGTCTTTACCGGTACGGACTGGACAGAGCCGGAAGAGGTTGCTGACAATCTGAAGAGCATCACAGGACTCAGCTCCGGAGAGAGCTCGATCGCATATGTTATCGATAAGGATAATAACCTTGAAACAGAAGGCAAGGAACTGCACATCGTCAATGGAAGCGACGAGGCCGTTGCCGAGGGTGAAATTTCAAATCCTGTATTCACAGAACTGGGAGGGGACAAGGTCCTTCTGTATAACCTGAGCGGCGCAGTAATGAGCATCAAAGAGGGCAAAACGGAAGCTGAAGCACTTGCAGCCGGAGGAACGACAGACCTTTACAGCAAGTTCATCGTTTCGGACAATAAGATCTATTACCTTAAGAGCACAGGAGAAGACCGTAACATCTGGCGTCTCGAAAAGGGAAGCGAGACATGGAACAGCATCCCTGTCACAGAAGTGTCCTCCTATATTGACGGATTCGATATAGCAGGCGATAAGATGATCTGCGTGGAGAGCAATATCGATCTTGATACACTCGATACTGAATCCGTGATCAGGTTCAGTGAGGATATCAACCGTGACAATCTTGTACTCGATACCGCACTCTTCGACTTCGAGGATCTGAACGAAGGAAATGATCTGGATGTACGTCTGGCATTTACCAACAACGGTACAAGCGAAGCAGCTGATCTTCAGGCTGCACTTTATAAGAAGGGATCGGATGAGGCTATACAGACACTGCCTATCAATGCAAACCTGGCTCCGGGCGAGAGTGCTGATGAGGTAGTCACATTTACTTTACCGGATGGAGCTGATGCGTCTGACTACACCGTGGCTATTACTGAGCCGGGTGCAGTCCAGGCAACGGACGACAACATGGCAGACATCGATCTCGGAAAAGCGGACATTACAGTGGATACCGAGTATGTTGTCGGTGACGAAGGCAAATATGCACTTGTTACTGTAACCAATAAGGGAAGAGTTGCTGCAAATACCACGACCAGCATCACAGGCAAAGATGACGCTCTCCTTCAGGAGTACAGTGATGAGATCGGAGCGGGTGAGACTAAAACATATAAGTACGCTGTGGATGGCGGAGATGTCAGCCTTGACGGAGACGGAACTGTTCTGACAGTAAACTGCTCGACGGATACGGAAGAGTATTACGAGAGCAACAATGCAGAAACGTTAAGAGTCTGGGAGGTAGCTACAGAAGAACCGATAGCTATTTCCAATAAGAAGGCAGATTCAGCTGAGGCCATGATAACTGATCTTCCTGATGTAAATGACATAACGGACTATAATTACGACGAAGCATATGAAGCAGCAGAAGCAGCAAGAGAGAAATATGACTCCCTGAGCGAAGATCAGAAGATGCTTATCAGCCAGGAAGCTCTTGACAAGCTGGAGGCGGTGGAGAAAGCGCTTGGGATCACCGACCCGGATAACCCTGGTGACCCGGACGATCCTTATGATCCTTATGATCCTTATGACCCGGATGATCCTGACGATCCTGATCAGCCGGTACATAAACACAGATTCAGAGGATGGGAAATCGTCAGGCCGGCAACCGAAATATCTACCGGCATAGAAGTAAACTCATGCATGAGCTGCGACTATGATGAAACAAGGACGATCCCGATGCTCGCACCAACACTGCCGGCTGTAAAAATAAGCAAACCGGCAGCTGCGAAGAAATCAGCAACTGTCAAGTGGAAGAAGGTTTCTGCGAAGAACCAGAAGAAGATCGGGAAAATCCAGATTCAGTACAGTCTCGACAAGAACTTCAGGACAGGAGTCAAGACCACGACTGCGAAGAAAAAGGCAGTTTCAAAAAAGATCAAGAAGCTGCAGTCAAAGAAAAAATACTACTTCAGGATACGAGCCTACAAGAGCTCCGGCGGACAGGTGCATGTATCCAAGTGGTCTAAAGTAAAAGGTGTAAAAATAAAGTAACTGAGACTGTAAATGTCAGTCAAACAGAAAGTGCCAGAGGGATATCCCGATGGCACTTTTTGTCGCTGTTTTATTGCGCTTTTGCTATAATATTAATACTTATTAAGATAACCTAAAGAAGCAATTTGCGAAGGCTATATTGCTTCTCCTTTATCCCCCGCGTTGTTTGAGGTACTAGTTATGTCCAATAAAAGAGTTTTTAGTAGATTTATTGCTTTGGTTCTTCTCTGTATTATGGTTTTAGAACCATTTGCTGTGTATGCAGAAGGTGAAGGAACGCCTTCTGCGAATGAACCGGCAAGAACAGAAGAAGCTGCTGCTGAAGAAACTACTGATCTGTCTGAAGAAGATCCTGTGACCACAGAAGCTTCTGAAGAAGCGGTAGATAGTTCTGATGAAGAGCAGACGGAACAACCTGATAAAGAAGACGCTGAGACAGTCGATCATCAATCCGTAGAAACAACGGACGACCAGACTGTGGATGAGAACGCTTCAATTCCTGATTCCAAAAAGAGAGCAGCTGCGGCAAAGGCGGCTGATGATCTTGGATTTGAATTTGAAGAGCTAAATGGAAGCTTTATCACCATTACCGGATACAATGGATCTGATGTGAATGTAAACATACCATCAACCATAGGAGAATTCATAGTCCAGGAAATCAAAGAGGAAGCGTTCAGAAATAATACAGAAATAAAGAGTGTGGTTGTACCTGCTTCAGTAACGATCATCAGGCATCATGCATTTGCAGGATGCACATCGCTCGAAAGCTTTGTTGTTAATGAGGCTGTTGAAGATGGGCTGACAACGATCTCAAACAACGTGTTTGACGGAGACACCGCACTGGAGAGCGTGAGCCTGCCGGGAAGCCTGACGACCATATACGCATACACATTCAAGGACTGCAGCAGCCTGAGGGAGATAAACCTTCCGGACAGCATAACA
>JAFRJV010000146.1 GCA_017432075.1 Mogibacterium sp. | reverse complement strand
TGGGTCAATCACTTTTTCTATGGGATTGGCATGAGCTGACCCAGGCTTATGCATGATCCAGTCTGCCCCGTGAGCGCCGCGCTGCGGCAGCGACAACTACTACGGTCGCCTGACGCAGCTATAGAGCGAGCGTGAACGGTTGGCAGACTCCGTGAGGCCAAAGGAGGCCGAACGGCTTTTGCAGTATTGTTTGTTAGCCCACCGACACAGCTTCGCAGAGTCGGCGGTGAAAAAGGTGTCTCAGGCTGCGCCAGAGACGTATCTATAACTTTCCCCTCGCTGGGGAGGCAGCCAGCAGCGCGTATCCGCTGCTGACGCAGTAAAGGGCTTTCCGTGTCACGAGCGTCAAGGATCATGACCGCTGTACGGCGCCTGCGGCGTCCTTGACTCCGCTCCCGCTCCCTTCACTGTTCAGACTTTATCGCTGTGCCGGGATCTGATCCCGATCGCAGTTTCCATACAACACTTTGAATATATCGCTTGCATAAAAAAGGATCATCCATTATGGTTTGCAGGTACAACTTGGCGGTTGTAAATACCTCAATCATAAGGAGATCCCTCACGTGCAGTATACACATACCGAAGCCAATGGGCAATTAGCTTTTAACGATCCAGCGAATTTTCTCATGATCCCGTGTGCTCTTCATGGGTTTGAGAACACAGATACTACTGTTCATGAGGCTGCATCCGGCAGGACTGTTCTGCGCTTCGAGGGATCCCTCAGGCTTACTGAAGCTGACCGCATCTGCGAGTGCTGCGGAAGACGCATGCACTCCAACGGCAAAGGAGAGACTATTACGCTCAGACATCTGCCTTTCGGAGGCGATCTGACCTGTGTCACCTTTGCTCACAGACAGCTTAGATGCCCGGAATGCGAAGCTACAAAGATGCAGCACATACCATTCAAGGCTGAGGATCATGAGATCACCGAAGAGCTTTACAACTATGCCCGGGATCTGCTTGCCACCGGCGACTACACCAATAAGGAAGTATCTTATCTCACCGGCATCGGCAAGAATGTCGTCAAGGAGATAGACAAGCAGCGTCTGCTGGATGAGTACACCATCGATGGCAAGACCCTTAAGAAGCCTGAGAAGACTACTCGCTTCATTGGCATCGATGAGTTCAAGCTCCACAATGGTCGCCGTTATGCCACTCACATCATAGATATGGAGAATGGTCATATCCTCTGGATCGGTCATGGCAAGAAGAAGCAGATAGTCTACGACTTCATAGAACATGTCGGCATGGAATGGATGAGCCATGTTGAAGCGATAGCCTGTGACATGAACTCAGACTTCCAGGAGGCCTTCGAGGATACATGCGAATGGATCCAGCCGGTATTCGACCACTTCCATATCGTCAAGAACTTAAATGACAAGGTCGTTAGTGAAGTCAGGCGCGATGAACAGCGCAGGCTGTATGAAGAAGGTGACCATGAGGCAGCTAAAGCGCTCAAGCGTACCAGATATATTCTTACCTCCAAGCGCTCGACCCTTAAGAAGAAGGATCAGGAAGCTGCTGAAGGTAAAGTGTTGTCAAGGGGCAGCGGCATCTTCAATACAGAAGATGTCGTCCGGAGATCCGGATATGAATCGAAGTATGACGAGCTCATCAGGGAGAACGAGCTGCTGTTCGCGCTTGACCTGATCAAGGATAAACTCGATGAGGCCTACAGGCAGACTCAGGAGCCTGTTATGGCGGACATGATTATGGAGATCATTGATCTCTGCAGAGCCACGAAGAACAAACATCTTCTGTGGTTCGCCAGACTGCTCGATTCACACTTCGAAGGTATTATCGCTCATGCGACCTACCGGATATCCTCCGGCAAGATCGAAGGCATAAACAACAGGATAAAGACGCTTAGGAGACAGGGCTACGGCTATCCGGACGATGAGTATTTCTTCCTGAAGCTCATCGACTCAAGCCGGAACACCTATGTCCGTAATCCTAAATCCCATAGAATTAATGATTGAGCC
>JAFRJV010000145.1 GCA_017432075.1 Mogibacterium sp. | reverse complement strand
CCGGTGAGCTCTTACCTCACCATTTCAACCTTACCACGGCATTACCCGTTTCGGCGGAATGTTTCTGTTGCACTTTCCCTACAGTTACCTGCGGCGGACGTTATCCGTCATCCTTGCCCTGCGGAGCCCGGACTTTCCTCATGCTTAAGCACGCGATCGTCTGGTCTGCCCAAAATACTGCTATATTATAATCATGTTCAAAAAGTTTTCAACGCGTTAACGGCTTTTTCTTCAAGTTTTCTCAGGTAGCAGTGATCTGCCCTGATCTTTTCAAGAATATCTCTGTGATCCTTTGGATCCGAGTTCAGATTTGATTCCTGTTCCTCAAGACTTCCCAGTTTCCAGCGTATCCTGTTCAGTGCCAGTGCCGGATCTGCTTTTACTATACCCTCAGGGTATTTCCAGCGAATGTCGTCCTCAGAATACGGTGCTTTCCTGAACTTATCCGCACACGGAACAGCCGTGATTATCTCGCAGGCAAACTTTCCCTCTTCTGCCAGTATCTCGTTTTCCACATCCCAGCCATGAGTGTAAAGATAATATCTCAGTGTGCCTGAATGCTTTCTTGGCTGAAGTACCAGTCTGCTGAAGCTTTTGCTCTTTTCTTCGTCATCTGCCAGGATACTCTTGATCGTATGTCCGCCGAGTCCCGCAATTATGAGTTCGTCTACCTCGCCGGCTTCAATAGTCTGAAGTCCGTCACCAACGCGGAAATCCGACTCGTTTACTTTGTCTTCAAGGCGGCAGGCTGCGAATGTTTCCCTTGCCTTTGCGAGTGAGCCTTCACTGATATCCGACATGATCACATGAGGAGATCTGCCCTCTTTCATTAAAAGCATAGGGACGTATCCATGATCCGTCCCTATATCGGCGATGCTGTGCCCGTCGATCACATTATTAGCCAGTGCGTATATGCGTTTGCTGAGTCTCATTACTCAAGGTAGTCACGCAGCTTCTTGCTGCGGCTCGGGTGTCTGAGTTTACGGAGAGCCTTTGCCTCGATCTGACGGATCCTCTCACGTGTAACATTGAACTCTCTGCCGACTTCCTCGAGAGTACGAGGACGGCCGTCATCAAGACCGAATCTGAGTATAAGGACCTTCTTTTCTCTCTCGCTCAGAGTATCAAGCACTTCGCGAAGCTGCTTCTGGAGCATGGAATATGCTGCAGCATCAACAGGTGAAGGAATGTCCTCATCAGGTATGAAGTCACCAAGGTGGCTGTCTTCCTCTTCGCCGATAGGTGTCTCAAGCGATACAGGATCCTGGCTGATCTTCTTGATTTCTCTTACTTTTTCTACTGAGATACCCATCTCCTTCGCGATCTCTTCGCTGGTCGGCTCGCGGCCGTACTCCTGTAGAAGCTGTCTGGAGATCCTGATCAGCTTGTTGATGGTCTCTACCATGTGTACAGGGATGCGGATAGTACGGGCCTGATCTGCTATGGATCTGGTAATTGCCTGTCTGATCCACCATGTCGCATAAGTAGAGAACTTGTATCCCTTGGTGTAATCGAACTTTTCAACAGCCTTTATGAGGCCCAGATTACCTTCCTGAATGAGGTCAAGGAACGAAAGACCTCTGTTCAGGTATCTGCGTGCGATACTTACTACGAGTCTGAGGTTGGACTCACAGAGCTTCTTTTTAGCCTCTTCGTCCCCCTGCTCTATTCTGATGGCCAGATCTCTCTCCTCATCAGCGGTGAGCAGCGGCACTTTACCTATCTCCTTGAAGTACATCCTGACAGGGTCATCCGTAGGGATGTTCTTCGCAGAGTCACTTACCTCGATCTCGCCTGACGATTTGATAATGACTCCGCTCTTCTTCTCGTCTTCTTCGTCATTCAGAAGATCATCCTCTTCCAGTTCAAGTTCGAGGATCTCGTCATCATCCACATCATCGTCCTCGAGTTCGCTTGCATTCGGTTCTCTTGTCTCGAGTATGCTGATGTTTTTGCCTTCAACGATATCGTAGATATCTTCAAGGGTATCCTTGTCGAAATTCGAGTCAGCGATCATGGCATTTATCTCGCTGTAAGTGATCTCGTTGCCGGTCATCTTTGCGGCTTCGATTATCATATTAGCCGCTTCTTCTGTCTTCGATGTTTCGAATGGTTCATTGTCATCATCGGCGTAGATGTCGTGAAACTCATTGATTTTGCTTTTGACGTTCTCAGGCATTACTATCCTCCATTGTATTATTGATGAGTGTATCAAGCTCCATAAGCCTTGTCACCAGCTTTTCTATTTCATCGGTCCTGCCCATTTTTTCGGCTACCGCTATATTGTTTGTGACCTCGGCTTTTTCATCCCGGTATTTACCGGTCAGGTACCCTGCCTTCGTTTCTCTGTAGAAGACCTCATCATCGGGACCTATCTGTATGGATTCAAGCTGTTTTGTAAATTCAGCTTCCTCATCCGGATCGAGCGCTTCGAATATGCTTTCCTTACTTATCCCGCGGATCGCTGTCTGCGTAGTATTGCAGAGCGATTCTTCTACGAGCATTATCTTATTCGCAAGCGCGCTTCCGAACTTGATGCCGTCTTCACGGAAACGCTTGATATATCTTGGATCGTGCATCGCCAGAATAACGAATGCCATCTCGAAGCGGTCATAATAGCCTTTGTTTGCGGCTTTTCTGACCGAATCTCTGACAGCACGCTCTCTTCCGGCGCTGCTCATCACATTGTTGACCGTTTTATTATTATCGCCACCAGCTCTCACAGCCATGTTTATGGCACTTTCGGATATACCGAACTCCGATGAGAGCTTTCGTACATATATATCCTGTTCCACAGGGCCCAGATCCCTGAGTACAGGTACCACTCTGTCTATATACTCGAGTACGTCCCTGTCATTGCTAAGATCGAACCCGCGTTTCGCAAGCTTCAGCTTATAATCAGTCGCAGGCACGGCGTTATCAGCTAGTTTCAGAAAGGCTTCCCTTCCATGTGCTTTGACGAAATCGTCGGGGTCCTTGCCGTCAGTAACGTTCATCACTTTCGGCTTGCCGCCTGCGGCGTTTATGACATCTATTCCTCTGAGTGCTGCATTTATACCCGCAGCGTCCGAGTCATATGAAAGAACAATGTTCTTAGAATATCTGCACAGAAGCCTGGCCTGATTGATAGTCAGAGCAGTGCCAAGCGAAGCAGCTACATTCCGTATCCCGTTCTGATAAAGGGATATCATGTCCATGTAGCCTTCGACGATTATCGCACGCTGCTCTTTATCAATCTCTTTTTTTGTTAGATTCAGGCCAAACAGGTTGTTTTTCTTTAAGAATATCTCGCTTTCAGGAGAATTCAGATATTTTGGCTTGTAATCGCCTATGGCACGTCCTCCGAAGCCTATTACCTTATCCTGGGTGCTGATTATCGGAAACATCACCCTGTCACGGAACTTGTCATAAAGTCCGTTCTTGCCCTTGCTGGCAAGTCCCAGTTTCAGCATATCATCATCAGAGACTCCTTCGCTCCTCAGGTGATCGACCAGAGCATGTCCTGTTGCCGGTGCATACCCGAGGCCGAACGAAGTTATCGTATCCTTGCTGAGTCCGCGTTTTTTCAGATATGCAAGTCCTTTATTGCCTCTTGTTCCGAGCGAGTTGTAAAAGAACCTGGCTGCTTTTGCATTTATTCCGTGATACTTGTCGTAATCGATCTTAGGTCCGCTGCTTCGTCGTTCCGGCAGTTTTATTCCGTTCTCTGTTGCCAGCTTTTCAACAGCTTCCATGAACGGGAGCCTGTAATACTCCTGCACGAAGCCTATAACATCTCCCGACTTTCCGCATCCGAAGCAGTGATAAAACTGCTTGCCTTCGTTTACGCTGAATGACGGTGTCTTTTCAGAGTGGAACGGACACAGCCCCATGTAGTTGGAACCCGACTTCCTGAGAGTCACTTCGCGGCCTATTATGTCAACTATGTTTAGCTGAGCTTTCAGTTCATCTGTAAAGTTGTCATAAGCCATGTATCACAATTGCCTCCAGCCCTGCGGAACGAACAGCTTGTCATAAAGATTAAGAGCATATCTGTCAGTCATTCCCGAGATAAGGTCTTTGACAGCAACTTCCGTACCCTCTTCCTCTTCTATCTGCTTATAAATACCGGGTATCTCATCGGAATGTTCAATGTAGTATTTATACAGTGAACTTATTATCCTTTCGACCTTATCGAGGTCGGAAACGCCTCTCACTTCATGTGAATTATAGACATGCCTGAACATGAATGCTCTGAGTCTTCCAAGTGAGTCGGCAAATTCCGGTGATAATGATATAAGTCCCTTACCCTCGCTATTTTTGCAAAGGTCGATTATCAGATTGTTTATGCGGTCGGAATGAGTGCTTCCGAGGATCTCTATCTCTCGCTTCGGGAGCTGATCAAAAGTGATGACTCCGCTTCTGATGGCATCATCGATGTCATGATTGACATATGCGATCCTGTCACAGATCTTTACGACCTGTCCCTCAAGCGTCATTGGTGTAACATTTCCCCTGTGGTTGAGGATGCCGTCTCTTACCTCATATGTGAGGTTGAGGCCTCTTCTTCTTGAAGTGTCCTCTATCAGATCGACAGTCCTGAGGCTCTGTACATTGTGTACGAACCCTCCCGGATGTATCTTGTTCAGAACTTTTTCGCCTACATGTCCGAACGGAGTATGCCCAAGATCGTGCCCCAGCGCAATGGCTTCCGTAAGATCTTCGTTGTAAGCAAGTATCCTGGCAACCGTACGCGCTATCTGGGCAACTTCAAGTGTATGCGTCAGACGCGTTCTGTAATGATCGCCCTCAGGTGCAAGAAATACCTGAGTCTTGTGTATCAGTCTTCTGAATGCTTTTGAGTGGACTATGCGGTCTCTGTCCCTCTGAAAATCCGTCCTGTATTCGCACTGCTCTTCATCTGTAAGCCTTCCCTTTGACTCAGCAGCCTTACAGGCCAGCGGTGAAAGCAGCTCGTATTCCCTTTTTTCAATAGCCTCTCTGTTATTCATCGGCTGAATTGTTCTCCCCTGCGAACGAAGCACCGATCATGTCGGCTATCCTAACATCAAATCCGTCAATATCATAATCAAGAGCCAGTCTGAAGTCGTAGTCTGCATCCTCTCCCAGAAGCTTTGCTGCTGCGAGGTCAAACCTGGCGTCCCTTACGCTTGTCTCCTCACCTGTCAGCCTGTTGAAAGCGTTGAGGTCGTGAACATACCACTTGCGGAATCTGGATATCTCCGATGCCAGCGCATCAATATCAGCATCACTCATTTCATCCATGATGAGTCCGTCGAACACCCTGCCCATGGATTCTACCAAAACGTAGAGATCAGTCTCGTTATCAGGAAGATGATCAAGGAAACCATCAAAATACGAGCTCATGTGTTCAGCGAGCTTCTCCCTGTCTGCATGACGTATGAGATCCCTGATGAGGTTCTCCTCTATATATTCGTCTTCTTCAAGAAGAGCAGAGAGATTCTCATAATACTGAAACTCATCAGCAGAGTCTATATCAAGTACGCGATAAAATCTGACCTTGTCCATTTGTAATTCAAATACGATGTTTCAAGTGCTATAATGAATGTATTGATGCAGCAATATTGCTCAAATTCCATATTCTGACAGATTATTATAGCATACGGAGAGTGCAAAATGAAGATTTACGTGTTCTGTAATCAGAAAGACAGATCGAGAACAGCCTACAATGAATTCATCCCGCTTGTTAAGGAATTCGGTTATGAAGTATCCGAAGAGTTTACGGGTGACGAGGACCTTCTTGCCTGCATCGGAGGCGACGGTACGTTCCTCAGTTTTGTTCACAAGTGCGGTTTCCCTAAAGTTCCTATCATCGGCATCAATACAGGACATCTCGGTTTCTTCCAGGAAGCTCTTCCGACAAATCTGAGAGAGACCATGGAATATATCTCTAAAGGCGAATACCAGCTTCAGCATATAAGTCCTGTTCAGGCAAAGATCGTGACCCGCAGAGGAGAATTCCTGCGTACGGGACTAAATGAAATAGTAGTAAGAGGTCCCTACTCGCATGCTTCACATTACGACATATCGATCGACAGCACAAAGATACAGGATTTCTCCGGTGACGGAATCATAATATCCACACCTGTCGGATCTACCGCTTATAATTACTCTCTCGGTGGCTCACTGATATCACCTGAACTCGATGTGCTTCAGCTCACGCCTATCGCTCCGATGAACACAAACGCCTACAGGTGCTTTAAATCCAGCCTGATTCTTCCGTCACGGGAGATAATAACTATCGCCGGGACCGGCAGATGCGAAGGCGGTACCGTACTTGTCTCCTTCGACGGCCGCACACACGAATTCGGAGGTGTGCTCAGGATCGATATCACAAGGTCGGAAAAAGAGATCAGTCTAATCCGTACAAAGACATATGATCACTGGAGCAAGCTTTCAAGCAAGCTTCTGTAATCCGTTTAAAGACAGAGTAACGAATCAAAACAGCGCCTATTCAGCGCTGTTTTTCAATTTGTCTATTGCGTTTCCGATATCGTCTGGAAGACCGGTTATGAAGCTCACCCTTTCTTTCGTGATCGGATGATCGAATTCTATATAGTAAGCATGCAGAGCCTGTCGTCCGATAAGCTGTGTACTGCCGCCATAAAGAATGTCTCCGGTGATGATGTGCCCTATATGTGACAGATGTACACGGATCTGATGCGTACGTCCGGTGTGAAGTATAACTTCAACGAGCGTATGAGGTCCGTACTCTTTCGAATAATATCGCTCAAGAACATTGACTTCACTCAGAGCATCCTTACCGCCCTCATACATCACCTCTCGTCGTATGGAGACCTGATCGGGTCTTCCTACCGGAAGGTCGATTTCAAAATGATCCTCTGCAACGTTGCCTTCTACCAGCGCATAGTATTTTTTAACGACGGTATTGCGTCTCATCTGCGAGGAAAGTTCATTCTGGGCATTTGCATTTTTTGCAACAATGATGATGCCGGTGGTGTCCATATCGATCCTGTTGGCAAATCTTATCTTGAAAGACTGTCCGCTGTCTATCATGTATTTCATGACAGCGTTGGCAACAGTGTGATGCGGGTGCCCTTTAGTAGGATGCACTATCACTCCCGGCTGCTTATTTACAATGATTAGATCATCATCTTCAAAGACGATATCGAGCGGGATGTCCTCAGGCTCAAAGTCGCTGGTTTCTTCAGGGAGTCTGACGCCAATGACATCACCGACCCCGGGCTTTATATAGCCCGGAGTCGGTGTTCCGTTCAGATCTACCAGGGACTGATACTTCATCTTGGTTCTGAACCTTGCGGAGAATTTGTAATTCATCCTTAAGATCTGATTGATGGTCAGTCCTGATTCTTCAGTTGTTACTGTGTGTTCGTATTTTGCCATTATTTAACGGAGCTGTGCACCGCACTTTTTGCCGAGCACTTTTATTATTCCGTTCATTTTCTTCTCTATCTGCTTTGAAGTCATTGTCGAATCATCGTTTCCGATCTTGAGGCTCAGCATGATCGATTTCTTTCCTGCAGGTATCTGCTTTCCGCGGTATTCTTCGACAAACTTCAGATCTTTTACCATATACTTGATGGCTTCGCTTATATCTGCCCATTCTACCGACTCATCAACGAGGAGCGAAAGATCCTGTTCAACGAGAGGATACTGAGGCAGGTGTTTAAACTCGTTAGTCCTTGAAGGATATGGTTCCAGCATTGCTGTATCCATTTCAAATGCTGCAGCACTGATAAGCTTGATACCGGAGTCAGTAAGAGCCTGTACGGAAACAAGGCCAAGCGATCCTATGATCTTGCCTTCTTCGACAATATTGAGCCATACCTTTTCGTCAGCCCATGACGGTTTCATCTTCTGCTTGAATGTGAAAGGTTTGAAGTGGCAGTATCCCGGCATAGACTCAATAACGCCCTTAGCCTTGAAGAAGAGTGTCTTCGCGTCTTTGCCTGCGAAAGCTCCGCTCAGCATGTTTTTATGTACCGGAAGGACTTCATCTTCACTCGAAGGACTGTATTCGCCTTTTTCGAATACCTGAGCGGCTTCGAAAACAGAAAACTCATCAAAGTATCTGTGGTTCTTCTCGATGGTCTCAAGCATTCCCGGAATGAGAGATGCTCTGAGGTATCCGAGTTCCGGTGCCGGCGGTGTCGCGAGCCTGACGGACTTCTCAAAATCAACGCCTGCTGCATTTATGTACTTCTCGTCTATCCATGGATATGTAAAGATCTCGTTCATGCAGCATCTGAATGCGAGGTATTCTCTCAGTCTTCTTGCGAGATCCATCTCCACCTGGTGGATAGATTCTTCAAACTTGACCGGAAGCGGCTGCTTTTTGAAGTATTCGTATCCGATAAGACGTGCAATATCTCCGAGGATATCATCATGTATAGAAACGTCTCCCGTCGATCTCCATGTAGGAACTGTGCAGTGATATGTTCCGTCAGAAAATTCAACTTTGTATCCGAGTCTGGTCAGTATGTCCTCGATCTCAGATCTGTCAATCGCTTCACCGAGTCTTGTGTCTAGGAATTCCTGAGTGATATCGATCACCTCATTCTCTGTCTTTACAGGATAGTTATCTGTAAATGCCGAGAAGACGCAGTCAGGATAGATCTCCTTAAACAGAGAAAGTGCCATTGCTACTCCGAGATCTGCTCTCTGAGTATCAATACCTTTTTCGTATCTGAGCGCAGAATCTGTCTTTTCATTGAAGTATGCCGTTGTACGTCTGATGCCTGGAGCTGTGAATACAGCACATTCGAGTATGACCGAATTCGTGGTATCAAGTACGGAATCATCCTTGCCGCCCTTGATGCCCGCAAGGTTAAGCGGCTTCTTTGCATCGCAGATCACGAGATGGTCGTGTGTGAGCTCCAGATCCTTTTCATCCAGGAGAAGCAGCTTCTCGCCGTCTTCTGCAAGTCTGACGATGATCTCTTCTCCCTCCACGTGTGTGCTGTCATATGCATGCTGCGGAGCTCCTACTGCGAGGAGTACGAAGTTCGTGATATCTACAAGTGCGTTGATCGGTCTCATTCCGGCATTGGTGATAAGAGTCTTCATCCATGCCGGTGATTCCTTAACATAGACATTATCGATCTTTGTAGCAGTGAATCTGTTGCATCTTTCCGGCTCTTCGATCACTACCGGATACTCAGGAAGTCCTTCAGGAAGCTTGCTGTCAAGTTCATTGAAAGGCACTTTATAGATGGCAGCCAGCTCTCTTGCAACACCGTAATGTCCCCAGAGATCAGGTCTGTTGGAAAGCGACTTGTTGTCTATCTCAAGAATGACGTCATCAAGACCCGCGGCAGCTGCCACGCACTGTCCGACTTCACACTCAACTCCGAGGTCCGTGAAATCAACGATTTCCCTTTCATCCTGCGGTGGATAGATATCAGCAAGATAAACCTCTGTGGAGCCACAGATCATTCCGTAAGAGGAAACTCCTCTCAGCTTTGTTTCTTTGAGCTTTACAGGCTCGCCTTCGCCATGCCATACGACTTCGGAACCTGGCTTTGCAACGCAGACCTTGTGTCCTGCTGTGAGGTTGCTTCCTCCGCAAACGATCTGCTTGAGATCGTCCTCACCGACGTCTACAATGCACACCTTGAGCGCGTCAGCATTAGGATGCGCGTTTACTTCTTTTATTTCTCCCACAACTATGTCGTGGAACTTTGCCGCAGTATCGATAACCTCTTCGACCTCTACAGTTCTCATAGTGAGGTCGTAGGCTATCTGATCATATGTAAGATCTGAAGGCAGATCGACATATCTGCTGATGAATTTCATCGAAATATTCATAGCTTACCTCCTTCTTTACCTGAACTGCCTGAGGAATCTCAGATCAGCGCTGTGGAACAGTCTTACGTCATCTACTCCGTAGCGCATCATTACCATTCTGTCGAGTCCGATGTTTGTGTAGAAACCGGTCCAGACATCAGGATCGAGGTTTGCTGCTCTGAGAACGTTCGGATGTATTACTCCGCCCGGCATTACTTCGATCCAGCCTGCATGGTTGCATGCCTTGCAGCCTTTTCCTCCGCAGAGCAGGCACTCCATGTCGATCTCATAACCAGGTTCTGTGAATGGGAAGAATCCTTCTCTCATCCTTACGTTTACCTTGCGTCCGAATACCTTCTCGAGGATGGCTTCGATCATTACGCGGCCGGAACTGAATGAGATATCCTTGTCTACGATCAGAGCCTCATACTGGAAAAACGCTCTCTCGTGACGCGCGTCAGTCGTTTCATTCCTGTATACTCTGCCCGGATACACGAATCTTGCAGGAGCTCCGTGCTCGAGAAGATATCTTACCGAGCCGCCGGTCAGATGAGGACGGAGGCAGAGTCTGTCGCTTCCCCTCTTGTCTTCGGTCCCTTCGAGCCAGTAAGTGTCCATGGAAGCTCTTGCCGGATGGTCGGCAGCAAAATTAAGATTATCGAAGGCGTATTTTTCGCTCGAGATATCGTCTTCGCTGTATATTTCAAAGCCAAGTGATCTAAAGGCATCATTGAGGTCATAGCACATCTGGGTTATAGGATGAAGTGCGCCTCCGCTCACTTCAATACCCGGAAGAGTGAGGTCGATCTCACCTTCTACCGCCGATGCACCTGCGATAAGTTCTTCCTGACGTGTCTGGATCTTTTCGGCAAATAGGTTCTTCACATCATTAGCCTTCATTCCAACGGATCTGCGCATGTCGGGATCGAGTCCGCCAAGACTTTTGAGTACTTCCTGCAGTGAGCTCTTTTTACCTGTAAGCTCCTTGCGGACAGCCTCAAGCATGGCCGGATCCGTCGACTCGGCGATACGCCTGAATCCTTCTTCGCGGATCTTCTCCAGCTTTTCCAACATTTCTTTACCCTCCTTAGCTTTGAAACTGATTATTTTCTTTAAATCGTTATTATACCATACCTTTGCCGGTATAAACCTTTGCTTCCTCTTCGCCCCTCAGGACTCTGAGCGCACCGGCGCACATGGCTTCCTGCTCCACTTCATTCTCATAGATATAAATCGGAGCTATCCAGTCCGTATATTCCCTTATGTAATCTATAAGTCCGCGGAATCTTGTATATCGTCCGGTTATCAGGATACCGTCTACCTTTCCCTTGAGCACGGTAGCCATCGAACCGATATATTTAACTATGTTGTAACAAAGTGCCTCCCAGACCAGTCTGGCGTCTTCATTACCGTCGAGTACCCTCATGTATACCTCATCCGCATCGGAAGTTCCGAAATGAGATACGAATCCGCCTGTACCGGTGCAAAGATGTCTCATTTCTTCAACGGTATGATCCTTGAAGTAATCAAGTACTTCCATGAGAGGAAGTGAACCCGTGCGTGTTGCTGTGAACGGCCCCTCTCCGCCGGCTCCCTGATTGCAGTCGATCTGCTTGCCGTTCTTCTGAGCTGCTATAGTAATGCCTCCGTCGATATGTGCGACTACAAGACTTGATTTCCTGTAATCCATACCGTGTATCTTGCAGTGTTTCATCGCAGTACCTCTAAGATTGAGAGCATGCGATTCAGCGCGGCGTTCGAGGCCCTTTACCCCGGTGACTCTTGCCACATCGGTATACTCGTCTACGCATATCGGATCTACCATGAAAAGCCTGCCGCCGTACTTCTGCTGCATCTCGTAAGCAAGCTGCACACCGAGTATGGAAGGATGAATGGTTCTCCCAACATTGTTTCTTATGTCGTTCAGCAGAAGATCGTTTACCTCGAAAGTGCCGCTTGGTACCGGATAGCAGCCTCCGCCTCTTCCCACGAATGCATCGATGTTATCAAGCTCGATATCGTTTTTTTCCACGAAGTCCTTAATTACCTCCATCCTGTAGTCGAGCTGGTCATTCGGCATCGGGAAAGAGTTAAGCACTTCTGCATCGTGTGTGACCGATGTTTCGAGGATCTTGATATTGTTTTCAAACAGCGCGAGCTTCGTTGAAGTAGAGCCCGGATTGATCACGAATATGCGGAATCTGTTGTTTTTCATAATCTTCCTTTGTTGATTTTCTGTTTGATACTAACAAATAACGGCGGCTTTTCTGCAGAGCCGCCGTGTGTCTTCCGGATACAGCTTCGCTCTGCAGTCATGCACTAAAAGATTCCTCCGGCATTCATAAAGAGCGGAGCAGCTACGAGTGCTACAGCTACCATAAGCTTGATAACCGTACCCAGAGTCTCTGTAGCAAGTCTGTCAAAATGTTTTCCGGCATTATTGAATGCAAATATCACGCACATGCCTGTAACAGACGCAGCGCATGTAAATGCTATAAGGCTGTTTACGCCGCCTGCAGCACCTGCTGCGAGCGGAACGAAAAATGATATCAGGAACAGCGGAGCAAGTCCTCTGAGCGAAGTTATTCGCTTCTCAGGATCATTTGCATCGTTTAGCCTGGCTCGAAGCACCTGGCTGGTGAGCCTGATCGACCTTATGATAAATCCGGCACATACGAATACGATAACAGCGCCTGTTGTATTTCCTATAAATACAGGAATACTCAGAAGGTTTATAGCCGGATTGTTTGCAACTACCGAGAGAGCTGTATACATCGCTACAAGCGTTATATATGCTGCTACGCCTGAATATGTTTTGCCCACGGAGTCTGATCTGACAGACGCGGTAAGCAGAACATCGGCCGGATTCGGACTTTCAGCATCCGGATCACTTACTGAAGCTATCTCTGAAGCACTTGCAGTGTTGATCGAGAATCCTCTTACCGCAGAGTTCATAGGAGCCATGGAATTGATGCCTACTGCTGCCAGAGCAACACCATAAAAGCTCGCATACTTGTACGCGATTATCATTGCGGCTGTCGTAAGGATCGCAGGTATGATTACTGAGATCATTCCTATAGAAAGACTGTAGATCATGGACTGGCTCACGCCTGTCCTTTTTACATCCGGCAGGAATCTCTTGAATACTATGCCGTCTGCAGAGTAAGCCTTTGAAGCTTCACCCGATATTAGAGCGGCAAGCAGACCCAATGATACACATACACCGTATACATATGACTGCAGCAGGTCATTGCTGAAATAGACAGCTACAGCAGCAATCAGCACAGCTGCAACAAAGTTCCCAACGGTAAGACCTGATGCAGGTCTTTTGACTACATAGCCTCTGAATATCATGATACCGATGATTGAAGCAATTATGCCTCCGGCTAATACTATCAGCGGGTATCTTGCAGCAGATGTAGCTGTGAATGTCGACATAATACCCGATGTGTCTACAGCGACTCCTGAGAGCAAGGCTGCTGAGCAGGCGGACAGAATGTATGTCTCTACATGATCTGCTCCGCTTCCGATGAACATTCCTGTGTAGTCGGTGAAGTCATCGCTCTTGGCAGTAAGTGAATAAGCTCCCGAGAATGCTGTTCCTGACAGGCCGAGTAAAAGTGATACTACCGAAGCTCCCAGAGAGAAGCTTGCAACGAGCTCGATCAGCTGTCCTCTTTTCAGAAAGAAAAACAGTACGCCAAGTCCAACAAGCGCTATAGAAGAAACGCTCAGGCCCATTACAGCAGCGGATCTGTAGGCAGTCTTAAGGGCACTTCTGATGTCCCCGGAAACAGCTGTAGAAGAAGATGCGATGCTTCCTGTTACTACGGTTGTAGCTCCGGTAACGACAGAAACAAAGCAAAGAGCCGCTCCCCCTAAGAAGACAGCGGCATTCAGGTGCCCTATAAATACAAATATAGCCACTGCAAGCAGTGAAAGTATTATTAATAGCGGCACATATTGAATTGACCAGAATTCTGAATTTCTGCTTTTGACTTCAGCATATCTTTCAGCTGAAGCTTCATTTCTGATAATTTTGCTTCTGAGCCAGGTCTCGAGCGAGATCGCTGTCAGGAGTCCTATCAGAGCGCAGATCAGCGTTATAATCTTGAGCATTGAATGATCTCCGGCTGCGTGCGATTACGCATTTATCGGTTTAATTAGTTGAAAATTGCAACGATTGCCAGGGATACAACGATGTAGATGATCGCACAGACCGTTGTGATCTTTGCGAGAAGCGCGTCATATCCTCTGCTCTTTTTCTTGCCGAAGAGCTGCTCTGCTCCGCCAGCGATCGAACCCGAAAGTCCGTCACTCTTACTTGTCTGCAGAAGTATGCTCACGATGAGCACTATGCTTGAGATCAAAAGGATTACCATTAAAGCGGTATGCATTGTGTCCTCCAAAAAACTTAGTTTAAATATAAGACGCCCGGATAAATATCCGAACGTCTAAAAATAACATAATCAGTGACTTCGTGTCAAATGATATAGCCGACTTTTACAGTGCAGCTGCTGCCTCAGCGATAGCTGCGAAGTCATCAGCCTTGAGACTTGCTCCTCCGATGAGTCCGCCGTTGATGTCAGGCTTCTCAAGGAGTTCCTTTGCATTGGACGGTTTCATTGATCCTCCGTAAAGAATGAGCATTCCGTCACCGGTTGCATTGTCGTAAATTCCGGAAACAACTCCTCTGATGAAGGCGCACATATCTTCTGCCTGCTCAGGAGTAGCTGTCTTTCCTGTGCCGATAGCCCAGATAGGCTCATAAGCGATAACGATCTTAGCAGCATCAGCAGCAGGGATATCTGCGAAGTCTGCGATCACCTGGCCTGCAACGAATGTCTGCTCACCGCCCTGCTCTCTGACCTCGAGGGATTCACCGACGCAGAGAATAGGTGTGATACCGGCCTCGATAAGAACTTTGAGTTTCTTATTAACGGTCTCGTCCGTCTCAGCAAAGTATTCTCTTCTCTCTGAATGTCCGATAACGCAGTATCCTACACCCAGTTCCTGAAGCATTTCTACCGAGATCTCGCCTGTAAAAGCACCCTTTGGCTCAAAGTGGACGTTCTGAGCGCCGAATCCGATTCCGGATCCATCGAGAGCCTTACCGAGTTTATCAATAGCAGTGAACGGTGCGAGCACGCATACATCCTTCGCGTTAGGAAGGTTCTTTGCCTTGAGCTCTTCAGCGAAAGCTTCAGCTTCAGCTCCGGTCTTGTTCATTTTCCAGTTTCCAGCGATCAAAAATTTCTTCATGATGTCATTCCCCTCTCTTATTTTTCATCAATTATTGCGATTCCCGGGAGTTCTTTTCCTTCAAGGAACTCGAGGCTTGCGCCGCCTCCGGTACTGATGTGAGTCATTTTGTCTGCAAGACCGAATTTAGCTACAGCTGCAGCACTGTCTCCTCCGCCGATGACAGTTGTCGCATCGATCTCTGCCAGGCACTCTGCGATGGCTTTTGTACCTACTGCAAAGTTCTCCATCTCGAATACTCCCATAGGACCATTCCAGACAACAGTCTTCGCTGTCTTGAGAGCATCTGTGTAAAGCTTGATGGTCTCAGGTCCGATATCCAGGCCCATTCTGTCATCAGGGATCTCGTCTACAGCATATACGTCATGCGGCGAATCGTTTGCGAACTCATCTGCTGCAACAACGTCTACAGGAAGCATAAACTTCACGCCCTTGTCAGATGCCATCTTGAGGATCTCACCTGCAAGTTCAAGGCCTTCTTCGTCAAGAAGAGATTTTCCGATGGAATAGCCCTGTGACTTGAAGAATGTATATGCCATTCCTCCACCGATTATGAGAATGTCTACCTTATCAAGCAGATTTGTGATTACCGGGATCTTATCCTTTACCTTAGCTCCACCCATGATTGCAGCGAATGGTCTCTGCGGATTGTTTACTGCTTCCCCGAGGAATTTGAGTTCCTTCTCAATAAGGAAACCGGATACTGCAGGAATGTAATCTGCTATGCCTGCTGTTGAGGAGTGTGCTCTGTGTGCTGATCCGAATGCGTCCTGAACGAAGATGTCGCCGAGTTCAGAAAGTTCCTTTGCAAATTCAGGGTCGTTCTTTGTTTCTCCTGCTTTGTATCTGACGTTTTCGATGAGCAGCATCTCACCGGCTTTCAGATCTTTTGCAGCAGCCTTTACATTATCGTCCACAACTACATCAGAAGGAACGAACTTGACTTCCTTTCCGGTAAGCTCAGCAAGTCTTTTTGCAACAGGTGCAAGGCTGAATTCCGGCTTTGGCTCACCCTTAGGTCTGCCCAGATGCGACATAAGTACTACGGAAGCACCATGCTCAAGAAGATACTCGATGCTCGGCAGAGCCGCTCTGATGCGGATATCATCGGTAATAGTGTCGCCGTCGAGAGGGACATTGAAGTCGCATCTCATTACTGCCCTTTTGCCGGTCCAGTCGATGTCTTTAATCGTCTTTTTCATATATGACTCTCCTTTTTTTAATACAGGAACAATAGCGTAGTTTATGCTTATGAAAACAACTTAAACTATCCAATTAATTTTATCAAAATGCGGTGCACGTTTAAAGAGCTAAATAACAACTGTCGCTCTGCTTCCGGCGTCCCTGTCCTTAGTGACCACTATCTGCCTGTCAATGCGCGACTTAAGTGCATCAACATGCGATATTATCCCTACGAGCTTGTCTTCATCGGAAAGTTCGGTAAGCGTGCGAATGGCTTTTTCCAGCGTTTCCGAATCGAGTGATCCGAATCCTTCGTCTACGAACATGGTATCGAGCCTGATCCCTCCGGCAGAAGCCTGCACCTCGTCTGACAGGCCAAGCGCCAGCGACAGTGATGCCATGAAGCTCTCTCCTCCTGAAAGAGTGCTGACCGGCCTCTCGGTACCGCTGTAGTGATCAAGCACACACAGATCAAGTCCGGACAGATGCCGTTTGTCTCCTGATTCTCCAGCTTTTACGAATTCGTACTGTCCGTCCGACATCATCCTGAGCCGTATGTTTGCACGTCTTATGATCCGCTCAAAATAGAAAGATTGAACATAGGATTCGAGCGTTATTCTCTCCTTGCCGGGTATAGAACCATTTGCTGTTCTGTTGAGAGCATCGATTATCTCATGGTCCCTGCGTATCCTTTCGAGTTCTTCGGCTCCTGCCTTGACGGATCCGATAGCAGCCTCTGCTGATTTCAGCTCGGAAGCGATCTGTATACCCGATTCAGTCAGAGCTTCTTTTTCAGATAATGCGGCAGCTGCTGCTTCTGCTGCAGCCTCCTCATCTACAGGCTCGTATCCGGATACCACCTTTTCGAGTTCGCTTATTTTTGTGTCATTTACCTTTTTATCAGAAACGGCAGTATTTGCATCACGTACTGCTTTATCAATGTCATCCCTGAGTCTTTTTGCTTCTGATGCTTTTGCAGCCATGCTGTTCTCTGCTTCTTCCCTGCTGCTATATACAAGATCCTTTTTCACCTGCTGAAATCTTGCATCGACTGCAGCGAGCTGTGTATTTGAAGCATTCAGTGACTTCTCGATTTCCTGTATACCTGATTTCTTCTCTTCAAATGATCTTCTCAGTACAGGAAGAGCTGCATTCAGTTCTTCTGCTTTCTTCGACTTTTCTTTCAGTTCCTTTTCTTTTTCGCGAAGCTCCGCCAGTGATACTTTCTGTGAGTTCACCTCTATATCCGCTGATTTTCCGGCTTCCGTAAGGTCTTCGATGCCTGTTTCCCGCAGAGCCATAGCCAATGTGCTGGTCATTAACGTTTCCAGATTGCCTTTGGTCTTATGTGCCTCTGCCATAAGTCGGGATGCCTTATCTCTTGCGGCCTTTGCTTCCTTTTCTTTCTCTTCGATCTCTTCCTCAGACGGAGCATCCTTGTTTAGTTCTGCCGGCGACGGATGGTTGATGGAACCGCATACAGGACATGGTTCCCCCGTCCTAAGTGTTCCGGCCAGTATTCCGGCCTGCTCTCTCATATACGCAGAAAGCATTCTTCCGTACTCAGCCTCAAGACTTTCTGCTTTATCGATCACAGGCTCCAGCTCATCCTGCTGTTTTTTAAGCATGTCGGATGATTTCACGGTTTTTTCGATCTCGTTTATAAGAGTTTCAAGCACCACTATGCGATCTTGCTTTTTATCTATGGCACCGGTGATTTTTACGAGCTCCTCGCCTGAATATCTGAGTTCTTCAAGCTGTTCCTCACTGTTTTTTACTTTCCGGCCGAGCTCATCTGCTGCATCCTGAGCAGAAATAAGCTCTTCTGTTTTTTTCTCGATATCTTTAAGTATCTCCGTGCGTTCCAGACTAATCGCATCGAGCTCATCATATGAATCTATCGACGCTTCGATCAGCGCAGCATCACTTTCGAGTTTTTCGATCAGCGGCTTCTTATTATTTGCTTCATCAAGCATTTTGTTTGCCGAATCGATCGCTCTGTCAAGTTCCGGAACAGCATTTCTTGCATCTTCAAGGCTCTTTACATTTTTTCTGTGATCTTTTGCAAGAGCTATCGTATTATTCAGTCCTGTAAGAGTGTTATCAACTTCTGCCAGTTCTTCTGATATGTGTGCAGCTCTCTCCGTACCTTTATTTATTATTGATCCGAGCAGTTCGCAGATCTCCTCAGACATAGCCTTTTTATCTTCTGCACGCTCCCTGAGTTCCTCAAGTTCATCCGAGAGTGATTCATCAAAACTGCAGCTTACAGCTGACAGGCAAAGATTGATTCCCCGAATGCTGTCGTTATATTTTTCCTGGTTTCTTCTGCTCAATTCTTTCAGTTCATCCGCAAGCATGCTGTATGGCTGTGTGTTGAATAGCTTTCTGAATAGCTTCTGTCTTTCGTCCGTACCTGCGTTAAGCACTTTTCTGAACTCACCCTGGGCTATCATGGCAATGCTGCAGAACTGTCCTTTGTCTATCCCAAGTATGTTCCTGATCTCCTCATTGACTTTTGATGTTCCGTCAACAGCACTTCCATCAGGTTTTATCAGGGTCGCTCCTGCAGTCTGCTTTGTGAAGCCTTCACCGCTCTTTTTCGCTCTGTTATACTCGGGATTTCTTGTCACCATGTACCTTCGCCCGCAGTATTCGAAAACAAGCTCGACTTCAGTTTTATCTCCGTCAGCAGAATACTGGGATCTTACAGTTTTAGTGTCACGGCCTGATCCGCTCATATCACCGTACAGTGCATATGTTATGGCATCGAAAATAAAGGTCTTGCCCGCTCCCGTATCTCCGGTAATCAGGTACAGTCCTCCGCGGCCAAGGCTCTCCATGTCGATCACATTAGTCTCCCTGTACGGACCGAAGCCCGTCATTTTCAGTCTCAGTGGTCTCATTTTTCATCCCCCCACACTTTTTCTATCAGACTGCTGACGAGGCCTGACTGTTCTTCATCCATCGGCTTGCCGTTCTGAGCCTCATAAAGGCCTGCGAATATCTCAAGCGGGGTCCTGCTGTCGTTTCCTTCTGCATCCGGAACGATGGCAGATGCCCTGGTCCTCGTGTTATCGTATTCAAGCCTCATTATGTTAGGGTAAATGGATCTCAGACTGCCCAGTGCTCCAATTACATCCTCCTCATCGGTAAGGATGATGCGAATATAGTCATTTGTTTCAATTTGTTTATAATAATTTTTATCTGTCAACTCAATAAATTTCCCTTTCAGAACTTTCATATCTCTTAAAGGAATCAGCTCAGACGTTCTTAAATGTGCTCTGCACATCCCGTCTTTCTTTTCTCCAAGTTCAATAATTGTAACGGATTTGTTCTGTTCAGCTTCCGAAAAAGAATATTTGAGCGGTGAACCGCAGTATCTTATCCGGTCTGCAACCGGTGTCTGAGGTCCGTGAAGATGCCCAAGGGCCGTATAATCAAACGTGCTGAATACTGATACATCTACATTATCAAGGCCGCCGACGCTTATGTCTTCAGATTCTGACCGCTCTGCACCGGTACAGAACTGATGAGCGATCAGAACATTTCGTTCATTTTTATCTATCCCCATCTTTTCGATCGCATAAGCGACCGCATCAGTGAAAGTGGCTATCTGTGCGGCTTTCTCATCATCCGTGAAAGCCTGTCTTACATGTACCGGTTTAATAAACGGCAGCATGTAAAAACTGACACTTCCGTATTCATCTTCAAGGCTGAAGCAGCGGGTACTGCCGTCATATCCGCCGGCAAAATGTATGCCCTGCCTGTCCATGATCTGAGATCCGAACGACAGCCTCTCGGCGGAATCATGATTTCCGCTTATAATGAATACTTCGGTATCAATCTCCGAAAGTCTGCTGATAAAGTCATCAAAAAGACGCACGGCTTCTGCCGGCGGGAGTGGTTTGTCATAAACGTCACCCGCTATCAGTACAGCCTGCGGCTTTTCTTCGTCTATTATATCAAGAATGCGTTCAAGGATGAACTTCTGATCTTCGATCATAGAAAAGTCATTCACTCGCTTTCCGAGATGAAGATCCGACAGATGTATGATTCTCAATTCGCGCCTCCGTTTTCATGATACAGGCAGCATTCCTGCAGAAGGCAGTTATCACAGTCCGGCTTTCTCGCATGACAGACCTTTCTGCCATGGAATATCAGCAGATGGTGCGCTCTTGACCACTGTTCCTCAGGAAGTCTCTCCATAAGACCTTTCTCAACACCTTCAGGATCCTTTGCACATGTCAGACCTATACGGTTTGAAACCCTGAAAACATGTGTGTCTACCGCTATACGTGCTTCACCGAAACCTTCTGCCAGAACTACATTGGCTGTCTTGCGGCCTACTCCCGGCAGTCTGACGAGGTCATCAAAGTTTCCCGGTACTTCTCCCCCGAATTCCGAGACGAGCATTTTTGAAAGAGCTACGATGTTTTTTGACTTGTTCTTGTATAGTCCTATGGTCTTTATGATCTCCTGCACATCCAGAGGATCCGCTTCTGCCATCGCTTCAGGTGTAGGGTATTTTGCAAAAAGTACAGGCGTCACCTTGTTTACAGACACGTCAGTGGTCTGTGCCGACAGCATTACCGCAGAAAGCAGCTGAAAACGTGTGCCGAAGTCCAGAGCACATGCAGCTTCGGGATGCATGTGCTCCAGTTCGTTCAGGATCTCAGGAATTTTTTCGTCCTTTATCAGTTTTCCCATGTTCTTAATTTCCTTATATATCAGACAGGCAGCAGCTCAACGCTGCTGCCATGTAACTATCTTATAGCAATACCCCGAGTATCATTGATACCAGTGGTGTGATTATGAGGTCGGTCACGTTGAATACTATCAGTGCAAGCAGGATCCATGTGCCGTACTGATACACCTTATACCACCAGCTGTATCTGTCGAGTCTGAATATCTGAGTTATTATTCCCCATCCGTCAAGCGGCGGACATGGGATCAGATTGAATATCATGAGAACGATATTTATCGAAACGATGTAAAAGATCATCAGATAAATGTTATATACAAAATCTGACGCTACGGCATTTCCGAACGCTTTTACTATCGCTCTTGCCGGAATGGAAAATATTATGGCAAGAAGAAGATTCATCGTGACACCTGCAATGCCTACGAGGAACTCATCCCTTCTTCTGTTTTTGTAATACCCCGGGTCTATCTGCACAGGTTTTCCCCAGCCGAATCCTACCAGAAGCAGAGCTAGAAAGCCTATCCAGTCTATGTGAGCAAGCGGGTTGATCGTCACTCTTCCCTGCCTTCTCGGCGTAGGATCACCAAGCTTGTCGGAGACCCATGCGTGTGCAAACTCGTGGAAGCTGAGCCCTATTATGATGCCCGGAAGCATCAGTATTTTTGTAATTATCAGATCTGCGTTCAACTAAGAACTCCTTTCCTTTGTTTATTACTAAAGGATCTCCGTAAGCAGTCTCGATATTGATTCAGCTGCTTTTTCAAAGTTCGAGATCCTGTCTCTGTCTTCCTGCGTATACGGGCGCGACAGCAGAATGTCATCCATGAACCTGGAATCCAGATCCTCCGTTACATCCCTGTCATATATGAATGCGTTGGATTCAAAATTCAGTCTGAAACTCCGGATGTCGAAGTTAGTGGATCCTGCTGTGCAGACTTCTCCGTCGACGCTGAGAGTCTTGGCATGCATGAACCCGTTTTCGTATATATATACCTTGGCGCCTTCCTTTATTAGTCTTCCGGCGTTATATAACGTAGTTCTGTAAACGAACGGGTGGTCAGGCATGCACGGTATCATTATCCGAACATCTATTCCTGATCTTGCGGCCATACGGAGAGACTCCATCATCGGCTCGTCCGGTACAAGGTAAGGTGTCTGGATGTATATGTTCTTTCTGGCATTCGTGATCATTTTCATGAGTGCCATCTTGATCTCTTCTTTTTCGGATTCCGGTCCGCATGAGACTATCTGCACAGGGATATCGCCTGTTCTGGACTTGAACGCATATCTCACTGACCGGTCGATAAGATCAAGCTCCTCTTTTGAGGCATAGCGCCAGTCCATATAGAAGCGCTCGTTCAGTGTAGTCAGAGCATTGCCTCTGATGATAAGCTGCGTATCCCTCCAGTATCCGAACTTCTTTTTATAACCGAGATACTCTTTGGCGATGTTGAATCCGCCGATATAGCCAATCTCGTTGTCGATCACCGCAAGCTTACGGTGATTCCGGTAGTTGATCCTGAAGTACAGATGCCTTATCAGCGGCTTGAAGAAGAATGCATATCTTCCGCCGGCTTTTCTGAAGGCCCTCAGATCAGTATATCCTATGCTCCTGCTTCCGAGTGCATCCATCAGGAGCCTTACCTTTACTCCCTCCTGTGCCTTTCTTGTCAGAAGCTCTATAAGTCTTCTTCCGACAAAGTCGTCTTTTACAATGTAGTAGCACAGTTTGATGGTATATTTTGCGTTTTCGATATCGGTGCAGAGCCTTTCGAACATCTCCTTGCCGTCGGTGATGATCTCGACACTGTCATTTGCCGTAAGGAAAGAATCGGCATACTCCAGGTTCATGCTGATCATGTCTTTCCACCGTACAGTAACGTCGTCATCATCGACTTGTGTGCTCTGCCTCACCGCTTCTTTCTGCCAGCCGATCATTGATTTTTTGCCGGCGCTTTCTTCCTCTGTCATTCTGAAGATCTGCTGCCTGGCAATATTCTGTGAAAAGATCAGATAAAGGAACAGTCCCACCGCGGGTACCATGAAAAGCACCATTATCCATGCCATGGTCGCTGAAGGCGATTTGGAATCATCAAAGAAAATCAGGCCCAAAGCTATAAGAGCATTGAGGATGTAGATGATCACCATGATATGTGACAATGTGAAAAACTGCAGGACTTGTCCCAATATACCTGTCATTTCACTTCTCTTCCTTCAAGACTGAATGTTTTTCCTTCCGTGATCTCAACCATGACCTTGCGGCCCATGAGCTGCTCCGGGCTTCTGTCCGATGTGAAGTTCACCAGTTTGAATCCGTCTGTCCTTCCGGCCAGCACGTTATCATCGCTTCGGCTTACGCCTTCTGCTATTACCTCGCAGATGCGCCCCTTGTAAGCCTGATTCTTCTTCAAACTTATCTCGTTCATCACATCGACAAGCCTGTCGAATCTCTCGTGACATACCTCATCAGGGATCTGGTCGGTGAACTTTGCGGCCGGAGTCCCCTCTCTCGGTGAGTAGATGAACGTAAATGCCGAATCGTATTCGACTTTTCTTGCGATATCGAGTGTCTCCTCAAAGTCTTCATCGGTCTCCCCGGGGAAGCCCACTATTATATCAGTGGAAATAGTAATATCCGGAGCAGTCCTTCTGAGCTTTTCTACCGTACTGAGATATGATTCCCTGTTATAGTGACGGTTCATGCGCTTTAATATCCTGTCGCTTCCGGACTGTACCGGAAGATGGATATTATGGCACAGCTTTTCGCATGTTTTGAAGCATTCGATCATTTCATCCGATATGTCTTTCGGGTGAGAAGTCATGAATCTGATGCGTTCGATCCCTTCTATATCATTGACTGCCTTGATGAGATCAGCAAAGCTGTGGCCTTCAGCATCTCTGTAGGAATCTACGTTCTGGCCAAGGAGCATCACTTCAACGACTCCGTCAGCAGCGAGCCTTTTTATTTCGCTGCATACATCGCTTAACATACGGCTCTTTTCGCGTCCTCTTGTGTAAGGAACGATGCAGTATGTACAGAAGTTGTTGCATCCATATGTGATGTTTACGAGAGCCTTGTGGCGGTGCATCCTCACAGGCTTCATTCCTTCTTCGCTTATGTCCGGATTATTTGCAATGATGGCACGCATGCGGCGGCCGGTCCTGAGTCTCTCTTCCAGAAGTTCAGGGAACTGTGCAATATTCTGTGTACCGAAGACTATATCGACCCACGAAAAGCGTTTATTGATCTCAGCTACCACTCTCGGCTGCTGAGGCATGCATCCGCATACTGCAAGCACGAAATCAGGGTTGTTCTTTCTGACTTTCTTGAACTGGCCGAGCGTGCCGAAGAATCTCTTATCTGCGTTCTCTCTGACACTGCAGGTGTTGATCACAGTGACATCTGCTTTATACGGGTCATCTATATGCTCGTAACCCATGGCTTCGAGAAGTCCTGCGATGTTCTCCGAGTCATGCTCGTTCATCTGGCATCCATATGTGATTATGTGATATCTGCTCATTGGATCTCGTCTTTCTTGTCCCTGGACATCAGCATCCTGACGGCTTTCTCAGGTGAAACTTCGCCCTTCAGAACAGCTCTTGTAGCCATGCTTACCGGCATCTCAACGCCAAGTTTTTCAGCGAGATCATAAACAGCATCTGCTGTATAGTATCCTTCTACGACAGAGCCTACTTTTTCTACAGCATCTTCAGCTTTAAGCCCCTGCCCGATCATCAGACCGCACCGTCTGTTTCTCGAAAGATCAGTAGCGCACGTGACTATAAGGTCTCCAATGCCTGCAAGGCCTGAGAATGTCTCAGGATTTGCACCGAGCTCAAGTCCGAGCCTTTTGATCTCGTGTATTGAGCGTGTCATAAGCGCTGCTCTGGCATTGGCTCCCAGCTTCATCCCGTCTGAAATACCGGTGGCTATAGCTATTACGTTTTTTACAGCGCCTGCTATCTCAACACCGACCATATCGTCCTGAGTATATATACGCAGCTGTTCAGACATGAAAGCATCCTGAACGGTCTTTGCAGCTTCAGGATCAGTCGATGCAGCTACGATACCTGCAGGAGCGTTCATCACGATCTCCTCTGCGTGAGTAGGTCCTGACAGTGCGACATATCTGACCTGAGGAATGGTTTCCGCAGCTACCTCGCTCATTCTCTTGAGAGTAT
Source organism: Mogibacterium sp. (assembly GCA_017432075.1). Classification (GTDB taxonomy): domain Bacteria; phylum Bacillota; class Clostridia; order Peptostreptococcales; family Anaerovoracaceae; genus Crickella. The sequence continues at coordinate 50,321 of JAFRJV010000145.1, read as the reverse complement.
TCTTTTCTATACCTTTTGCGAGATTGACCGCAATAACGCCTTCTTCAAGATACTGCGATGCATCAGCTGAGACCTGCCTGAATGTCTGGGCAGGAACAGCGAACACGACTATATCCTTTCCCTTAACAGCCTCTTCCAGGTCATTTGTATATTCAAGTCTTTCACTCAGCAGTGCGTCAGGCAGATACCTGCTGTTGACCCGTGTCTCTTTCATGGCCTCAAGAGCAGCCTTATTGCGTCCGTAGAGAGTAACTTTATGGCCGTTATGAACTATCAGGTTGGCCATTGCTGTGCCGAAAGAGCCGTTTCCCAGAACAGCTACATTGAGCGCTTTATCGCCAAGATCCGGAATGCTGACTCCGGCATAATAGTCTATAGGTTTCATTTAGTCTGCTCCTTTTCTTCCTTATTGCCGCCTCCGATAGTAAGAGGTTTTTCTTCGCCTTTTGCGATCCTCTTGATATTTGCCAGATGCATTATCATCAGAAATGCGGCTGCACATATCGCAAAATAAAAGTATTCAGGTTTGAAATGCCATACCAGTACAGGATATGCCAGAGCGGCAGCGAGCGATGCTATTGACATCCTCCTGGTGATCCCGAAAAGCACTCCGGCTATCAGCAATGCTGCCAGCGCACTGATCCAGTTGAGAGCCAGCGCTGCACCGAATGCAGATGCTACACCTTTTCCGCCCTTGAATCCGAATACCACAGGGAAACAGTGCCCAAGCACTACACCTGCAAATGCTGCCATGGCGCCGTATGTGCTGCCTAAGCTATATCCCAGTGTGACGGCAACGAACCCTTTCAGTACATCTACGATAAATACAGTAATACCTGCTCCAAGACCCATTACTCTGATGGTGTTGGTCATCCCGGCATTACCGCTGCCTTCCTTGCGGATATCGATCCCTTTGATTTTCCCGAGAATGATCGCCGGATTGATGTTTCCTATCATGTAGGCAGCAAGACATATGATAATCAGTCTCAATACTCCCGTACTGCTCACTTGCGTTCACCTCTCCTTTCGCTCCACACGAACTTTATCGAAGTGCCTTCGAAGTCGAATGCTTCTCTGATCTTATTCTCAAGATATCTCGCATAAGAAAAGTGCATGAGCTCCCTGTCATTTATGCTGAATGAGAACAGCGGAGGTTTAGTACCTATCTGCGTAGCGTAGTAGATCTTGAGCCTGCGGCCTTTGTCTGAAGGCGGCTGTCTCATCATGACAGCGTCTTCTATTATGCTGTTGAGTTTTCCGGTAGTTATGCGGACGCTTCTGGCATCGGCGATGCGTGAACATCTGTCGATGATGTCGAATATCCTCTGCTTGTTGATTACCGATGTGAATACGACCGGAGCGTATGAAGCGAAGAGGAGTTCGGCTTTGATCTTTCTCTCAAAGTCACGCATGGTGTTTGTCTCTTTTTCGATGAGATCCCACTTGTTCACGACTATAAGCAGTCCCTTGCCGGCCTCATGGGCGTATCCTGCGATCTTTTTGTCCTGTTCCGTCAGGCCTTCCACAGCGTCCAGCATCAGAACACATATATCGCAGCGCTCTATCGCGGCGATGGCTCTGACTACGCTGAACTTTTCAATAGAGTCGTTGACCTTGCTCTTTTTGCGAAGACCGGCAGTATCGATCAGAGTGTACTCCCTGTCCTTATATGTGAACGGAGTATCTATAGTGTCGCGCGTAGTGCCTGCGATAGGAGAAACAATAACTCTCTTCTGCTTCGTAAGTGCGTTGACCAGCGATGACTTGCCCACGTTAGGTTTGCCTATTATAGCGATATGAATGCTGTCATCAGCTCTGCCGAACGAATCATCCGGGAAACCTTCGACTATCCTGTCAAGAAGATCTCCTATATTGGTCATGTTTGCCGCACTGATCGGTACAGGTTCACCGAATCCCAGTTCATAGAAGTCAAGAATGATCTCATACGCCTTTGACGGAGAATCCACCTTATTTACTACAAGGATCACTTCCTTGCCGGTGCGGCGAAGCAGGTCTGCCACCTCTCTGTCAGCGGTCGTGAGGCCTTCTTTTCCGTCCACCATGAAGCAGATCACGTCAGCCATGTCCATTGCCATGACGGCCTGATCTCTCATCTGGGAGCGTATGGTGTCATCCGTGCGAACTTCGATGCCTCCGGTATCTATGACAGCAAATTCCTTGCCGTTCCATTCGGTCTCGGCATAGATCCTGTCACGTGTAACTCCCGGCACGTCCTCTACTATCGCGCGTCTTTCACCTATAAGCCTGTTGAAAAATGTCGATTTGCCGACATTCGGCCTTCCTACTATAGCTAAAATGGGTTTACTCATCGAATATACCCTCCACAAAATCATGTGCATTGAACGGCTGAAGATCAGTCATTTTCTCACCTACTCCGATGAACTTTATAGGCATGTCGAACTCATCGGTGATGGTGACCGTTATGCCGCCTCTTGCCGTACCATCCATCTTCGTAAGAACTATGCCGGTGATATCAGTTATATTGTTGAATTCTTCAGCCTGATTCACGGCATTCTTCCCAGTAGTAGCATCCACTACGAGAAGATTCTCCCTTGTTGCCTCAGGCCATTCACGTGTAATGACCCTGCTCATCTTCTCAAGTTCCTTCATGAGGTTTGCCTTGTTCTGAAGTCTGCCGGCGGTATCGCAGATAAGTACGTCAACATTATTGGCTTTTGCCGACTGTATCGCATCGTATATGACTGCCGCTGGATCCGCGCCTTCTTCTCTCCTGATGACTTTTTCAACACCTACTCTCTGTCCCCAAAGCTCGAGCTGCTCTGCAGCTGCAGCGCGGAAAGTATCAGCCGCTGCCAGCATTACTGTTTTTCCCTGCTGTATGTACATATTGGCAAGCTTTGCGATCGTAGTGGTCTTTCCGCCTCCGTTGATGCCTATCATGAGGATGATGAGCGGGAACTCATTCTTCATGAGATTGCGCTCTCCCTTGTCCATGAGCTCCTCAAGTATGCGTGAAAGCTCTTTCTTTATCTCACGTTCCCTGGTGATGTACTTATAGTTTATCGCCTTGTTCAGTTCTTCTATTATCTTAGCTGACGTTTCTATGCCGACATCAGCCATAACAAGTGACTCCTCGAGCTGATCAAGGAATTCCGGTCCGAGTTCAGGGTTATCATAGACCGCCATCGTGATGGAATCTATGAATTTGCGGAATACGGATTTCTTTTCAAATAGTGCCATTTATCGGCCTCCTTCTAATTCATTCAAGTCCTTCCGGGTCGAATTCGTCTCCCAGTTTGAGGGACAGCATGCGTGAGATGCCCTGCTCCGGCATCGTTACGCCGTAAAGCACATCTGCATGTTCCATGGTCGCCTTCTGGTGTGTGATCAGGGCGAACTGTATGTTGTCAAAATTTTTGAGGTAGTCAGAGAACCTCTCGATATTGACTTCGTCGAGAGCAGCCTCTACCTCATCAAGAATGACGAACGGTGTCGGCTTAGCCTTCAGTACGGCAAACATCAGTGCAATTGCCGTCAGCGTCTTTTCTCCACCTGAGAGCAGGTTGATGTTCTTGAGCTTCTTCCCCGGCGGCTGAGCTGTGATCTCAATGCCTGATTCGAGCGGTTTTGTCTCATCTTCGAGCCTGAGCTCAGCGTATCCTCCTCCGAAGAGTTCCTTGAACGACTGCTCAAAATTCACTACTACACGGTCGAAGTTCTCCTTGAACTTGATCCTTATGGTTTTATCCATGTTCGAGATGATCTCATTCAGCTCATTCATGGCCTTGGTAAGGTCTGCTTCCTGAGCTGTCATGAACTCGTATCTCTTGCTGACAGCCTTGTACTCTTCGATCGCACCGACATTTACGTCACCGAGTTCCGCAAGACGGAGTCTGATCTCTCTTGACTCGCGGTTACCTGCAGTGATCGCGAAGTTCTCATCTCTCATATCAAGCGCCTCAGCGTAAGACACTTCGAACTCATCCCACAGCTTATCTTTCTGCGTATCGAGAAGCGTCTCGTTTCTTGCTGTTCTGACTTCGAGCTTGTAACGTTCATCACGTACAGTTTCGAGTTCCTCTCTGTCTTTCTTCTGAGCTGCCATCAGGGTTTCGCTTCTGCCGCGTCCCTCCTCAAGTCTTGACGTGATGTCGGCTATTTTCTCTTCGAGAGCTGCCTTTTCCTGACTGAGAGCGCGCTCCTTGTCTCCGGATTCTTCGCCGGATGTGGTGAGCCTTTCCCTGTCGTCGATCAGTTCCTTACGGAGAGCGAGGTTGTCTTCGACTGCAGCTTCAAGCTCAGTGACATCATCCCTTACGCGTTCTATCATCTCGTTGTCAGCAAGCATCCTTGATTCGCTCTCACCGATCCTTACCTTGAGAGCAACGATAGCTTCGTTGTCCTCTTCGATCACAGGTTTGAGTTCCTCAGCTTCCTTCATGAACGAATCAGCTTTTGCCTCAGCCTCGGCATATTCTTTTTCTGCCTCTTCGATGCCTTTCCTGTGACTTGCGATCATGGCATCAGCTCTTTCTATATCGGATGCAAGAGTCTCCATGCTGGATCTGAATCTCTCAGCTGCTCCCTCATCTTCTCTTACGAGCGACTCAGCGTGATCCTTATCCGCTTTGAGAACGTTTCCTGCGATATCAAGCTCTGTGATCTCGGCACGCAGCTCATCCCTTTCGGCCCTGAGCTGTGCTCTTTTTTCATCGAGTTTCTCCCTGCTGCTGTTGAGATCAGCAGTCAATGCATTGTAGTCCGCGATTTTTGCCTTGAGAGTGCTTATTTCCTTCTTACGGTCAAGCAGATTAGCTGTTCTGTTTTTATATCTTCCACCGGTGATCGCACCAAATGCGTTGATGACTTCACCGTCTCTGGTGACTATCCTGAATCCGCCGATGTCTTTCTTGGATATGCGGATGGCTCTTTCCATGTCATCTGCGATGATCACCCTGCAGAGCAGATAATCAACGATCTCCCTGTATCTTTCATTGCATCCTACCATTTCAGAAGCAATGCCGACATATCCCGCAGCGGAGCGTACACTTTCATTTACTCTGATCCTGTCTGCCCTTACCGACTTCACAGGGAGGAAGGTAGCTCTGCCGAGTCCGGTCTGTTTGAGCCATTCGATGGTATCTGTGGCAGAAGCGTCATCTTCGCAGACGATGTTCTGGAGCGAGTTGCCGAGAGCAGTCTCGACAGCAGTCTCCAAACCGCGGGGAACATCGATGATATCCGAAACAGTACCTATTATTCCCTTGCGGCCTGCATTCATGACTGATCTGACCGCATTATTATAGCCTTCATAGTTGGCTTCCATCTCTTCGATGGTGCTGCGGCGTGCGATCGCCTGATTGCATCTTACGGAGATCTCGTCGATCTCCCTTATATTTTTTTCGATCTCAGTAGCAAAGGTAACAATTTTATTGTTAACATCATCGAGTTCGTTCTTTTTTCCTTTAAGAGCAGTCTCATTCTCAACTATTTTCTGCTCGATAAGCTTCAGGTTCTCTCTGTTTTCGGTATCAGTTCTGTCCCTTGTCTCGAACTCTTCCTTAAGCGTTTCTTTCCGCTCTTCAAGAGTGTTCTTATAATTGCTGAGAGTCCTGATCTCAGCATTTCTGGTCACATTACGGTGATTTATATCGATCAGCCTGCTCTTGATCTCCTCTGTCTGCATCGCTATCGAGGAGGATCTGCGTGAATCTTCATTATATTTCATTACCGCGTCTTCAAGCTCGGTCCTGAGCTTGTCCATATCGCGGTTCATGGCCTTTTCGCCTTCTTCCAGCCTTGCAAGTTCGGCTCTTTCAGTTCCCAGCCTTTCGTTAGCAGAGCTAATCTCTTCTTCAAGTCTTGCAAGTTCTTTCTCAATATTTGCCAGACGCTCCTTATTGAGCTTTCCGCCGCTCGTGATGTCTGCCAGCTCATCGATCGCCTCAAGAAGCCGTGCGTTCGTGCTTCCGAATTCCTCATTGAGGTCTGACTCGCTGTCCCTGAGCTCTTCGAGCTTTTCTTCGGTATCAGCTATCCTTGCCGTTGTGAGATCAAGCTTTGCCTGAAGGGCTTCGAGTTCTTCCTTTCCGTCACGCACACTGACTTCAAGGTTTTCGAGATTGTGAAGAATTATATTGATGCCGAGAGTCTTGTATCTGTCTCTGAGTCCTATGTATTCCGTGGCTTTCTCGGAATCCTCCTTCAGACCTCCGATGCGTCCTTCGATCTCGGCTATGATATCTCTTACTCTGTCCAGATCTACAGTCGCTGCCTTGAGCTTGTTCTCTGCTTCGTTCTTTCTGCTCTTATAGAGCACAACTCCTGCAGCTTCCTCAAATATCTGTCTGCGGTTCTCAGGCCTTGTACTGACTATGTCAGCGATCTTGCCCTGTCCGATTATCGAGTAGCCTTCGACTCCTATGCCGGTGTCCATGAAAAGTTCGCGGATATCTCTCAGCCTGCACTGGTTGCCGTTGATAAGATATTCGCTTTCCCCGGAACGGAACATGCGTCTTGTGACTGCTACTTCGTTATATTCAAGCGGCAGTATTCCGTTCGTATTGTCGATAACGAGCGTGACCTCAGCCATGCCTTTCGGTTTTCTTGTTGCTGTTCCCGCAAAAATCACGTCCTGCATCTTTGAACCGCGGAGCTGTTTGGAGCTCTGCTCGCCGAGGACCCATCTGAGCGCATCGGAGATATTGCTCTTTCCGCTTCCGTTCGGACCTATGATGCAGGTCACGCCGTCATTGAGTTCTATGTTTACAGGGTCCGCAAAAGATTTGAATCCCTGCATTTCGATCCTTTTAAAATACAACTGCTATACTCCCTTCGAAAGTGCGTCTTCTGCTGCAGCCTGTTCGGCCTTTGCCTTGCTCGGTCCGGTGCCTTTGCCTGCCGTCTTTCCGTTTATCTCCACTTCGATCGTGAATGTTTTATTATGATCGGGTCCGGACTCCGCTACCTTGCGGTATTCGATCTTTACATTGTGATCTTCCTCCTGAAGCTTCTCCTGGAGTCTGGTTTTATAATCCTTATTTAGCTTGCCCTGAGCTCCGAGAGTGATCCTCTTTTCAAGAAGCCTTAATATAATGTCGCGTCCGGCTTCATATCCTCCGTCGAGTATTATCGCCCCTACGAGCGCTTCAAATGCATCAGCAAGTATAGATGCCTTGTTTCTTCCCCCGCTTGCTTCCTCACCTTTCCCAAGATAGAGAAACTCACCGAGCCCCATCTCGGAAGCAGTACCTGCAAGCGAATCTTCGCATACCACGTCAGCCCTGCATCTCGACAGTATGCCCTCATGTGCAGATCCCATGATCTCGAAGAGCTTTGCTCCTACTACAGCATCAACATAAGCGTCCCCTATGAATTCAAGTCTCTCGTTATTTCGCTCATATCCGAGTTTGCGCTCAGATGCATATGAGCTGTGAGTGAGAGCTGTCTTCACGAGCTTCTCATTTTTGAACCGGTATCCGATCAATCCGTATAGTTTTTCAAGATCAGCGGCCTGCGCCATTATTCTTCTCCTTTATCGCCGAGCTCTTCGCTGTTTCCTATCGCTTCGGCTATCATTCCCGTAATATCATTGTCAACATAGTCTACCGCTCTGTGTATAGCGTAATAGACCTCCGTAGCCTTTGAATTGCCGTGGATCTTGAGCACCGCACCCTTAAGTCCGAGGATCGGAGCGCCGCCTGCATCGGAGTAGTCGAATACTTCCTTGATCTCTTTTATCTTGCTGTATGCGAGCATCGCTCCCGCCTTAGCGATAAATCCTTCGGTCAGCTTGTGCTTGAACTCACCCATGATTGCCAGGCTCATTCCCTCGCTGCTCTTAAGATATATGTTTCCGCTGAATCCGTCGGTAACAACCACATCAGTCTCTCCGAAGATAACATCCCTGGCTTCTATATTGCCCTGGAAGTTGAGTCCGCTCTCCTTCAGCATGTTGAATGCAGTCTTGTGAAGATCGTCTCCTTTACCTTCTTCTGCACCGACATTAAGCAGTCTTACTACAGGAGCTTCGTTTCCGGTTATGCCCTTTACGAAGATGCTTCCCATTATTCCGTACTGATATATGTATTCAGGCTTTGCTTCTACGCTTGCACCGCAGTCAAGGAGAAGTGTGACTCCTTCTTTTCCAGCACGAGGGAACCACGCAGCGATAGCCGGCCTCTTTATGCCTTTGATGCGTCCCAGTGTTACCAGTCCTCCTGAGAGAAGAGCTCCGGTGCTTCCTCCGGATATAAATATGTCAGCTTCACCCGTCCTTAGCATGTTCATGCCTTTTACAATGGTCGAGTCCTTTTTCTTTCTGACCGCCATAGCCGGATGCTCTTCATTGGTGATGACCTCTGTAGCGTCAACGACCTCAATATTTTCGCCCTTCCATCTGTTCGCCTTAAGCTGTTCGTGGATAGCTTCTTCCGGACCGATTATCACGACCGTCTCACTTATTTCAGATGCAGCCCTGATCGCTCCCTTTACTATTTCCTCAGGTGCGTAATCGCCGCCCATTCCATCTATCAAGATCTTCATAAGTTACCTCCGAAAACCCTTTACACAGTGCAAAAGCACATAGTTATCTATCAAATCACATTCATTACATAAATAATCAATGTATTATATCATAAAACAACCTTATAAGCGCCCTGATTTTGATAATGTACACAATATAAAACGGAGCATAAGAGCTCCGTATACTGTATATAGTTGTTTATTGTGTTTTATCTGTTTCTTCTGAGCTGGCCGCAGGCAGCATCAATGTCGCTTCCCAGCGTCCTTCTTACTGTGACGGCTACACCATTCCGCTCCAGTATTTTTTTGAATGATGCAACGCTTTTTTCATTTGCTGTTTTATAGTTTCTTCCCCTCACTTCATTAAGAGGTATAAGGTTCACATGTGTCAGCCAGCCTTTCAGTCTCGATGCGAGTTCTTCAGCGCATGCAGGGCTGTCATTCACGCCGTCTATTACTGCATACTCAAATGTGATACGCCTTCCTGTCAGTTCCGTGTACTCCCTGCAGGTCTTCATGAGATCATCGTAATCATACTTTTTAGCGACAGGCATGGTCTGCTCTCTCAGCTTCTGATCAGGAGCATGCAGTGACACGGCAAGGTTCACCTGCGGGAAATCGACTGCAAATTCTCTGATCTTCGGAATAAGTCCGCATGTTGAAACCGTTATGTTGCGCAGCCCGAGATCATAACCCTTTTTATCGTGTATCAGGCGAATGAACTTTGAAAGTCCATCGTAGTTATCAAACGGCTCGCCCATTCCCATGACTACTACGTGACCGATATCTTTCCCGGTCAGATTTCTCATGGCAAGCACCTGACCCAGCATCTCTCCTCCGGTGAGACTTCTGTCAAGTCCGTCCATGGTGGAAGCGCAGAACGTGCACCCCATTCGGCAGCCCGACTGTGATGAGATGCAGATGGAGTTGCCATACTCATATTTCATGAACACTGACTCTACCTGTGTACCGTCAATAAACTCAAAGAGGCACTTTACTGTGCCATCCTTAGATCTCTGACTGCGCACAGCTTCAGGAAGCCCGATATAAAACCTTTCTGCAAGGCTTGCCCGCAGGGCTGCCGGCACGTTTTTCATATCATCGAAATCCTTCACGCCCTTTGCAAGCCAGCCGAATATCTGCGAGGCCCTGAACTTCTTTTCACCCAGTTCAGTAACAGCAGTCTCCAGCTCATTCAGTAAATAATCAAGTATGTTTTCCTTTTGCACTTCAGTTCTCATCTTCTTAAAAAATTGTTGCCTGCGGTCATGACTCGTCCACAGGCAACATATTTATATCTTTATTTGATTCTCTCTACCGCGAGACCTGTCTTATGTCCGTTGATATCGAAGTTTGGAAGCTCTTCCTTCTCTTCGATGGCAACTGCGATCGTCTCGTCCATGATGAAGTCCTTTGCTCTTTCAACAGCAGCCTTGATCTCATCATCAGCGTCCATGTAGATCTTTATCTCGTCCATCATCTCGAAGTCAGCCTGCTTACGGAGCTGCTGGATCTTGGAGATGACCTCTCTGACGTATCCCTGCTCGATGAGCTCAGGTGTAAGAGTGGTGTCGAGTATAGTGAACACGTTGTTGTCCATGCCCACTACGAATCCCTCCTTCGAGGAGATCCTTACATCTACGAGGTTTTCATCGATTTCGTATTCCTGGCCGCCGAGAGTCATCTTCACAGGTCCCTCATTGAGTGCTGCGATCATTTCCTTCGCATCTGCCTGTGCAAGCTTGCCTCCGAATTCCTTTACATTCTTTCCGAGAACAGGGCCTGCGGCTCTGAAGTTCGGCTTGATGCTGAAATCCATGTACTTGTCGAGTTCGTCTTCGAACTGCACCTCGTGAACGTTGAGTTCTTCCTTGATGAGGTCTGTAAGATCACTGATAACGTCTCTGTAGCTTCCGTCAACGATGACTTTGCTGAGTGGCTGACGCACCTTGAGCTTCTCCTGCTCTCTTGTGCTGCGGCCGAGGTTGACCAGGATCTTTACAAGGTCCATTCTCTCCTCGGTATGGTCATCGATGAGGCTGTCATCAGCTTCCGGATAATAAGCTGTATGTACAGTAGTCTCGCCTGTGAGCTTTGTATAGATCTCATCCGAGATGAACGGTGCTATAGGAGCCATCATCTTTGCAACTCCCGTAAGAACCTCGTATGTCGTAGCGTAGGCAGCTCTCTTGTCGAGAGTCATTCCGTCGCCTTCTCCTTCGGCAAAGAATCTTCTTCTTGCTCTTCTGATGTACCAGTTGGAGAGGTCCCCGTCGATGAATTCGCCGATCGCCCTGACTGTCTTCATGTGATCGTATTCATCCATAGCCTCTGTCGTAACATTGATGAGCCTGTTGTATTTGGAGATTATCCATCTGTCAAGCTCAGGTCTGTCAGCATAAGGAACATCGAGATGTCTGCGCTCCACCTTGTCGATGTTGGCATAAAGGCAGAAGAAGTTGTATGTGTTTCTCAGTGTGCTGAATACTTTGCTGATGACCTCTCTGATGCCGTCCTCATCGAACTTTGTAGGAGTCCATGCAGGGGATCCGTAAACCAGATACCATCTGAGTGCATCTGCACCGTACTTATCCATCATTTCGAATGGATTTACGGTGTTGCCCACATGCTTCGACATCTTCTTGCCGTTCTTGTCAAGGATCAGGTCATTTACAAGTACGTTCTTGTAAGGAGCACAGCCCTTTACAATAGTGGATATAGCCATAAGTGAGTAGAACCATCCTCTGGTCTGGTCGATACCTTCGCAGATGAAGTCCGCAGGGAAAAGCTCACCGTCGAAATTATCCTTCCTCTCAAACGGATAATGCCACTGGGCGAAAGGCATGGCTCCGGAATCGAACCAGCAGTCCATTACTTCAGGTATCCTGTGCATGCTCTTGCCGCATTCAGGGCACTTGATGGTTATGTCGTCCACATACGGTCTGTGGAGTTCGATGCTCATATCTATGTTCTGCTCAGCATCGGCTATCAGCTGTTCGCGTGATCCGACGCAGTGCAGATGACCGCATTCGCACTTCCAGATAGGAATAGGTGTTCCCCAGTATCTTGATCTTGAGATAGCCCAGTCCTTTACGTCTTCGAGCCAGTTTCCGAATCTCTTCTCACCTACATAAGGCGGATACCAGTTTACAGTATTGTTGTTTGCCACAAGCTGATCTTTCAGCTTTGTCATCTCGATGTACCACGACTTGTTTGCATAGTAAACGAGCGGAGTGCCGCATCTCCAGCAGTGCGGATAAGCGTGTTCCATCCTCTGCTTTGCATAGATCTTGTCATCCTGAGCGAGGTACTTGATGATGTCGACATCAAGTCCGTCTTCCATGACGAATCTGCCTGCCCAAGGAGTCTCAGTATAGCAGCCTCTTTCATCAACCGGCTGCAGTACAGCGAGATCGTACTTGCGGCCGCAGTTGTAGTCGTCTTCACCGAATGCAGGCGCCGTGTGAACGATACCTGTACCATCTTCAGTGCTGACATAGTCCATGCATGTGACGATGAAAGCATTTTTGCCCTTTTCAGGGACACAGAACGGCTCGATCTGCTCGTATGTCCAGTATTCCATGTCGCGGCCTTTTACCTTCTCCACGACTTCATACTCTTCACCTGCAAGTACCTTGTCAGCGAGAGCCTCGGCAACCCACAGAAGGTTCCCTTCATTCTCTCCTGATTTCATGAGGCACTTCACATAGTCGACATCCGGACCTACGGTCAGAGCGATGTTGGATGCCAGAGTCCAAGGTGTTGTTGTCCATGCGAGGAAGTACTCGTTATCGTGATCCACACCCGTTCTTCTGAACTTGCATGTAAGCGTATTGACCTTGATGTCCTTATAGCCCTGGGCTACCTCATGAGAAGCAAGTCCTGTTCCGCAGCGAGGGCAATACGGAAGGATCTTATATCCTTCATAAACAAGGCCCTTGTCGAAAGCATTCTTGATGATCCACCAGCCTGTTTCGATGTAGTCGTTCTTATATGTGATATACGGATCTTCCATGTCAGCGAGATACGCCATCTTCTCTGACATGTCAGTCCACATCTGAGTGTACTTGAATACGGATTCGCGGCACTTCTCATTGAATTCTTTGATGCCGTACTTCTCGATGTTCTGCTTTCCGCTGAATCCAAGCTGTTTCTCTACTTCGATCTCCACCGGCAGTCCATGAGTGTCCCAGCCGCCTTTACGCTTTACCTGGAATCCCTTCATAGTCTTGTATCTGTTGATGGAGTCTTTGAGAGTTCTTGCCATCATATGATGGATGCCCGGCTTGCCGTTTGCTGTCGGAGGTCCTTCATAGAATATGAAAGATGGTGCACCCTCTCTTGCTTTTACGCAGAGGTTGAGCATGTCGAGCTCGTTCCACTTTTTTATCTGCTCCGCCTGATACTCGGCAACAGGCTTATCCGAAAGGTTTTCAAACATGTTTTATTTCTCCTGTTTCTTGATTTCACAACTTGATTATTTTAACATAATGCAATGCTGATTTGAAACTCTTTTAGGCAAATAAAATGCCTGTTTTCAATGAATCCGACCGTTTTGCGGTATAAGAGTCATTGACCGGCCGCTCGTCGGAGTATAGAATAATTGCATCATTAAAGGAGAACTGTATGCCTCTTATCATTTTGGGACTTCTCGTCACAGCAGGAATAGTGATCTACGCTCTCGTCAGAAACAGACAGCGCGAAGAAGTGGATACCCGCACAGTACGCGAGCGGTATCCTCATGTCTTTGAAACTATCGATCAGAAGATCGATCAGATGAAAAAAGGCGCCAGCTATACAGTTATCGATGATGACGAGGAAGAAGTTGACGATAACGCGAAATACCGTGATGAAGACGGACACACACTTCACTTCCCTGATGACGCCGAAGTCGAAAAGAGAAAAAGAAATATTCACTGAAAAGAAAATACCGGTCACTGACCGGCATTCTTTTTTACATATCAGGTTTGACCGCATACGTTCCGTCCGGCAGCATAACACGGCCCTTTTCCATATCGCAGTATACATCATACATGATCGCCCTTATGCGGTCTTTTATTTTTCCGCTTTTTACCGGACAAGCCACTTCGATCCTCCTGTCGAGGTTTCTTTTCATAAGATCCGCAGAAGAAATATACATGATCTCGTCTATCCCCGAGCCGAATATGTAAACTCTTGAATGCTCAAGGAACCTGCCTACTTTATTGACTATGCACACGTTCTCGGTGCATCCTTCCACTCCCGGCAGAAGACAGCATATACCGCGCACTATCATCCTGACCTGACAGCCTGCGCATGATGCCTCCATCAGAGCTTCTATCATTTCCTCGTCTGTCAGAGCGTTGATTTTAAAGAATATCCTGCCGGCCTTTCCCTTTGCAGTCTCTCTTTGTATGAGTCTCATAAGTTCGCTGCGCATGCTCAGAGGCGATACGGCCAGCGGCGCATAACTCCTTGCTTTTTCAGCAACGCGGTCTTTGCAGATATCCCTGAACAGCTTTGATACAGCCTTACCTGTTTCCTGATCGTAAGTGATAAGTGAAAGATCGGTATACTGAGCGGCTGTTCTTTCATTGTAGTTACCTGTTGATATCTGAGTTATGTAACTCTTTTTTGTGCTTCCGTCTTTTGCATTGCTTTCAAAAACTATCTGACACATCTTGGAGTGCACTTTGTATCTGTCAGTACCGTAATAGACTCTGCATCCCGCAGCCGAAAGCTTCTCTGCCCATGCCAGGTTCTTCTCTTCATCGAATCTGGCTCTCAGTTCAAGCACCACTCTCACCCTTTTGCCTGTTCTTGCAGCGTATATAAGATAGTCTGCGATCTTTGGATTTGATGCCAGGCGGTAGATAGTAATGCGGATCTCGCTTACATCTGCAGAGAAAGAAGCTTCACGTAGCAGTCCCAGGAACAGATCCATCGAATCCTGCGGATATGAAGAAAGTAAGTCCCTTTTCTTAACGATATCAATTATATTGCCACTCAATCCTTTTGTCTGATCCACGGGAACATGCGGCTTATAAGTAAGGCCTTTTCTGATCTCATCAGGTATGAGTTCTTCGAGTTCATCGATATATGAGAAATCTATTCTCGTTGTCGTAAACATCTGACGTTCATCAAGGCCCAGAGTTCTGGCAAAATACGCCCTGAGTGATCTTCCGGGACGTCCGTCTGAAATGAGCTTGTCTGCAGGCCCGTATTTTCTGCGTCTCAGCGCATCGCGCATCTCTCCCGCCGTGTTTGCTCCTCCGGTCCCGCCTGACGCTTCGGCGTTACGCGCAATATCTATCACATGCAGTTCAAGCGGGATAAACGGGACAAACAGAGTGTCAGCAAACATCTTTATGATGTCTTCTGTCAGCACATATCTGAATTCTTCTCCCGGCAGCACTTTTATAAGAGGCAGAGAGCGCGGTATATCTATGAAGCCGAACTTGTCCTCAAGCTCAGCATCCAGAGTGGCTATTATATATGGTCTCTCCTCGTCGATCGGCGGCATGGATCCGCCTGCATCCAGTATCCGGACTGTAAGGTTTTCCTTTATCTCATCCCTGAAAAAATCGAAGCATCTGCCCCTGTCCTCATCACTGAGCTGCCACGGCTCAAGCCTGATGACTCCTGCTTCGGCGAGTCTGCTTTCAACAAGCCCGTATGCCATGTCTTTTTTCATGAGGAGCCCCGGTACCAGATCAAGTATACGACTGAGCTGATCGGCTGCTGTCATTCCGGATTTCTCATCTATGATATCGTCGCCTTCATCCTCTTCTCCGAGAAGACTGCCTACGCGCACTTTGAAGAACTCTTCAAGATTGGAAACAAAAATGGCTATAAAACGCAGGCGTTCAAAAAGAGGCACTGATTCATCCAGTGCCTCTTCGAGCACACGCTCGTTGTATCTCAGCCATGAGATCTCTCTATTCTGCGTGAACCCTTCTTCGTAAAGCATTTATTTTCTTTTATTGTCAGAACGCTTAACGTCCGGACGTTCAAGGTTGATGCGGTTCTGGCTGTCGATCTCCGTGACCTTTACCTTGACCTCATCGCCGATGTTCATTACGTCCTCTACCTTTGCGACTCTGTGGTCTGCCATCTTGGAGATGTGCAGCAGGCCTTCCTTACCCGGCAGGATCTCAATGAATGCTCCGAAGTTCATGATCCTTGTGACCTTGCCCTCATAAGTCTCGCCTACTTCGACGTCCTTTGTGATGAGCTCGATCTCTCTGCGTGCAGCCTCAGCGCTTTCCTGATCGACTGCATAAATAGCGATGAATCCGACATCATCATCAGAGATATCGATCTTGGCGCCTGTTTCATCAACGATCCTGTTGACAGTCTTTCCTCCAGGTCCGATGACCAGTCTGATCTTGTCAGGATCAACTCTCATGCTGATGAATCTAGGAGCATACTTGCTGAGCTCAGCCCTTGGTTCAGGGATCTCTTCGAGCATGTTCTCGAGGATCTTTGCTCTGCCGATCTTAGCCTGTTCGAGAGCCTGTTCGAGGATCTCTCTGTTAAGACCGTGCACCTTGATATCCATCTGGAGAGCTGTAACACCGTCAGGAGTTCCTGTGACCTTGAAGTCCATGTCGCCAAGGAAGTCTTCCATGCCCTGGATGTCGGAGAGGATGGCGAACTTGCTCGATCCGTCCTCATTGAATCCTTCGATGAGTCCCATAGCGATTCCGGAAACCGGTTTCGTGATAGGAACACCTGCATCCATAAGTGCGAGTGTGGATCCGCATGTCGATGCCATCGAGGAAGAACCGTTCGAAGACATTACTTCAGAGACGACTCTGATAGCATATGGGAATTCCTCTTCGCTAGGAAGTACAGGCAGAAGCGCTCTTTCTGCGAGAGCTCCGTGTCCGATCTCTCTTCTTCCAGGTGATCTGCTCGGCTTTGCCTCGCCTGTGCAGTAACCAGGGAAGTTATACTGATGCATATATCTCTTGCGTGTCACGTCATCATCGATTCCGTCGAGGTACTGAGCCTCTGAAAGCGGTGCGAGTGTCGCGATCGAGAGCACCTGAGTCTGTCCTCTCTTGAAGAGTCCGGATCCGTGTGTTCTCGGAAGATATCCGGTCTCGCTCCAGAGCGGTCTGATCTCGTCAGGTCTTCTGTCATCAGGACGTACGCCTTCTTCAAGAATGCGGCGTCTGACTTCTTCTTTCTTGATGTTGTAGAGTACTTCATCGACCTCGGCCATTCTTCCTTCGAATTCCTCGGCAAAGTGCTCCTTTGCATCAGCTGCAACGGCATCCATGTTTGCGATCCTCTCCTGCTTGTCGAAAGTGTAGATCGCTTCGATCATGTTGGATGTTGCATACTCTCTTACAGCTGCATCAACATCTTCAGCTGCTTTGAATACTACATACTGCTGCTTTTCCTTACCGACTTCTGCAACGATCTCCTTGATGAATCTGCAGATGTTCTTGATCTCTTCGTGACCTGTAAGGATAGCTTCGAGCATCTGGTCTTCAGGAAGCTCATTGGCTCCTGCTTCGACCATCATGATGGCTTCTTCGGTACCGCATACTGTAAGATTGAGGTCGGATACCTGTCTCTGCTCGAATGTAGGGTTGATGACGAATTCTCCGTCTACTCTTCCTACAACAACGCCTGCTGTAGGGCCGTCCCAAGGGATGTCAGAGATCGCGATCGCTGTCGAAGTACCGATGAGCGAAGCTACCTCAGGTGAGCAGTCATGGTCTACCGACAGAGCGGTTGCCGTTACTACTACATCATTTCTGTAACCCTTCGGGAAGAGCGGTCTGAGAGGCCTGTCGATGAGTCTCGAGGTAAGTGTTGCCTTATCACTCGGACGACCCTCTCTCTTGATATATCCTCCAGGGATCTTTCCAACCGCGTAAAGTTTCTCTTCAAAATTGCATGTAAGCGGGAAGAAATCCACGTCCTGCTTAGGCTCCTTGCTTGCGCAGACTGTGCAGCTCACGACCGTATCTCCGTATCTGACCGTGGCCTGTCCGTTTGCCTGTTCAGCGAGTTTGCCGATCTCGACTTCGAGAAGTCTGCCGCCAAGTGCTGTTCTGAATACTCTGTAATCTTCAAATCTACCCATTTATTAACAACTCCTTCCTGTTAATCATTCTTTTCCTATGGGCATTAACTAAATACATACAAAGCGGGAGGCGTGCTCCCGCTTCATTGTCAGATATTATTTTCTCAGGCCGAGACGGGCGATGAGACTTCTGTATCTGTCGATATCTGTTTCTCTGAGGTACTTGAGAAGGTTTCTTCTCTGTCCTACCATCTTCAGAAGACCTCTTCTGGAGTGGTGGTCTTTATGATGCTCCTTGAGGTGCTCGTTGAGGTCGTTGATCCTGTAAGTAAGGATAGCTACCTGAACCTCAGGGGAACCTGTGTCGCCTTCTTTAGTAGCATACTCTTTGATGATTTCCTGTTTTTTCTCTTTTGTAAGCATAAAAATAAACTCCTTTTCTTAAGTTCGCCCGCTCTGCGTAGCCGTCGGAGATGCGAACCACTGCGGCGCGGGTATATTGAATTGATTTACAACGTTGGTATATTAACACGAAAGAAACGTGTTGTCTATCATTTTTTACGATAATTCCGGGCGTTTTCACAGTCACGGGCGATCTGTGCAAAAAGCTCCTCTTTATTCCTGAATTTTCTCTCTCCGCGCGAGAAATGATCGAAGTAGACGGTGACATCCTGTCCGTATGCATCATCGTCGTAATCGAAAATGTTGGTCTCTATCGTCTTGCGTCTGGCATCATCGTTTACAGTAGGGTTCAGTCCGATATTTGATACGCTGTTATACGTGATCCCGTTTATATGGATACGGCTGAAGTATACGCCGTTTGGAGGCAGCATCTGCCTGTCAGGTACGGGGATATTTATTGTAGGTATTCCCATGCTGCTCCCGAGTTTCTTGCCGTGTTTTACGGTACCGTTGAAAGAGTACGGCCTGCCGAGCAGCCTTGCGGTCATCTCCATGTTGCCTGTCGCTATCATCTCGCGTATCAGAGTCGAGCTTACAACTTCTCCGTCTACCACTACCGCATCATGTATGGCCACGCCTATCCCTGCAGCTTCACATTCCCTGCGCAAAGTATCAGGCCTTCCCGTTGCTCTTGCGCCATAGGTGTAGTTGAAGCCTACCGAAACATAACCTGCATTGAGCTTGTCTTTTACTATATCCTCAAAAAACTCATGTGCCTGCATGGTCATGATGTGCTCATCAAACGGCACGTTTACAAGAATTTCGAATCCCATGTTTTCTATGAGTTCGATCTTTTCTTCTTCTGTGCAGATGAGTTTCACCGCATCCGGATCGCTGTCATCTCTTCTGAGAATGAAATTGAACGGATGGTTCGAAAACGTGAAACACAGTGACTTCAGATCATGCTCCTTTGCAGCGTCAAGCGCATTGCGGAATATCTCGCGGTGTCCTATATGGATGCCGTCGAAATTACCGAGTGCTACCGCTGTTTTTTGTCCGATATTAATATTATCCAGGCTGTTTATTATTTCCATTATTGTACTATCTGACCACCTTTTTCGGCACCAGTGAGCCGTTTTCAACTGCTGCGACACCGAGAAAAACGCCGTTTCCGTATACCCTGAACAGTTCATTGAACTCAGATGGCGCAGTTATGCGGAATCCGTTCGGCCATGATGAGTTGCCGTTTATAAAGGCGGTAATCCTATTATCGTTAAGTTTGATCCTGCCCAGCTTTTCCAGTGTGATATCCGCCGGGATCATCATTTTTTCTACTTCTTCAACCCCTTTTCCGGCCGCTTCGATGATCTCTTCAATAGTATTTGCATCCTCTATCCTGAAATATCCCGAAGCAGTACGTGTCAGTGCTGTCATGACCGCACCGCATCCAAGCGTATGGCCGATATCATCACATACCGTGCGTATGTATGTGCCCTTTGAGCAGGTTATATCGAATTCTATCTCACCGCTTTCGAGATCAATGAAAGTGACATTATTATCATATACTGTTATCTCACGCGGCTTTATTTCAAAAGCCTTTCCCTCACGTGCGAGGTCGTATGCCCTCTTTCCGTCTATCCTTATCGCCGAATACTTCGGAGGTATCTGCATCACCTGGCCTGTGTAGGCTTTAAATGCGTCTCTGACGGCTTTTTCGCTGATATCTGAGTATCCGCACGTTTCAAGTATCTCTCCCGTTATATCGAGAGTATCGGTCGTCATGCCCAGCTTCATCGAAGCATGATATGATTTGGAATCCATATCATAATACTCGATCGTCCGGGTGGCTTTTCCCATACAGACAGGCAAAACGCCCGTAGCCATCGGGTCGAGCGTTCCTGTGTGTCCTATTTTCCTGATATTAAGCACGTGCCTGAGTTTTGTGCAGACGTCCTGCGACGTCCACCCTGCCGGCTTGTTTACATTTATAATTCCGTCTGTCATTTGATTCAGTGAGTGTTCACGGTATCGATGAGCACAGGGATGAACAGCTTCTCAGCCTCCTCGAGAGGCATGAAGAAAGTGCATCCGGCCGCAAGCGTATGGCCTCCGCCTCCGAATTTCGCGGCAGCTGAAGCCATGTTTGCATAGGTCCTTCCCCTTAGGCTGGCTCTTACGTTTGTCTCAGTCTCCTTGAACAGGCAGGCTCCTTCGACGCCGTCGATACTCATCATCTTCTGTATGATCCCGTCAGCCTCGTCAAGGGTGCAGCCGTTTTCTTTAAGCAGCGCCTGTGTGACCTTTCCGACCGCAAGCTTTCCGTCAGCATAGAATTTCAGATCCGAGATCACCTCACTCTCCATCTTCAGCGCCTCCTTGGATCTGCGGTCATAAATGAGAGCAGAGATGATCTTGGAGTTGAAGCCTTCGATCTTATACAGATGTCCTGCGATCTCATGCGAGCGGCTGGTCGTGTTGCTGTGCTGGAAGTTGCCGGTATCCGTCGTGATAGCCGTAAAAATGCAGTTTGCAATGTCGAGTGAGATCTCAACACCGAGAGCTCTTATGACATTGTAAACGATCTCTCCTACCGCAGCGGACTTCGGTTCGATCCTGGCGAAATCATATCTGATATCCTTTGCTTTTGTGGCGTGGTGATCGAAGCAGCCCTTCAGGCGTCCTCTCTTCCAGGCTTTCTCCCTGCCGGTGATACGGTTCATGCCGTTGCAGTCTATCATGAGTGAGAGCTGAACATCATCAAGCACGCTGTCATCGGTTGTAGTACATCCGCACTCCAGAAAGTCAAGATTCTTCGGAACCGGCTCGTTGATCATGACGTACGCCTGCTTGCCGAGACTTCTCAGGGCAAGGCAAAGCGCCGTGCATGAGCCCAGCGCATCCCCGTCCATATTTGTGTGCGGGAACAGCAGTATGCCGTCCAGATCCTTCATTATTGTTGCGATACTTTTTATGGTGTCGTTCATTCCTCGTTGCTGTAAGTAAGGCTGTCGATTATCGAATCGATGTGTCTGCCGTAATCCTGTGATGAATCAAGTTTGAAGATGAGCTCAGGTGTATGTCTGAGCTTGATGTCTCTCGACACCTGGCCTCTGATGGCGCCTTTTGCGCGCTCAAAACCTGCGAGTACACCTGAGTACACCATTTCCTTGTCTTCATCCGAAAGGCAGACCGGTGAAACGTAGATCGTGGCATAGCTTAAGTCACGTGTCACCTCGACGCCTGTGATGCTTATTATTCTTGAAGTAAGTGCCGGGTCTTTAGCTCCGTTGATAAGGAAACCGCTTACGCTTTTCTTTATCTCTTCGCTGAGCCTCCCCTGTCTGTATTTAGCCATTTTATCTCCGTTATTAACGTGCTACCTCAACCATGTTGAAGCATTCGATCACGTCGTCAGGCTTGATGTCGTTGTATTTCTCGATGCCGAGTCCGCACTCGTATCCTGCAGCGACTTCCCTGACGTCGTCCTTGAATCTCCTGAGTGAGCTGATGACTCCCTCGTGAATGACGATTCCGTCTCTGACCAGTCTGATCTGGGCATTTCTCTTTACGATACCCTCGTTGACATAGCATCCGGCAATGATACCGACGCCAGGCACCTTGAATGTATCTCTGACGACAGCCTTACCGAGTACTTCTTCCTTATACTCAGGATCAAGCATGCCCTTCATAGCATCCTGGATCTCGTCAATAATGTCGTAGATGACTCTGTAGAGTCTGATCTCTACATCAGCAGCCTGAGCCTGGTTGGTGACGGCCGTAGTAGGTCTGACATTGAATCCGATGATGATGGCGTTCGATGTCTCTGCCAGCATTACGTCAGATTCGTTGATAGTACCTACGCCGCTGTGGATAACGTTGATCTTGACCTCCGGAGTCTCAAGCTTCTCAAGCGAGGTAATAATAGCTCCGACAGATCCCTGTACGTCTGCCTTGACGATGAGGTTGAGTTCCTTTGCCTCACCCTCCTGTATCTGACTGAAGAGCTTCTCTAGAGTCATGCTGGCATTCTTTGCCAGGACTTCTTCTCTCATCTTCTCCTTACGGTTTGCAGCAATCTCACGTGCAGTCTTGTCATCCCTTACCGCGTTGAATGCGTCACCTGCATCAGGTACATCTGAAAGTCCGAGGATCTCGACAGCCGTGGCAGGACCTGCCTTTCGGATCGTCTTGCCCTTATCGTCTGTCATTACACGAATCTTTCCTGATGTCGTTCCTGCTACTACGCTCTGGCCGGTCTTAAGAGTTCCGTTCGATACGAGCAGTGTTGCGACAGGACCTTTTGCCTTGTCAAGTCTTGCCTCGATAACGGTTCCGAGAGCCAGTCTGTCAGGATTTGCCCTGAGTTCGAGCATGTCTGCCTGCAGGAGTATCATCTCGAGCAGGTCAGTGATTCCCTCACCCTTCTTGGCAGATACAGGAACGGAGATAACCTCGCCGCCCCAGTCCTCTACGAGCACGCCGTGCTCCATGAGTTCCTGCTTTACCCTGTCAGGATTTGCGCCTGGCTTGTCCATCTTGTTGATGGCAACGATGATAGGAACGTTCGCTGCCTTCGCATGGCTAATGGACTCGATCGTCTGTGGCATTACGCCGTCATCTGCAGCTACTACCAGCACCGCGATATCTGTGACCTGTGCTCCTCTTGCACGCATCGTCGTAAACGCTTCGTGTCCCGGAGTATCGAGGAATACGATCCTTCTTCCGTTGATCATGACTTCCGAAGCACCGATGTGCTGCGTGATTCCGCCGGATTCGCCGGCAGTGACGTTTGTATTTCTTATGGCGTCGAGCAGCGAAGTCTTACCGTGGTCTACGTGTCCCATTACAGTGATGATCGGCGGACGCGGTTTGAGTTCACTCTCGGCATCTTCATGCATGTCGATTCCCGGCTCTTCGATCTCAGGCTCTTCTTCAGTAACGACGATCTGGAGTCCGAGATCCTCAGCGAGCATCTCTACAGCGTCCTTATCAAGAGTCTGGTTGATCGTTGCCATTACTCCCATCTGCATCATCGCCATGATGATCTTGCTTACGCTGATCTCAGCCTGTTCGGAGAGACCTGCTACTGTGATAGGAACGGTAACTGCAATAGTTCCTTCAGGCAGGAGTTCCTCTACTGTAGGCTCTTCTACGACCTTTGTCTTGTATTTTCTCTTATGACGCTCCTGCTTCTCGAGAGCAGCCTCGTCATAGATGTTGTTATTGTTGCTTCTGCGTCCGCCCGGGCCGTCTTCACGCCTGTCGAACCTCGACTGCTTATCTCTGTCGCGGTTATCGAAGAACTTCTTGCTCTTGCCCTTTGCAGCCTTGCCTCCGCCTGATGCCGGAGCCGGTGCAGGTCTTTCGCCCTGGGACTTTTTAGGACGTTCAGGACGATCTTTACGATCCTGACGGTCCTTGCGGTCCTGACGGTCTTTTCCGCCTTCGCCTTTGTTCCTTGAAGGTTTCTTCCTGTCACCTTCAGAAGCCTTGCTCTGTGCTCTCTTCTCGCGCATCTGCTTTCTCTGCTCTTCTGCCTTTTTCTTTTCGGTCTCGGCATCGGAGATCTTCTTGAAGCGCATAGGTTTGCCCGGAGCATTAACATACTCCTCTTCCTTTGCAGGTTCAGGCTTTACAGGTTCTTCCTTCTTAGGCTTTGCCTGTTCAGGCTCTTTTTCTGCAGCAGGTACCTCAACCGGTTTTTCTTCCTCAGGCTCTGGGGCAGCAGCTTTTTCCACTGCAGGTTTTTCAGGCTCTGCAGCCACTTCCTTTGCAATTTCTGCAGGTTTTTCAGGCTCTGCAGGCTTATCCTCAGTCTTTTCCGGAGCTTCAGGCTCTTTTTCTGCAACAGGAATCTCAGCTGCCTTTACCTCAGTCTCTGCAACTTCAGGTTCAGGTGCTGTGATCTTTTCTTCTGCAGGTTTTTCTTCCTCAGGCTCTTCAGTTACTGGCGCCGCAGGCTTTTTCGGGATCACCGGCTTGCCCATAGGCGGCCTTGGCCTTGCCCCGTCCTTTGGCACAACAGGGACTGCTTTGATCTTAGGCTTATTTCCGCCGGCTTTGTTTCCGGAGGACGTACCCCTCATCATGTTGATGGACCTTGTCAGCCTTTCTGCAGCCTGATCCTCGATCGAGGATCTTGCGGAGCTGATGGCGATACCAAGCTTATCCGCATAGCCCTTTAATTCCTGTATACTTATGTCAAGATCTTTGATTAGTTCACTAACTTTCTTTGACATCCATACCTCCTTGGTAGCTATCGAGCACCTGCTCAATTAGTCTACTGATTTCTTTCTCATCTAGATTTCGCTTGCATACGCGGTTGAATGCCTTCCGCATTACTGCGGTTGCAGAGCATTCTGCGTTCCTGCAAAGGTAGAAGCCTCTTCCTTCAGCCCTGCCGCTTATGTCCGCAACAGGATCCTGTCCGTTCAGCACGAATCTTATCAGTTCGTCCTGAGGCTTCGACTCTCTGCATGCAATGCATCTTCGCATCGGCTTAGTTGTTTTGTGTCTCCTCAATTTCAGTGACCTCTCCGGCTTCTTCTACATCGGAATCTTCATATTCGTCGAATGCGAAGCCCATCTCCTTGAGCTGGTCGTTGCTCTTGATGTCGATCTTCCATCCGCTGACTCTTGCAGCGAGTCTTACGTTCTGACCTTCACGTCCGATAGCGAGCGACAGCTGCTGTTCAGGTACTACTGCAGTTGCAGACTTTTCTTCTTCATTTATGTAAACGCCTTCAACGATCGCAGGTCTCAGCACGTTGCTGATGAGCACTGCAGGGTCCTCGTCCCAGACGATGATATCTATTTTTTCACCGAAGAGCTCGTCTGCGATGTTCTGCACTCTTGCTCCTCTGTTTCCTACGCAGGCTCCGACAGGATCTACGTTAGGGTCATGCGAGTATACGGCGATCTTCGTGCGGGATCCGGCTTCACGCGCTGTGCCCTTGATCTCTACCGTTCCGTCAGCGATCTCAGGGATCTCGAGCTCAAACAGTCCTCTTACGAGCCCCGGATGTGATCTTGAAAGCAGCACCTGCGGTCCCTTGTTCTCTTTCTTGACATCCATTACGTAAACCTTGATGCGGTCGCCAGGCTTGAAGTTTTCTGTCCTAACCTGCTCCGATGCAGGAACACGTCCCTCAGTACGTCCCAGCGAGATGAGCATGGTGCCGTTCGAGATCCTCTCCACCTTTCCCGTGACGATGGTTCCCTTTTTCTCGATGAACTCGTTGTAGGAGTTAGTGCGTTCAGCTTCTCTGTTCTTCTGTACGAATACCTGCTTTGCACCCTGTGCTGCGATCCTGTTGAAATCTCTCGGGTCGATCTCGTACTCTACTACATCACCGATCTCATAACCTTCATAGATCTCCTTTGCATCCTCGATGGAGATCTGAGTGAGGTAATCCTCAACTTCTTCAACTACCTCCATACCCATGTAAACAGTGACATTGCCCTCAGTCATGTCAACATCGACTCTTACATTGGATGCTCCGTAATTCTTCCTGTATGCATTCTCGATAGAGTCTTTGATAGCTCCGATGATCTCTGCTTCCGAAAGATTTTTCTCTTTTTTGAGATCTGCAAATGCATCTAGAAATTCCTTGCTCATTGTTTCCTCCTGATTTCCTTTTATTAGAAAACTACTGCCAAATTGATTTTTGCTATTTTTTCGGCCGGGATCGCAAGCTCTCCTGCTCCCGTATCTATCGTCACAATGCCGTTACTCTTTCCTGTCAGGATTCCCTCATGTGACTTGCTGCCGTTGATCTGCTCATATGTTTTCACTTCTACGGCTCTGCCGGCAAAACGCACATAATCAGATTCCTTAAGAAGTTCTCTGTCGAGCCCTGCCGAGCTGACTTCGAGGTTGTAGCTGCGTTCGATCATATTGCTGTTATCAAGTGCCTCGCTCAGCCATACATTGACCTTCTCGCAGTCATCTATGCTCACATATTCAGACTCCGCATCGGCAGGTTTATCGAGGCATACCCTCAGCACCCATGACTTTCCTTCTTTCTTATATTCGACTTTATAGATGTCGAGTCCGTTCTCCTCAAGAAACGGCGTCAGCATCTCAGTTACTTTTGCACTGACATCCTCTTTTGCCATGTTATCACCGTAGAAAATATCCATACATAAGCGAAAGAGTGGGAGTCCCCACTCTTTCGAAACTTTAACTTACTTTGCATTTATACCACCAAAGTTCTGTAATTGCAAGGCTTTTTTATTGATGATAGTCCCGGATCAGTTCTTCTTGTCTTCCTTTGCAGGTTCCTGTGCAGGTTCTTTGCCGGAATCCTGAGAGCTGCCGTCATCCTTTTTATCTTTATCCTTGCTCTTATCCTTTTCTTTCTTTTCCGGTGGCGGATCAGGCGGTTGTGTGCCTGTGGTGTAGTACTCACCGTTCTTTACTATTACGTTATCCGGTCTGGATTTGTACTCACCGCCTTTTGCTCTCTTGACCTGACTCATTACAGTGCTCCAGAGCTTGGCAGCAGTTGCTGATGTGGTATTCAGCTCTATGTTGTTATCAGTACCAATCCAGAGTGCTGCGGCGTATTTAGGTGTAAAGCCATCGAACCAGATATCCCAGGTCTCATCAGTCGTTCCGGTCTTGCCTCCGACCTGCTCCCCGGATATCGCCGCGTTACCTGCGATTCCGTCAGAAACAACAGTCTGTAGCACATCTGTCATGATATAAGCGACACCTTTGTCGAGTACTCTGGTCTCCTCTGACTTTCCTTCGAGAAGCACCTTACCTGTACTGTCCGTTACCTTCGTGTAACAAACGGCCGAGTTACGCACGCCCCCATTCGGGAATGTTGCATATGCGAGCGCCATATCCAGAGGCGTGACACCTTCGGTCATCGCACCAAGTCCGAGTGCAGCA
The DNA here is from genome assembly GCA_017432075.1 of Mogibacterium sp. GTDB lineage: Bacteria > Bacillota > Clostridia > Peptostreptococcales > Anaerovoracaceae > Crickella. The sequence goes on along the minus strand of JAFRJV010000145.1, from coordinate 23,493 downwards.
AGGTTGACGTCATTATAGGCTTCACTCGTATCGTCGATCGCAGTGCTTATGCCGAACTTCTTTACCATATCCATGGAGTAATCAGTTCCGACCTGTGCCAGTATCTTTACTGCACACGTATTGATCGAAAGCTGTATCGCCTGTCTGAAAGTCTTGTATCCGGTATAATTTCTTCCGAAGTTCTGAGGCCAGTTCTTGCCATTGACCTTCATCTTTTCATCAGTAACTCCGGAACTTGCGGTTATGTAATTGCCCCAGAGTCTCTTGCCCTGAGTGTCATAGCCGGTATCCTTGAAGTCGAAGAACTTTCCTTCTTTCTGATACTCGAAGCTCTTCTGGAGAGCAGGAGCATATACAGCGAGCGGTTTGATCGACGATCCCGGCTGACGCGGGCTTACGGCTCTGTTAAAGAGCTTCTCGCCTTTTGTCTTACGTGTGCCCGCCATGGCTTTTACTTCACCGGTGCCGACCTTTACGATGACCATGGCCGCCTCGACCTTACCCTCATCGTTCACGGCACTAGGGAAGTTGGCTTTCTTCTTGAATTCCCTGGTAAGTACTTTCTGTGCCTGTGAATCAAGTGTCGAGTAGATGTTGAGCCCCTTTGTGTAGATCATCTTTTCAGCCTGCTCACTGCTGAGGTTGTACTTTGTCATCAGATCGTTCTTTACAGTATCAAGCAGGTAATCCTTGAACGAGGAACTCGCACTCATGCTTGCTCCGCCAGGATTGATGAACTTTTCAAGAGGCTTCTTTGCTTTATCTGCTGTTTCCTGATCAATATATCCCTGTTCCGCCATAAGGTCGAGCACCAGATAGCGTCTTTCACGCGATATGTCGTTCGCGTAGAGTCCTTTGTCGATCTGGGTGGTGGTCTCAGCTCCGTCATCCTCTGTAGTGAGGAGCGCATATACTCCCGGTGCCTGCGGGAGTGCTGCAAGTGCAGCACATTCCTTGAGCTTAAGCTCTTCAACATCCTTATCGAAGTACTTCTTTGCGGCCGTATCTACGCCATAGCATCCGTATCCGAGGTATATCGTGTTGAGATATGCGGTTAATATCTCTTCCTTGCTGAGCTGCTCTTCGATCTCATGCGCGTAGTACATTTCTATTATCTTACGCTTTATCGATCTTACGCTCTTTTCCTCCGGCAGGAACACGTTACGCGCAAGCTGCTGAGTAATAGTACTGGTACCGCTGATCTCGCCTCCTCCTGAAACGGAGTTCCATATGGCGCCGAATATTCTCCTGAAGTTGAATCCCTTGTGCGTCCAGAAGGTTTTGTCTTCGATCGCAATGAACGCGTTTTTCAGCTTATCAGGCAGTTCTTCATATCTGACGATATCGCGGTTTTCAGACAGATATATGTCGTTAGTAAGGTTCCCCTTGTCGTCATAAATATGTGTACTGACTTCCAGTGTGTTATAGATCTGTTCCGGGTGTATAGGGTCGGCATGAGCGATAGTGATCGCAGCATATGCGCCGCCGGCTATGCCTCCTATTATTCCCAGAGCGATCATGATTTCCAGGAAGGCCAAGACCCATCCAAAGAATCCTTTTTTCTTCTTTACTTTGACTTTTTTCTCTTTTTTCTTAAACGGAGTTTTTTTGGCTTCTGCAGCAGCTGCCTTAGCAGCTTTTGCTTCAGCTTCTTTTTTTGCTTTTGCCTCAGCCTCTTTTTTTGCTTTTGCAGGAGCACTGTTGTTTGCAACCGCTTTTTTCTCCTTAAGATTCTTGCCGGCCGGCTTTGCTTTTACCGAAGATCCCTGCTTTACGGTTTTTGCCGGTTTAACGGCTTTCTTGTTCTTCGCCGCCTCCATCTCCGCAAAGATCGCAGCTTCAAGCTTTGCTTCATATTCAGCCTTCTGTCTGGCCTCATCTGCTCTCTTTGCAGCCTCTGCAGCCAGCCTTGCTTCTTCAGCTTTCCTGACTTCAGCCTCTCTGGCGAGAAGTCTCTGCCTTTCGGCTTCTGCAGCTTTAGCCGCCCTGCGGGCATCCTGCTGTGCAGCGATCTTTTTCTTCAGAGCTATCTTTGCAGAACCGATCTTCTTTGATATCTCTGACTGGTTCTGAACAGCTGCAGCTTTTGGGGCAGGCTTAGGCTCCATAGGCTTGCTGTAGTCATCCGGCAGTCCGTACTGCTTTTTAGGAGCTGCAGGTGCCGGCGTTTCAGCAGCCGGTGCTTCAGGCACGGAAGTTTCTGCAAGCGATGCTTCAGGCGGTTCCGTTTCAGCTGTCTTTTCCTGTACCGGCGCAGACGGCTTGTTATCAAAGTTGAAGTCAAGGCCGTCAGGTTCTTCAGGCTTGTTATCAAAGTCAAAGTAAAGACTGGCCGACCCCTGCCGTTTGCCCTTGTTTACTGAGGCATTCCGGCTGTCCTGCGTTATCGCTCTGACTTTGCCGTTATTATTATTGTTGTCGAACTGATCTGGTGTCATTTTTTTCTCCGACAGTCATTTATGATTTACACTTCAAATACAAAAAGTGCGGATATCTTATGTTCCGCACCATTTTAACACAAAATGTTGTCATAATATCAATTTATGACGCTATATTTAGATTAAGATGTATTAAGGTAACAATTCAGCTACAGTTCCATGATCTTATTCTTCAGTTCCGGATCATGCGTGCACAGAATGCCGGCACATGCCGGGTCCTCTGCTGTCTTCGCGAGCCACTTCATAGTCTTCAGCTGAAGCGCTTCGTTGGCTCCCAGGCCAGGCGCTTTCATCTTTTTCCAGTTGTCCGGAGAAAATGCTGCATCCGATGCAATGAAAGCATACCTGCCTTTTTCCGATACCATAATACCGGCCTGACCGTCGGTATATCCCGGTATGCTCACCATCATCAGACTTCCGTCGCCCAGTAAGTCAACTGCTTTTCTCATCGGACCTGACGGATAGCCTCTGAAGAAAATCCTCTCAGTTTTGTATGGTTCCCAGAGGTCCCTGTTCTGTCTTATCCTGTATTTCGTCCGAACAGACCAGTATGCCTCGTCTTCAGGAACTATTATTCTTTTTGCATCCGCTACATGTTTAAGGCCTGCCACATGGTCGATATCGAAGTTGGTTACGATAACTGCCTCCAGTTCATCCGGCCTTATGCCCATCGATGCAAGCTGCTCATGTATCGCCGTTCCGCAAGGCACATACGGATGATAAACTGCTGCCAGGTGCTTTGAGAGCACGTTCTCCGATGCTCTTTTGTCATATACTCCCGCCGGACTTATATCCCTGCTCAGCCCTGTGTCCACCAGAAACAGCCCCTGTCTGTGTTCTATCAAAAAGGCGGATACCGGGAGTTCAATGCGATGCGTGTCCGGTGTAAGGACCGCGCGGCGCAGATCACTCATCATTCCGCCAGTTTCGATCAGTCTTTCCGATATTCTTATGTATCCGCAAGTAAGCACGTGTATTTTCATGTGCATATTATATCACTTTATTTTTTCAGCATGCGCATGGAATTCAGGATGCAGATCACCGCAACTCCCACATCAGCAAATACCGCGACCCACATATTGGCTATTCCGAGAGCACCAAGTATCAGGCAGCCGAACTTGACCAGAAGCGCGAATGCTATATTCTGCCTGGAAATACCCAGCGTCTTACGGGCGATGCCCATGACTGCAGGTATCCTTCCCAGTTCATCATCCATGATGACGATGTCCGCAGCTTCGATCGCCGCATCAGATCCAAGTGATCCCATGGCTATGCCGACATCTGCTACAGAAAGTACGGGCGCATCATTGATGCCGTCTCCTATGAAGGCAAGTCTGCCGCGCTTTTTATCAGCATTCTCTCCCGTACCGGATCTTCTTCTGAGTCCTTCTAAAAGTTCTTCTACGACACTTACCTTGTCCTGAGGCAGAAGTTCCGCCTTGTATTCCGTGATCCCAAGCTCGGCAGCAACAGCCGAGGCGACCTTTTCAGAGTCACCCGTAAGCATGATAACGGATCTTACGCCTGCCCTGAGCATTTCGCTTATCGCCTCTTTCGCGCCTTTCTTAGGCACGTCTGCAACTATTATCGTGCCGATGTATTTACCGTTTCTGGCGACATAGCAGTTTGTTCCGCTGACTTCAGCGGTCATCTCAGGTAGGTCGATACCCTCTTCATCAAAGAAGCCCCTGTTTCCTACAGTGATCGTATCGCGTCCGGCTTTTGCGGTTATCCCCTTGCCGGCGACGTTCTTTACATCCTTTATCTTCGACTGTGCGATCGGTTTTTCGCAGGCTTCTGTTATTGCTGCCGCGATAGGATGCGTTGATCCCGCTTCCGCTGCGGCTGCATATCTGATGATCTCATCGGTGTCATGGCCTTCCGCTGCTTCCACCATCGCCACTCTGAATCTTCCTTCAGTTAGTGTTCCTGTCTTGTCAGATACCACCGTGTCGAGGTCTGCAAGGAGTTCAAGATAGTTTGATCCTTTTACGAGCACGCCTTTCGATGATGCAGCTCCTATGCCTCCGAAGAACGCGAGCGGTACGGAGATCACAAGCGCGCAAGGACACGATATTACCAGGAAGGTGCATGCCCTTAGTACCCACTTGCCGAATTCAGCCGCAAAGTGTCCCGAGACCAGCGGCGGCAGGAATGCAAGTACGACTGCAGCGATAACTACAGCCGGCGTGTAGTAATGCGCAAATCTTGTGATGAAATTCTCCGTTACGGACTTGCGCGATGATGCTTCCTCTACAAGTTCAAGGATCTGCGATACCGTGCAGTCATCGAACTCTTTCTCAGCTCTTACTCTGAGAAGCGTCTCTCCGTTGATGCATCCCGATATGACCTGCTCTCCTTCGCTTACCGGTCTCGGGAGCGACTCGCCGGTCAGTGCAGAAGTATTGACATAGCCGCGTCCTTCTATCACGACACCGTCAGTAGGCACCTTTTCACCCGGTTTGATGACAAGGATGTCTCCCACCTCGATATCGTCCGGGTCTATCACTTCCAGGCTTCCGTCCTCTGCTTCGCGGTTCGCGAAATCAGGAGCCATGCTCATAAGATCCGCAATGGATCCTCTGGACTTGCCTACAGCATAGCCCTGGAAGAATTCTCCCACCTGATAAAACAGCATTACCGCAACGGCCTCTCCGAACTCTTTGCATCCGAACGCTCCGATGGTCGCGAGAGTCATGAGAAAACTCTCGTCGAAAAGCTGGCGGTTCTTTATGCCTATAAGACACTTGCGTACGACATCGTGTCCTACGATGAAATAAGGGACCATGTACAGCAGCAGCTGTACGGCCGTTCCTGTTGTCGTGTCAGGAAACAGACCCGTATGTTCTGCTGCCATCAGGGTCACGAACAGCACGAATGATATCCCGATCTCTTTTAATTCTTTTTTCTGTTTGCTTGTAAATCTGTCCATTACAGTACTACCTGGCAGTCAGGCTCTACTTTTGCGATGCATTTCACAGCTTCCTCAACGACTTTATCAAATACCGCATCATCTGCCTCGATCATCATCTTCTGAGTCATGAAGCTTACGGAGGCATCGGTCACTCCGTCGATTTTCTTTATGGCTTCTTCCATCTTTGCAGCACAGTTAGCGCAGTCGAGATCGATGAGTTTGAATTTCTTTTTCATTTCTTTTCTCCTTTGAATCATTCTTCGATGTGTTCCTTGCCCATCTCGATGATGGTCTTTACGTGATCGTCGTCGAGGGAATAGTAGATAGCTTTTCCCTCTCTGCGGCTCTTTATGAGCTTGCCTGTTTTGAGGGCCTTGAGCTGATGCGATACTGCAGACTGGTTCATCTCGATGTCTTCGCATATCTCGCTGACGTTCTTCTCTCCGTCAAACAGGTCATACAGGATCTTGATACGCGTCGAGTCTGCGAACATCTTAAAGAGCTCTGCGAGTTCAAGAAGTTCCTCCTCGCCCAGATCTTTTATCATGTAATCATTTTCTGTCATCTGCCGTTCCTTTCACAAGAAAAAACATATGCTGATACGTTCATATGAATATATTAGCATATGTTCATTATAAGTCAATCCCTATTTCAAAAAGATTCAGTCGCTGAATCCGTTCCATACAGGTATGCCTGTATAAGTCTGAGGAGTCTCTTCACCTCTAAGTACTCTGAGAGCTCCTGCCGCCATGGCTTCATGTTCGACCTCCCCCGGATATGAGTACACCGGAGCTATCCAGCCGCAGCGGTCATTTATGTATTCGTACAGATCACCGAATCTCAGGAGTCCGCCTCCGAGGATTATTGCGTCTACCCTGCCTGAGAGCACGACCGCCATTTCTCCTATGCTTTTGCAGATATTGTAGAGCATGGCTTTCCAGACACGTATTGCCTTTGGATTGCCCGCTTCCACCATGGCGTGTACCCGGTCAGAATCGGATGTGCCGAAATGGCTCACGAAACCGCCCGACCTGGTGCAGGCAGCGCCTACTTTCGGATTTCTCTCATCGCTGAAATACTCGACGGCGTTCTGGACCGGCAATGCACCGATACGCGTCGGTGTGAACGGCCCTTCTCCGAGAGCGTTGTTAGTGCCGTCAACCATCCGCCCGTGATCATGAGCGGATATGGACATGCCGCCGTCTATGTGGCAGACGATCAGATTTGAGTCCTCATATTTCATTCCGTGTTTTTCACAGTGCAGGCGGGCAGTGCCTATGAGGTTAAGTACATGGAGGCTAGCTCCCCTGTAAAAACCGTCGATACCTGTGATGCGGGCTTCATCGATGAACTCATCCACCTTCGGTCCGTCCACCATAAGGGCTATACAGCCGTATTCGGCAGCGAGTTCGCTTGCCAGAGGTGCTCCGAGGTTCGCCGGATGGTCTACACCGGTCACCTTATTGCGCGTATCCTCCAGCAGTTTCTCATTGATCCAGTATGCACCTCTGTTGATCGGTGCTGTGCTGCCTCCGCGGCCGACTATGGCATCCACGCCATGAAGGTCTATGCTGTTCTCTTCAAGAAAGTCCAGTATCATCTGCTTTCTGAAATCAAGCTGGTCATATGCACTCGCGAACTTCGCAAGCTCAGGAGCATCATGAAATACATTGGCTTCATAAAGCTTCTTCTCGTCTTCGAAATATGCGAGTTTTGTTGATGTCGATCCCGGATTGATCACAAATATTCTGTAGCTCATGTCGTTTACGTTTTTATACAAGCAAATACAACTTCCGATATTGATTATAGAACACTTGTTCGATATTATTATACTGCCGGGACACAATGGAGCATTATGAGACAGGCAGTTGATGTTCTGGCCGTTTTCGATGTGGGCGCGATGTCTCCCCGCCCTATCAGATTCAAGGTGGTGGAGTTCGGCATCAAGAAGACGGTCAGAGTAACAGACATTAAGAATATCGAGTGGCTCGGCGCAGGCGGTGTTTCACGCATCGTCTATGATTGCTGTACAGTCAATGAAGGCCGCCGCGTCAACTATCAGCTGCTCTATTTCTACCGCGAATGCCGCTGGGAGATCGAACGCAGCGCGTGATCCCCTTACAGATCGAATATGCTTATCTGTGCGGAATCAGGAAGTCCTCTGAACAGCCCGTGTTTCTTAAGATCGTCTATGTTGGTGCCGGTCAGCCTGGTTCTCGACTTGACATCGTCAAGAGTATTGAACGGCTTATCCGCATATGCCGATGTAAGCGATTCGGCGGCTGTGTCTCCTATTCCGTTTATCGCGTTGAACGGCAGCATTATCTTTCCGTCAACTACCGAGAACCTGCAGGCTTCGGCCACTCCGAGCACAGGCTCAGAGAAGCTGAATCCTCTTGAGAATGCCTCGTACATGACTTCATACACCGTCAGCTGCTCCTTCTGCTTTGCCGTAGCGGTATTTCCGAGCTTCTCTATCTCTTCCATCCTCTTCTCTACTCCCGGTATGCCAAGGCCGATTATATCGGCATCGAAATTATCCACCTTTGAAGTGAACCATGCGGCGTAGAAGGCTTCAGGGTAATTAACCTTGAACCATGCCATTCTGATGGACATCATTACGTAAGCCGCAGCGTGAGCGCGCGGGAACATGTACTGAAGTGTCTCGCACGACCATATGTACCAGTCCGGTACGCCGTGATCCTTCATCATCTGCAGCTGCTCTTCGCTCAGCACGCGGTTCTTACGTACGATCTCCATGATCTTGAACGCATCCCCGTTAGGTAGCCCCTTCTTGATGAGGAAGTTCATGATATCGTCACGGCACGATATTACCTCGTCGATGGTCGCTGTGCCGTTTCTGAGAAGATCCTGCGCGTTTCCTGTCCATACCGCTGTACCATGTGAGAATCCGGACATCTTTATCAGAGCGGATACCGTTGTCGGATGTATGTCATCGAGCATGGCACGCGTGAAATTTGTACCGAATTCAGGTATCGCGTACGTGCCGTGCGTAAATTTGTAATTCTCGTTCTTTATCTTCAGAGCATCAAGCGATGTGAATATGCTGAGCGTCTCCCTGTCATCCAGAGGGATGTTCATCGGGTCCACACCTGTCATAACCTGAAGATGTCTGATAAGCTGCGGCACATCGTGGCCGAGTATATCGAGCTTCAGGAGGTTTTCATCGATCTTGTGGTAATCGAAGTGAGTCGTTATGACGTCTGTATCGCGCTTGTTGGCCGGCTTCTGTATCGGGCAGAACTCATATATCTCGTGGTCGTCAGGCACAACAATGATGCCGCCCGGATGCTGACCGGTGGTTCTCTTTACGCCTGTGCAGCCCTTCACCAGATAATCTATATCATACTTGTTTGCACTTATGTGGTTGTCCTCTACGTAGTGCTTTACATATCCGAATGCAGTCTTGTCTGCGATAGTCGCTACAGTGCCCGCCTTGTATACGTTTTTCTCCCCGAAGATCTCTCCTACATATCTGTGAGCCACAGGCTGATACTCGCCTGCAAAGTTAAGGTCTATATCAGGCTCCTTGTCTCCCTTGAATCCGAGGAAGGTAGCGAACGGTATGTTGAGTCCCTCCTTCTTCATCCTGGCTCCGCATTCCGGACAGGCCTTCTCAGGCATGTCGTAGCCGACATCGTATTTGCCCGGCTCGTCCGACCACTCAAAGTGCTTGCACTCAGGACAGATGTAATGCGGCGCAAGCGGATTTACCTCCGTAATGCCGGCCATCGTAGCGGCAAATGAAGATCCTACTGATCCTCTTGAACCTACTAGATATCCGTCCCTGTTTGACTTCTGTACAAGCATCTGAGCAGCGATGTACATGACGGCATATCCGTTACCGATGATGGAACTCAGCTCAGTCTCAAGCCTCTCCTCTATCTCCGCCGGCAGCGGATCTCCGTATATCGACTTCGCCTTGCTGTAGCAGCTTTCCCTGAGCTTCTCTTCGGCGCCTTCGATCTTAGGCGGGAACTTGCCCTTCGGAACAGGTAGCACCTCTTCAACCATATCAGCGATCTTATTGGTGTTCGTTATGACGATCTCTTCTGCCCTGTCTCCAAGGTATGCAAACTCCTGCATCATCTCATCTGTTGTCCTCAGATACAGAGAATCCGAAGGAGTGTCGCGGAAGCCGATGCCCGCCATGATGATGTTGCGGTATATCGAAGCCTCCTTGGTCGGATAATGCGAGTCTGTAGTCGCTACAGTCAGCTTGCCGAGCCTGTCTCCCGTTGCGATTATCCTGAGATTATTATCTATGAGATCCTGCTCGCTGCCTGCAATGCCGTCTTCTATCATGAAGCGGTTGTTGCCCAGAGGCTGGATCTCCAGATAATCATAGAAGGAAGCGATCCTGTCGAGTTCTTCGTCGCTCGCACCTTTTATCACAGCCTGATAGAGCTCACCTGCTTCGCAGGCGCTGCCGATGATCAGCCCATCTCTGTGAGCCTGCAGCACCGAACGCGGTATCCTCGGTCGCTTGTAAAAATAATCGATGTGCGAAGTGCTGACGAGCTTATAAATGTTTTTGAGGCCCGCCTGGTTCTTCGCCAGGATTATTATGTGATAAGTCCGGTTTTTCTTTATATCGATAGTGCCGTCAGGTGCAGTTGCATCCTCGTCCGGATAAAGATATCCCTCGACACCGTAAATGACTTTTATGTTCCTTCCGCTTTTAGCCTGCTTTGCTGCCTCTTTTGCTGCATCAGGGAAAGCCTGTACGACTCCATGGTCAGTGATGGCAACTGCCGGCTGGCCCCAGTAAGCCGCCTTTTTCACGATGTCCTTGACTTCATTGAAGCCATCGTTGTCACTCATCTTGGTGTGGCAGTGAAGTTCCACCCTTCGTCCGTTAGGATATGTATCTTCCTTGAGTTTTTTCTCGATCTTCTTTACCGAGTTCAGCATCATGAGATTCTGGTGCTCATAGGTGTCGTACTCTATGCTTCCGCGAGCCCTTACCATGTCGCCTGCAGATAGATTCTCCTGGATCTCCTTGAGCTTTTCTTCGGATATAAAGGCTTTTAGGCCGAATGTCCTGACCTCGGATGCGATCAGTATTGTTATCAGCTGGCGGCCGCTCTTGATAGGCATGGACTCCATGCTGAAGACTTCGCCTTCTATCACCGGCTTCTCCTTGCTGCCTACATAACCGTCAAGCTCTCCGTAAATGACCGGGTTTCCCGAGAAGTCATCTCCAAGCAGCACGAGTTCGCCGTTTGCATTCGTAAACGCCGGCTTGTCCTTTTTGTTCTGTCTGTACTGGCGTCCGTTTCCGCCGTTATATCCGCCGTTTCCCGATCCCTGGAACGTCATGCTCTCTTCGCCTGCCGGCTTCTTAGGGATCATAATTCCCGTATATGTATAGTTGAACCTTACTCTCTCAGCTGAAGCTATCCTGGCAGCGATCCTCTTCTTCATTAGGTTCTCTGTCTTTTTAGGCATCACAAAATTGAGCTTGGCGTCGATGTTCAACGCCACGCTCCTTCCTCCGTTCACTTTGGACACAGCTACATTCGTGATCTCTATGTCTATGTCCTTAGCGTCCCTGCCGCTGGCCTCTCTGAGCTCCTCGGCAGTCAGAATGTCTTCAGAGATCTTTATCATTTTGCCTGTTTATTCACAGTCAGCCTCGACCAGCTCTATGAGCCTGTCTATAAGTCTGTCTTCATCTGCCTTTTCAAGTATCTCGCCGTGGCTGAACACAAGTCCTTCGCCCTTTCCGCCGGCAATGCCGTAATCAGCCTCCCTGCTCTCTCCCGGTCCGTTGACCGCACAGCCCATGACTGCGATCTTAAGAGGTCTGAGTCCTGCTTCAGCACGCTTCTGAGCAATTGGCATCAACCTGTCCTCTGCCTCATTGGCAAGGCCTATAAGATCGATTTCGGTTCTTCCGCATGTAGGGCACGAGACCACGTCTATGGCTTTTTCCCTCATGCCTATCGTCTCGAGTATGCGTCTTGCAAAGAGAACTTCCTTCACCGGATCATCCGTAAGAGATACCCTCATGGTATCTCCTATGCCTGCAAGCAGAAGTGCTCCGATGCCTATCGCCGATTTGAGTTCTCCGTTGCGCGGAGTGCCCGACTCAGTGATGCCTACATGTATAGGCGCATCCGTGAGTTCCTTAAGCTTCAGATGAGCATCGTAGTTCATGCGTACATTCGAGGATTTGATGGATACCACCAGCTTATCGTAGCCGAGATCCTCAATGTACTTCAGCATGGCTGCGCCGCTTTCCGCAAGAGCATCCGCCGTGACTCCGCCGTACTTTTCGATCAGGTCTTTCTGGAGCGAGCCCGAATTGACACCTACGCGTATAGGGATATCATGCTCCCTGGCTTTGTCGACCACAGCTTTCACCCTGTCTACGCTTCCGATATTGCCGGGATTGATCCTTATCTTGTCTGCCCCCGCATCGATCGCTGCGATGGCAAGCCTGTAATCAAAATGTATGTCTGCCACCAGAGGCACTCTTACAAGCTTTTTTGCTCTTCCGAACGACTCTGCAGCCTCCATATCAGGTATCGCGCACCTTACGATCTGGCAGCCTGCTTCAGCAAGCCTGTTTATCTGATTTACCAGTGCCTCTGTGTCTCTTGTGTCGACGTTGGTCATCGACTGTATTGATACCGGCGCTCCGCCGCCAATGGCGACATCGCCGCAATATACCATTCTTGGCATTCCGTCTCCTTTATCCGAAAAGATTCATGACATCGTTTAACGTAATCAGTGCGAAAAGAGTCAGCAGCACGATCATTCCGATTACCGTTGCCTTGTACTCCATGTCATCGTTTATCCTTCCGCCTGATATGATCTTCAGAAGGATGAAGAAAATTTTTCCTCCGTCGAGTCCCGGTATAGGAATCAGGTTGAAGATCGCAAGGTTCAGGCTGACGATCGCAAGGAGCATCAGGTACGGTGCTATGCCGTAGTCAGCTGCTGTATCTACGATCTTTACCAGTCCCACCGGCCCGGCAATATCGTTCCTGCTTACATGACCCGTAAACAGCAATTTAAAGCTCTCTATCAGGGATTTATTCAGTTCCCACGTGGTTACAGGGGCTAACCTGACACAGGTCAGGAAGTCTTTTGTCGTCCCGGCTACTATTCCGATCATATAGTTTCCGGTCTCTTCGCTGTATTCCGGAGTCACTGAAACTTTGCCTGTCTCGTTTCCGCGTTTGTATGTTACCTCCAGAGTCGCACCCTCTTCAGAGGAGCTTATACCTTCTACTACCTTTTCCCAGGTGCCGGTATTTTCGCCGTTGATCGCGATTATTTTGTCCCCCGCCTGAAGGCCTGCCTTATCAGCCGGCGATCCGGGAACAACAGAGTCAAGTGAGTTTGTGACTACTCCGGCAATGCAAAGCGATATGGTCACTGCGAGCACCGCGATAATGATGTTCATCGTTACCCCGGCAAGCAGTATGGCTACTTTCTGCAGGTTTGACTTGCTTGAGTACGAAGTCGGACTGTCGACGCTCTCCTCTTCTCCCTCCATGGCACAGTAACCGCCAAGAGGAAGCAGTCTTAGGGAATACTGCGTGTCTCCCTTCTTTTTCTTGAAGATCAGAGGTCCCATGCCTACTGAGAATTCATTTATTTTTACGCCGCACCATCTGGCGACAGTCATGTGACCCCACTCATGAGGTATCACCAGCACGAGCAGCATCACCAGAAACAGGATCGCTGTTTTCACTATCTCTTATCTCCTTTATACGTTCAGAATACCCGTCAGTGCGCAGATCGCATAATAGACCACAGGCGCTACGAAAATGACGCTGTCAAATCTGTCCATGATCCCGCCGTGACCCGGAATGAGTGTTCCGTAATCCTTGATGCCCATCTTGCGCTTGAACATCGATGCAGTCAGATCTCCTGCCATGCCTGCGGCTCCTCCCACGAGTCCGAGCACGAGACATACAAGAGCCATCTCTCTCATGAATATGAATCCGAAGAGTCCTGACAGCAGCGAGCTTCCTATGAGTCCGCCCACAGCGCCTTCGATGGTCTTTTTAGGGCTCAGATTTGGAGCCATCTTGTGCTTTCCGAGGAAGTATCCCGTGAAGTATGCGCAGATATCCGATCCGAAAGCCGCTATAACGACTATCCAGATGAAGAGGCTGTATTCTGTCATGTCGATCAGCACCATATGGTACGTGAAGAACGGTATGTAAACGATAGCAGATACTGTAGAAATTGCATCGTAAGCTCCGCGCTCGTTTATCTTCCAGCCATAAATCAGGCCTGCAGCTACGGCTAAAAAGAGCCATATCGATATCAGCATCATGTTGTTTATAAACTGTGGTATGGAGCTGATAGAAGCAGCCTTTTCGGAAAAGCCTCCCGTCACGAATGTAGTTGCAAAGAGCAGAGCCGTCATCACATAACATATAGGTTTTGACGGATGCACATCAAGGCTTTCCCAGCCGTTGCAGAATTCGTGTATCCCCATGACTGCAATAATGAGAGCTGCAGCCCAGAGGAACCAGCCGCCCAGATACAGAACGATCAGCAGCGGCGCCATTATCAATCCTGAAATGATCCTTGTTTTCATTTGTCTTTCTCCTTGCGTCCGCCGAATCTTCTGTCACGGTTCGCGTATGCATCTACCATCTCAGCGTATTCTTCCGGAGTGAAATCAGGCCAGAGCGTGTCGGTGAACATCAGCTCGCTGTAAGCTCCCTGCCAAGTGAGGAAGTTTGACATGCGTTCTTCTCCGCTGGTCCTGATGATGAGGTCCGGATCCGGTACGTCAAAGTGAGCGCTGCCGGAATAGAGAAATCTCGAGATGTCATCCTCAGTGAGCTCCTGCGGGTTTCTTCCCTGTTCAATGCATTCTGCAGTGAGTGCCTTGACGCTCCTCAGTATCTCATCCCTTCCGCCGTAATTCAGCGCGATGTTAAAGACGAGACCGTCATTGTCTGCCAGTCTGCCCACCATCTTATTGATGGCATCTACAGAAGCCTTTGGCAGCATGTCGTATTCTCCGAAGATATTGATATGAACATTGTTCTCGTCGAGCTCCTCGAGCTCAGAGTTCACGTACTTAACAATAAGATTGAAAATGCCACTCACCTCTTCGGTGCTGCGTTTCCAGTTCTCGGTAGAAAATGCGTAAACAGTGAGATACTTTATGCCGAGATTTGATGAGGCTATAACGATTTTCTTCATAGCCTGCATTCCGGCATTGTGCCCCATCACGCGCGGCACGCCGTGGGCCTTGGCCCATCTGCCGTTGCCGTCCATTATTATTCCAATATGAGTAGGTATAGGTCGCTTTTCCATATCTTTTACAAACAGCAGGCGTGGCATATAGCCACGCCGCAGGTCATCATCAAAGTGCGCTTCTTAGACTTCCATGAGTTCTTTCTCTTTATCGGCGATAATAGCGTCGATATCCTTGATAGCCTTCTCAATAGTCTTCTGAGTGTCTTCGAGTTCCTTCTTGAGATCGTCCTCTGTGAGTTCTCCGGCTTTCTCAGCTTTCTTGAGCTCATCGTTTGCATCACGTCTGAGGTTCCTTACAGCCACCTTGGCATCTTCGCCGTAGTTTTTTACGACCTTGGTGAGTTCTTTACGTCTCTCTTCTGTAAGCTGAGGGATCGCAAGTCTGATCACCTTGCCGTCGTTCGTAGGGTTGATGCCGATGTTGGCTTCGAGAATCGCTCTTTCGATGTCTCCTACCGACTTAGGATCGAACGGCGAGATCATCAGTGTCCTCGGATCAGGCACCGAAATATTGGCAAGTGCCTTGAGAGGTGTAGGTGTTCCGTAATAGTTCACCATTATCCTGTCAAGAAGTGCCGGATTGGCTCTGCCTGCTCTTACGGTGTTCAGGTTGTCTTTAAGAAAGCTCTTAGCGCCTTCTATTCTCTCTTCGAGTGTTTTCTTTGCCATGATATGCCTCCTACTGTATGAGTGTTCCGACATTTTCGCCGTTGATAACCTTCATGAGATTGCCCTCTTCCTTGAGTGCAAACACATATATCTTGGTCTGTGTATCCTTGCAGAGCGTCGCTGCGGTAAGATCCATGACCTTAAGATCTTTATCTATGATGTCCATGTATGAAAGCTCTGTGTAGCGTTCAGCATTCGGATCCTGCTTAGGATCTGCCGAATATACCGCATCGATGTTCTTTGCCAGAAGCAGCACGTCTGCTCCGATCTCAGCGGCTCTGAGAGCTGCTGTGGTATCAGTGGTGAAGAACGGACTTCCCGTGCCTCCTCCGAATACCACGACTTTGCCTTCTTCGAGATAATCCAGCGCTTTGCGTCTTGCATAGCCTTCAGCCATATCTCTGATCTCGATAGCTGTCATCAGTTTTGCCGGGCACCCCGCTGCCAGAAGTGCATCCTGAACAGCAAGTCCGTTCATTACTGTTGCGAGCATTCCCATGTAATCTGCAGTAGGCTTGTCGATATTTCCGCCTGTACGTCCGCGGAAGAAATTGCCTCCACCGACTACGATCGCCACCTCGACACCCGCGTCGCGGATCTCCTTGATCTGAGCAGCTACCTTTCCGAGCTCGACGTCATTGACTCCAAAGCGGTCTTCACCGGCAAGCGCTTCGCCGCTTACCTTTATAAGAACTCTTTTATATTTGATTGCCATGTTTAAATTCCTCCAACTGTTTTATTGTACCATGTTTGGCGGATTAACACTATGCATCTTTCTTTTCGATCTTGCGGATCTCCTTGGTGCGGATCTCTTCGCAAAGAGCGCTTACAAATTCGCCGAGAGGCTTTACACCTTCATCGCCGAGATATCTTGAACGTACGGATACATTGCCTTCCTCGGCTTCCTTTGCACCAAGGACCAGCATGTAAGGGATCTTCTCCATCTGGGCCTTGCGGATCTTGTAACCGATACGCTCACTGCTGTTGTCTATAGTAACATCTACGCCGTTCTTACGGAGCTCCTTGCGGACTTCCTCAGCATAGTCAGCGATCTTGTCGGAAATAGGCAGTATCCTTACCTGCTCAGGGCAGAGCCATGTAGGCAGGTTGCCGGCATAATGCTCGATGAGCCATGCAAGCGTACGCTCGTAGCAGCCAATTGAAGTACGATGGATGATATATGGACGCTTTTTCTGCCCGTCCTTATCGATGAAATACATGTCATATCTCTCGGCAAGCATTGTGTCGAGCTGGATGGTGATCATAGTATCTTCCTTGCCGTACACGTTCTTTGCCTGGATATCGAGCTTAGGTCCGTAAAACGCTGCTTCTCCTACTGCTTCTTTGTACTCGAGTCCTATCTCATCGAGTATGTCTCTCATGAAGCCTTCGTTGTATTCCCATTCCTCAGGTGTTCCAAGATATTTGTCAGCATTCTCAGGATCCCACTTTGAGAGTCTGTAAGTTACATCTCCTTCAAGCCCGAGAGTGGTGAGGCAATACTTAGCCAGCTCTACGCAGCCCTTGAACTCGTCCTTGATCTGTTCAGGTGTGCAGACAAGATGTCCCTCTGAGATAGTGAACTGACGTACTCTTGTAAGTCCGTGCATCTCGCCGGCCTGCTCGTTTCTGAACAGTGTTGAAGTCTCACCCATCCTGTAAGGGAGGTCACGGTAGCTCTTCTGACGCGCCTTATATACGTAATACTGGAACGGGCATGTCATCGGACGCAGTGCCATTACATCTGCATCAGCATCGTTCTCGATGAGGTTGAGATCCTCTACTCCGTGGATCTCGTGTGAGCGGTCCTCACCTGCCATGATCTCGTCCATGCTGTCATATCCGAGCAGGAACATTCCGTCCTTGTAGTGATACCAGTGGTCAGATATCTTGTAAAGCGTTGACTTTGCCATAAGCGGAGTTCTGGTTCTTACATAGCCCCATTCATACTCTTCCAGATCTTCGATCCATCTCTGCATCTTCTGGATGATCTTTGTTCCCTTAGGCATGAAGAGCGGAAGTCCCTGGCCGATGACATCAACTGTCGTGAAGAGGTCCATCTCTCGGCCGAGACGGTTGTGGTCACGGTTCTTGATATCTGCAAGATAAGCCAGATACTCTTCGAGCTCATCCTTCTTTGTATAAGCTGTTCCGTATATACGAGTGAGCATCTTATTGTGCTCGTCACCTCTCCAGTAAGCTCCGGAGCTCGATGTGAGCGCGAACGCCTTGATCGGCTTTGTGCTCATGATGTGAGGTCCTGCGCAGAGCTCTACAAAGTCGCCCTGCTGATAGAACGAGATCTCCTCGTCTTCAGGCAGGTCTTCGATGAGCTGCACTTTGTAAGGCTCATCCTTTTCCTTGTACATCTGAATAGCTTCTTCTCTCGGGAGTGTGAAGTATGTCAGCCTTTCGCCTTTTTTGATGATCTTCTTCATCTCTGCTTCGATCTTGTCGAGATCCTCGCGTGTCAGAGGCGGCATGTCGAAGTCATAGTAGAATCCGTTGTCGATCGAAGGACCGATAGCGAGCTTTGCATCCGGATAGAGATTCTTTACGGCCTCAGCAAGTACGTGAGAGCATGTATGTCTGTAAGCGCGCTTGCCTTCATCAGAATCGAAAGTCAGGATGTTGAGTTCGCAGTCTTTGTCAATCATGGTTCTGAGATCAACTGCCTTGCCGTCTACCTCTGCGATGCATGCGACTCTCGCGAGACCTTCGCTGATATCTCTGGCGACGTCATAAGCCGACATCGGCTGATCGTATTCCTTCTTGCTTCCGTCTTTCAGTGTAATTATCAATTTGTTTTCCTCCTTCTTATTTCCGGAAGGGCCAAAAAATAAAGTCCCCTCCGACATGTTGTCAGAAGGGACGCATACTCGTTTCACATGAGTATCCGTGGTTCCACCCATCTTCCGGTAAGTCCTCTTACCGGCACTCATTCAGACTTTTGACGCGGTCTAAGCGGGCATGATTGGTGCCACTCGGAGGTGGTTTTCGGAACACCGGGACTTAGGATGATTCCAGCTGCCATCCCTCTCTGGCAAGCCCCATTGGTGAACTTACTGTCCTCGTCATCGTTTTTACTCGCCTATGATACAATTTTTAAGGCCTTATTTCAACTATTTCTTCAGACTCTACCGCATTCTTTACAAGCGTTTCAACATCGAGAGCCGATTCGGATCTTTCGATGCGCTCTTTCTTCGGCTTGGTCACCGGATGCTTCGGCAGGAACACCGTGCAGCAGTCCTCATAAGGCTGTATCGAGATGTCGTATGTGCCGATCTCGCGCGCCTTATCCATTATGTCCACCTTGTCCATTGCTATCAGAGGTCGCATTACCGGCATCTCTACAACGCTGTCGGTAACTACGAGTGCCTCCGCTGTCTGGCTGGCCACCTGGCCGAGGTCTTCTCCGGTTATCAGCATCATGCAGCGGTTTTTGAGAGCTATCTGCTCTGCTATCCTCATCATGAAATGCCTTACAAGCAGAGTGGTCTCGTCTTCCGGGCAGTTCTTTACGATCTCCTCCTGGATCGGGAGCAGATTGATCACGTGCATCTTCACTGTGCCCATGTATCCCGCCAGTGTCCTTACGAGTTCTTCAACCTTTCTCTGGGCTCTCTGGCTTGTATACGGGTATGAATGGAAATGTACCGCTTCTATGCTCATGCCGCGCTTTGCCATCATGAATGCCGCAACAGGGCTGTCAATGCCGCCGCTCATCAGTATGAGTCCTTTGCCGTTCGTTCCTAGAGGCAGACCTCCGAAGCCGCGGATCTTATCCCTGAAGATATAGGCGCCCTCACGTCTCACATCCACATTGAGAACACAGTCAGGCCGGTGGACATCTACGCTGAGCACCTTGCATGCCTTCAGGACCATTCCGCCTACCTGTCTGGCTATCTCAGGCGACTCGATCGCAAAGGACTTGTCGGCTCTCTTGCCCTTGACCTTGAATGTTTTGATATTGTCAGTCTCTATGACCTTCTGCATGAACTCTGCCGCTTTGGCTCCTATCTCATTGATGTCTTTAGGAGCTTCTACCGCCGGGCTTACCGAAGCCACGCCAAAGACTCTTACGCACTTTGAGATGACCTCGTCTTCAGGTATGTTCGCAGGGACTCTGACAAACATCAGTCCTTCGATCCATTTAGCCTCGGCACCCTCGTAGCAAGACAGAGCGTTCTTCACTCTCTCGAGCAGTACACGCTCAAAATATGGCTTATTCATGCCTTTCAGTGCGACCTCGCCGCACCTTACTATATAAAGATTCTTTTCCATTTCAGTTCTATCCTGTTTATCAGCGGAAGCTTCCGAGTCTGCGGAACCTGTTTACGGCGGCCTTCGTGCGTTCGATCACGTAGTCCATCTCTTCTGCCGTATTGAATTCCGAGAAGCTGAAGCGCAGCGCTCCTTCTATCTCCTTGTGTGTCATTGACATAGCCTGCAGCACGTGACTGTCACCGGTCTTGTGTGACGAGCAGGCTGATCCTGTTGAAACATAAATGCCATCCTGCTCCAGTGTATGCAGAAGCACTTCGCCGCGCGTACCTTCGAACGTGATGTTAAGCACTCCCGGACAGCGCTTTCCGTGCTCGTGCATGCTGTATCCAAGATCTTCCGGGCCGTTCACTATGATATCTTTGATCTCGGACTTCAGTCCGTTGAGCAGGTAATTATTGACTATGCCCATGCGGCTCGATTTCATCACAAGATCCGTGCACGCCATTTTGGCAGCAAGTCCCATTCCTGCTATACCGTTTGTGTTCTCTGTGGAGGATCTGAAGCCGTTTTCCTGTCCGCCTCCGAGTATGAGTGCAGGCAGGCTGTGACGTTTTTTCATATACAGAAAGCCCACTCCCTTAGGCCCATGGAACTTATGGGCACTTGCAGATATGAGATCTGCGTCGATATCATCCACAGGCAGCTTCCCGAAGGCCTGTACTGCATCCGTGTGGAACATGATGTCTGTGCCGTGCTGCCTGTTGTACTCCCTTATGGTACGTCCAACAGGGATGACAGGCTCGATAGTGCCCACCTCATTGTTGACAGCCATCATGGAGACAATAATTGTATTTTCGTCAAGTGCTGCTTTCAGTACCTGTTCCTCTACATATCCATCGACATCGACGTCCAGAAGAACGATCTCAAAACCGTCTTCCTTTAATCTCTTGCATGTTTCAAGGACAGCCGGATGCTCCACCTTTGTAGTGATGATCTTTTTACCGCGGCGTCTCAGTTTGCGCGCAGACGAGAGCAGCGCCATGTTGTCGCTCTCGGTGCCGCCTGAGGTGAAGATGACATTTCCTGCAGGCGGCAGCAGATCTTCGATCTGTCTGCGCGCGTCATACAGCAGGTTGCCCGCTTCGAATCCGAGAGCATGCAAAGA
The DNA here is from genome assembly GCA_017432075.1 of Mogibacterium sp. GTDB lineage: Bacteria > Bacillota > Clostridia > Peptostreptococcales > Anaerovoracaceae > Crickella. The sequence continues at coordinate 2,819 of JAFRJV010000145.1, read as the reverse complement.
TGAAGGGTTGCCAAAGTTATCTTTGGCAGCCCTGTACATCAATTCCGTCACTTCGTCATATTGCCTTGTAGTTGCACTGTTATCTAAATAAATCATAAATCTTTTACAGATGTTTACTTGGCATAATCAGTAGCCCTTGTTTCCCTGATAACACTGACTTTGATCTGTCCAGGATACTCGAGTTCAGTCTCGATCTTCTTGGCGATCTCTCTTGCCAGCATAGGAACTTCATCATCCTTGACCTGGTTCGGCTTGACTGCGACTCTGATCTCGCGGCCTGCCTGGATAGCATAGGACTTCTCTACGCCCTTTGTAGTATTGGCAATGTTTTCAAGATTCTCAAGTCTCTTGATGTATGATTCGAGAGTTTCTCTTCTTGCTCCAGGTCTGGCGGCAGACAGAGCATCAGCTGCTGCAACCAGCATGGCCTCAAGCGTGGTAGGCTCCACATCGCCGTGGTGAGCCTCAACTGCGTTAATGACCTTCCAGGATTCTTTATACTTCTTGCAGATATTGACTCCGATCTCAACATGCGTTCCTTCGACTTCATGGTCGATAGCCTTGCCGATATCGTGCAGAAGTCCTCCTCTTCTGGCAAGTCTAGGATCGAGTCCGAGCTCCTCTGCCATCATGCCGGCTAAAGTCGATACTTCGATCGAATGCTGAAGAACATTCTGGCCGTATGAGGTCCTGTACTTAAGTCTTCCTATAAGTCTTACCATCTCAGGATTGAGGTTGTGCACGCCTGTTTCGAAGCACGCTCTCTCTCCTTCTTCCTTGATAATGGTGTTGACTTCTTTTGTGGCCTTCTGGACCATTTCTTCGATCCTTGCCGGATGGATACGTCCGTCAACGATCAGTTTCTCAAGAGCGATCCTTGCGATCTCTCTTCTTACAGGATCGAATCCCGAAAGTATGACTGCTTCAGGAGTATCATCGATGATGAGATCTACTCCTGTCAGAGTCTCGATGGCTCTGATGTTACGGCCTTCTCTTCCGATGATACGGCCCTTCATGTCGTCGTTAGGCAGGCTGACTACCGAAACTGTAGTCTCTGTTACCTGATCCGAAGCATATCTCTGGATCGCAGTCGTGATGACCTCTCTGGCTCTCTTGTCTGCCTCTTCCTTTGCCTCTGTTTCGATTCTGACTATCATGTCAGAAGCATCTTTGCGGATATCAGTTTCGATCTCCTGAAGGAGCAGGTGTTTGGCTTCTTCTCTTGTGTAACCCGAGATCCTCTCGAGTTCCTCTACCTGCTTCTGGATGTAAGCATCGATCTCTCTGTGCTTTTCGTTCATCGACTGCTCTTTCTTTGTGAGACCGTTCTCACGTTTCTCGATGCTCTCGAGCTTGCGGTCGATGTTCTCTTCTTTCTGCTGGATCCTTCTCTCAGCTTTTGTGACCTCAGCCCTTCTTGACTTGAGCTCACCCTCGTATTCTTCTCTCAGCTTATGTATTTCCTCTTTTGCCTCAAGCACCTTCTCTTTCTTGAGGTTCTCGACAGTATTCTGCGCATCCAGGATCATGTTCCTGGCCTGCTGTTCTGCGCTGCCTATGGCCTTTTCTCCGACGTTCTTACGAAGTATGTAACCAATTGCTATACCGACGATAAGGACTACAATGCTGATCACAACAGTTAAAACCGGTGACATAAGCACCTCCTTATCAATTATTTGGATTTTGTAATATATACATTATCTACGCACAACGCTGTAAATCGCCTTTATATAGGGGTCAAATCGCCCTGTTAATACAACATATGCGGTTAGATGACATAAACATACATAGATATTATACATATCGCTATAAATCCAGTCAATAAGAAAGAAGACACGCCTTTACGACATGTCTTCCTGCATACTGATTTAACGGTGATATTCAGTTGATTATCTCATATATTTTATCACTACATCCGCGTCCGAAGGCGTATCGATATACCTGATGCCGCGTTTTTCACGTGTTTCACGTCCCTTTCCCGGCAGGAACAGTATGGTGTCATCATCCATGAGTGTAATAGCCTTCTTTATGGCTTCCACTCTGTCTATGATGATCTCGCATTTTCCACCGGCAGCTTCTACAAAGCCCGCGATCTCACTGCAGATCTTGTTTACATCCTCTTCCCCGTAGTCTTCCTCTGTGATTATGGAATACGAACAGTTATGACCGGCTATGGTCCCGAGCTCCTCGCGCCTTGCAAATGCTTTTCCGCCCGGACAGCCGAAGACGATCATCATCTTTTTACCCGGGAACTCACCTTTGATGGTCTCGAAGAATTTTTCATAGCTGAGCTTGTTGTGGGCATAGTCCACTATGGCTATGCGCTTGCCGTCATCGCTGTAGAAAACTTCCATTCTTCCCGGAGAGTTTGCTTTGGCAAGGCCGCTCTTTACGTATTCGAGAGGAATGCCGAGCAAGGCTGAAAGAGATATCGCTGCAAGGCCGTTCTCAACATTGATGGTCCCGAATGTTCCCAGAGCAAATTCCCCGTCGAAATCATCATAGCCTTCAATATTCTTCCCTCTGGCTCTGAATGTTACTTTCCCTTCGCAGGACCTTACATCATACCCGTAAACATTGGCGCTTTCATCATTCTGGCTGAATGTGATCACATATGGACAATCCGCTGAAGCCGCTCTGATGCGTTCCTGCTCTTCACAGTCGAGGTTGATGCACGCTTTCCGGCAGTGTCCGAAGAGTCTCAGCTTGGCTTCAAGATAATCGTTGAAGTCAGGATGCTCTATCGCGCTGATATGATCGCTCCCTATGTTCAGGAATGCTCCTGCCGCGAATTCTATACCCGTTACTCTGTCGTACTT
>JAFRJV010000144.1 GCA_017432075.1 Mogibacterium sp. | reverse complement strand
TAACGACTTCCTGGATGAGGTCCTGCATTCCGCGATACTCGACCATCCTGTCGATGCTGGTCTTTAATTTGTTCTCATAGCCCGAATATGTGTGCACCACATACCATTTAGCGGTTCCGTCACCTCTGAGGCCTTCTCCTTCGAGCGGAGTGTATCTTGCCTTTACAGGCTCTTTTGCCTCAGCGGTCTCGTTGATATCAGTGCTCTCGATATTCTCGATATTATCGATCTTATCTGTCATGTATTAACTCCTTGGGTCAGGACAGTGTTATTCCGAGGATGCCCTTGAGAGCAGCCAGGAAACCTGTGTCGATCAGCCAGAATGCGGCTGCGAAGAATATTACACACGCGAATACCACGATGGTATCAGTAGTGAGCTCTTCTCTTGTAGGCCATACGACCTTCTTGAACTCCTGTCTGACGCCCCTGAGGTATGCGAGCAGTCCGCCTTTCTTGCCCTGCTTTTTATTGTTCTGACTCTTTTTGTTTGCGGAAGCCTGTGCAGCCTTTGCGAGTTCTTCCTTCGAACTGTTCTGCTTGCTTCCGTTGCTGTTATTATTAGCCATTTTCTGTCTCCGTCTATATTTGTATATAGATTACTTGGTCTCCTTGTGGAGAGTTTCCTTGTTGCAGAACTTGCAATACTTCATGAGTTCGATCCTGTCAGGATTGTTTCTCTTGTTCTTCATTGTATTGTAGTTTCTCTGCTTGCACTCTGTGCACGCGAGGATGACCTTCTGTCTAACGCCTGCTGCCATCTGTTTTCTCCTTAATCTGTCTAATGCTTGAAAAATGCCCCTTTTCACTCGAAAACTCGAAGCCTGGTCTCCCAATGCTCCGATTTTCTTCTTAAAGTCGCTCAATGAGTATACTTTGCAAGGGTTTCAATGTCAAGCGGTTTCTATGCGTTTTTAAAAATAAATCCAGTCAGCGAAAAGGCAGAGTGTTTGCTTATTCGCCTCTTGCCCTTCTGATCCCGTACATAAGCACCGCTGCTGCATTGGAAGCGTTGAGCGAGTTGATTTTTCCGTACATCGGGATCGAAAGCACGAAGTCGCACTTCTCTTTTACAAGGCGGCCGACTCCCTTGCCCTCGTTGCCGATAACTATTGCGATCGGGCCCTTCAGATTTGCTTCATAGTAGGTCTCGCCGTCCATATCTGCAGCTCCTACCCAAATGCCTCTGGCCTGGAGTTCCTCAATGGTACGCGCGAGGTTCGTGACCTGAACGACGGGCATGTTTTCGATGGCGCCGGCAGCAGACAGTGCAACTGTCTGTGTCAAAGAGGCGGCACGCCTCTTTGGGATCACGACGCCGTGAGCGCCGGCGCACTCAGCTGTCCTGATTATTGCACCGAGGTTGTGCGGATCAGATATCTCATCCAGTATGATAATGAACGGATCCTCTCCCGCCATTTCCGCTCTCGCGAACACGTCTTCCATTTCCGCATACTTATATTCACTCACCTTTGCGACTACTCCCTGATGCTTGACGCCCGGAGCCATCGCATCTATCTTTTCCTTCGGCACGAAATCCACTATGACTCCCTGCTCCCTCGCAAGTGCCACTATTTTCGAAACCGAGCCTTCAGATCCGTCAGCAATGAATACACGCTCGACATCGCGTTCACCAGAAAGCACTTCCACTACAGGATTCCTTCCTGCGACCACTTCGAGTCCGTCCATCCCGATCATTGCCTTAGGTTCTTCATATGATTCACTCATGTCAAAACCGAGCACCCTGCGGCTGTCCCTGCCGGCAGCCTTTCCTCTTGCCGGGCTCTTTGTGCCGCCTGAAGGCCTCCTGCTTCCGGATGCAGCTCTGCCCTTCGGCTCATAATTATCGCCATAGTCGCGGCGGTTTTTGCCGCCTCTTTTAGGCGCGCTCTTTCTGTCCTTATCGTTGAATCTCTTGTTATCTCTCTTGCTCATCGCATGTCTCCCTATTCGTTCGCGGTGCGGTAGGCATATGCATCCGAGATCATGAAAGTCAGATACTTGAGGCCGTTGTTGTCGAAGAGCATGTGTATCTCAGGTCTTTCACCCTCGAAATACATTTCGGCGAACAGGAACTCGCAGTCCGACATGAGATCTCCGTCCTCATCCGTCCATGACTTTACCTCAACGCCGTCATTTTCAAGTACCTCAACTTCATCGAACCTGAGGGTGTAGAGCACTTCTTCGCCCTCATCATCCCAGCCTTCGATCTGCAGCTCTATCTCGTCGCTGTCTATCTTTGCTCCGATCACATCACAGCTCTCAAGCTCATCCAGAGTGTCCATGAGCTCCTCATAATCATCCGGGATATCGCCGCGCATCTCCTCGTATGCTTCATCAGCTCTCCCATCAAGAGCCTCGAACTTCTCTTCATTCGCCGCATCTTCCTCAGCAAGCTTTCTGTAGATCTTCTCAGGCATAAAATACATGGCCAATATCCTCTTGTCGACCGCCTCCACGACCCATTCCGGGAGGTCTTCGTCCGGTTCTCTGAGATTATCCTCGTATGTCTCGCGGAATTCTTCTGCCGCTTCTTCCTCATCGAAAGGCTCGCGGTTTTCGTACTCTTCGAACTCAGCTTTCAGCATTTCCACGTATTCCGGGTCATCAGCTTCATCAAAATCGAGTTCAGGCGGTTCATCATAGCTCGCCCTCTCCTCTTCGATGTATCTGTCCAGAGCTTTCTGATACAGCTCTTCTATTTCCTCATCCGTATAGTCCTTGTCTATCACCGGCTCATACAGGTCGGCTGCTCCAAGTGACATCATCAGTGTGTAGTATTCTTTGGTGTAGTAACGCATTTTATTCCCTGCTTTCTTTTCTTTCGTAAACCACGAATCTGAACGTGATCCCGTTTTCCGTGACCGGCTCGCTTTCCGAGACCACCTCGTAGTCGGGGTCGTCATCAAAGCACGTAATGAATGTGTCCGCATCCAGATCAGCATCCATCTTCGTCACATACAGCCTGTCACACATTCTGTAGAATCTGTTATACAGAGCAGCACCGCCGATCAGGAACACATCGTCCGGTTCATACTGCTCAAGTTCTTTCCACAGATCCTCCTCCGAATTGACTATCATGCATCTTTCAGCTTCATAGTCAGGATCCGTAGTGAGCACATAGTTTATCCTGTTCGGGAGCCCCCGTCTGCGCGGCATGGATTCGAGGGTCTTCCGGCCCATCACCACCACCTTGCCCGTAGTGTGCTCCCTGAAATATTTCATGTCTGTCGGTATAGACGCGAGCAGTCCTCCGTCACGTCCGATACCCCATCTCCTGTCTGCAGCTACTATGAGATTCATACTCCATGTCCCTTCTATCTGAAACGGTTGACCATCATTGCGACCTGCTCGTTCTCGAGTGCACGCCCGCGGTACGAGTAGAACGTATCCACATTGCACATCGTGCACACATTTGATACAGCGATGTGATCTGCCGGGATCCCCGCTCTGAGCAATGTCAGCAGGTTAGCTTTCCTGAGATCGAGGTGGTACTTGCCGCCCGGGATCTCATTGCCTTCCGCGTCCTTTGCCGGATAGCGGTGCAGCAGCATATCTGCATCATCACGGCCCCACTTTTCAGCGAACACATCGTAGACCTCATCGCCCATCTCGTAGCAGTCCACGCAGACTCCCGGTCCTATTGCCGCGTACATGTCTGCCGGATCGCAGCCGAACTTCACTGTCATCTGCGCTACTGCGACCTGAGGGATCTTTCCGAGTGTGCCCTTCCAGCCTGCGTGTACCAGGCCCGAAGCTCCGCGCTTCGGATCTGTCAGGTATACAGGAGGGCAGTCCCCGCCGAACACAGTCAGCAGCGCATCCGGGATGTCAGTAACTATGCCGTCCACGAACTGTCTGTGCATGGCGAACGTGCCGACCGTGGCGACTCCCAGGTCTTCCTCGCACGTTGCAACATGGACGTAGTTAGTGTGCTTCTGGTCGGTCACGAGTTCCATGTCAAGCGACGAGCCAAGCTGGTGCGCCAGGATATCCCTGTTCGCCCTGCATACCGGCGCAGCCTCTTCAACCGATTCGGTCTTCATGACAGCGCAGCGCAGGCCTTTGACACCTGTACCGGCCGCCTCGTCATAGCTTATGTATCTCGTGCTGAAAAGGTTCGGCACTCCGAGACTGTCGAGCATGTCAAAGGACAGGTACGGTATGCCGTCCGTATGGATATTGAATATATGTTTTTCGTCCGAGTATTTCAGTTTCATATCTGCCTACTTGCCTGCAGCATCAACTATGAGTACGGCTTCTGCCGCGATCTCACGAAGCCTCTGCCTTTCATCACACAGGTACAGATAACCCAGCAGAGCTTCGAAGCCCGTCGCTATCTTGTACTCGCGCGGATCAGCGTTCTGCGGTCTCGACATCGAGCGGTGATTGCGGGCATGCCTGTATATCTTTTCCTCTTCCTCAGTAAGGAAGCCTTCGTTTATCATCGCCTTTGCGGCTTTCGCCTGCCCGGCTGCCGAGACATACCTCACGGCAGTATGATGAGCCCTGCCGACATCTCCCGGCTTCTCCGTCACTATCTTCTCGCGCACGATTACTTCGAAGACAGCATCTCCGAGATACGCGAGAGTAGTGGAATTCATCTTCATTATCTGCTCTTTAGTCATTTTTCACCTCTCCGTCCCGTGCTTTTCTGAAATAACGCACAACAGCCGCTGTCAATTCCGCGAGGGAGATCTCCGGGAAAGATGCGGCTGAATGGATGATGCTATATAGCTACAGGTATGTTGCGGATCTGTTCTCCGTGCTGATAGTTCTCGACAGTGATATCATCCGTCGTGAAGTCATAGAAGTTCTTCACATCAGGGTTGAGTGTCACCTTCGGGGCCGGATACTGCGGCCTTGCTATCAGCTCCTTAATGATGTCCACGTGCCTGTCGTAGATGTGCGCATCCGATATGACATGCACCAGTTCGCCCGCCTTAAGGTCAGACACCTGAGCCATCATCATGAGCAGCATCGCGTACTGCACAACGTTCCAGTTGTTTGCGGCCAGGATGTCCTGCGATCTCTGATTGAGTATGCCGTTGAGCGTGTCGCCCTTCACGTTGAAAGTCATAGAGTATGCACACGGCTCGAGCCTCATCTCCGAGAGGTCCTCGAAGTTGTAGAGGTTTGTCAGGATCCTTCTGCTGTACCTGTCGTTTTTGAGACACCAGAGAACGTTGTCTACCTGGTCCATCTCGCCCTGCTTAAACCTGTATTTTTTTGCCATCTGATAGCCGTAGGCCTTTCCGATGGTCCCCTCTTCATCGGCCCACTCATCCCACACGTGGCTCTTCAGATCTGCCAGCCTGTTGGACTTCTTCTGCCAGATCCACAGCATCTCGTCAGTCGCCAGTTTGATGGCGGTCGGGCGCAGCGTGAGCGCCGGGAACTCCTCTGACAGGTCGTAGCGGTTCACCACGCCGAAATTCTTGATGGTGTGCGCAGGCGTGCCGTCTTCCCAGTGCGGACGCACCGGCATCCCCTCGGTGCTGAAACCGTGGTCGAGGATGTCCTGACACATATTAACGAAAAGTTGATCTGCTCTGCTCATTAGTTTCTTATGACCTGTACACCCTGCGGTGTATCCTTTAGTGTGATGCCCATCGCGGCGAGCTGGTCGCGGATCTCGTCCGCTCTTGCCCAGTTCTTTTCCTTGCGGGCTGCCTGTCTCTCATCGATCAGTGCCTGGATGTCGTCACCGAGTCCTTCCTCTTCATCATCTCCGCCGAAGAGACCGAGAACTTCCGTGAGCTCCCTGATCCTTCTGAGCGCTTCCTCAGCAAAGGACTTGGATGCTCCGTCCTTTACGTCGAGGTTGATCTCCGAAACGAGCTCGAAGATAGCCGCGATACCGTCAGCAGTATTGAGATCGTCATCCATCACTTCGATGAACTTATCTCTGTGCTTGTCGAGCGAAGCGATCTTTGCCGCCTCATCTGCCATTGCCTCGTCGCTTCCGTTCGTCTTGAGGAATTCCAGAGTCTCGATGGCAGTTGCGATCCTCTCATAGCCCTGCTTTGACTGCTCCATGAGCAAGTCAGAGAAGTTGATAGGGCTTCTGTAGTGACCGCTAAGCAGGAAGAACCTGATGACGTCTCCGCTGTAATTCTCGCGGATGTCTCTGACTGTGAAGAAGTTGTTGAGTGACTTCGACATCTTCTTTCCGTCTACGTTTATATATCCGTTGTGCATCCAGTAGTGCGCGAACGGAACTCCGTTGCACGCCTCTGACTGCGCGATCTCGTTCTCATGATGCGGGAAAGTGAGGTCCTGTCCGCCACCGTGGATGTCGATGGTATCGCCGAGGTGCTTCTTTGCCATGGTTGAGCACTCGATGTGCCAGCCCGGTCTTCCCATGCCCCATGGTGATTCCCATGCGATCTCGGATTCTTCCTTGCGGGCCTTCCAGAGCGCGAAGTCCAGCGGATCTTCCTTGACCTCTCCGATCGCGATACGCGCACCGCTCTCGAGGTCGTCGATGTTCTGTCCGGAAAGCTTTCCGTAATCCGCGAACTTGCGTGTCGAATAATAGACGTCGCCGTCAGCTTCATATGCATAACCCTTGTCGATCAGCGTCTGTACGAAATCGATGATCTCAGGGATGTGCTCCGAGACCTTAGGATGAACGTCTGCCTTCAGAACGTTGAGGGCTTCCGCATCGTTGAAGTATTCCTTGATATACTTCTCGGAGACTTCAGGAGCAGTGATGCCCTCCTCCTTTGCCCTGTTGATGATCTTGTCATCGACATCAGTGAAGTTCTGAACGAATTTCACTTCATAGCCTCTGAACTTGAAGTATCTTCTCAGTGTGTCGAACACGACAAACGGACGGGCATTGCCTATATGGAAGAAGTTGTATACCGTAGGGCCGCAGACATACATCTTGACCTTTCCCGGTTCGATAGGTACAAATTCTTCTTTTCTGTTCGTAAGAGTGTTATAGACCTGCATTTTTCCTCCTTTTCAGCAAGCGGCTATGCACACGTCTCTCATGCCGCCCACTCATATCTTAAACTCCCAGTATCGCGCCTATGCATCCCATGATGATCAGCACGAAAAACGGGCTCTTTTTATACTTTGCTATCATTATTACTGTTGCAACCAATATGATAACAGAAATTACGTCTACTGGCGACCCTGAAATCGCGGCGAAAATCCCGCTGCCCGCATCGGCTCCGAGCTTCGCCAGAAGTCCCGACCCCAGTCTGCCTTCTCCCGCGAGAGACGGTCTTACAAGAGTCGCTGCAGCCGCAGCGATCAGGCCCATCGTCGCAGGCCTTATACCAGCCAGCGCACCGTTCACGATCCTGCTGTCCCTGAACTTCTGTATCGCGCGGCAGGCCAGGCTTACTATTATGAACGCCGGCAGAATGACTCCTACCGTAGCCACCAGTGCGCCGCCGGCACCTGCCGCCTCGTAGCCCACGTAAGTTGCCGTGTTGACAGCCAGCGGCCCCGGCGTTATCTGGGATATCGCAACGATGTTTGCGAATGTCTCCTGACTCATGTCAAGGAACGGCTGTATGCTGTCATATATGAGTCTCACGATGGCGAGTCCGCCGCCGAATCCGAGGAGCCCTACTTTTAAGAAGCTTAGAAAGAGCTGCCGGAATATCATTCGGTCTCACCCCCTCCGCCGTCTTCTTTCTGCCCGCTGGACTTTGCGGCTGCGGCCGTCTTACGGCCCCTTGCAAAGGTGACCGCTATTCCAAGCACCGCGAACATCAGTATCACGTATGCGGTGTTTATTCTGAGCACGGCTATGAGCACGAATGCAGCAACTGCCGCCAGCAGAGCCCACTTGTTTTTTATCGCGGCCGGCGTGAGCTGTATCATAGCAACAGCCACCATTCCGAGTGCCGCAGCTCTGAGTCCTGCCATCGCTCCCATCAGCACTCCGTTGTCACCGAGTGAAGTGATGAACTTTGCGATGATGAGTATCATTATAAATGAAGGAATTACGACACCAAACGTCGAGACGATCGAACCGATCAGTCCCTTCTTCTTATATCCCACGTAAGTCGCCATGTTGATAGCCACCACACCCGGCAGGCTCTGGCACACGGCAACGATGTCCATGAACTCCTCTTTGGTGAACCACTTCTTCTCATTTATAAGCGTATTCTGCAGCAGCGGAAGCATCGCAATACCTCCCCCGATAGTGAATGCGCCTAATTTGAAAAATACAATAAAGAGTTCAACTAAAACATTCATAACTTAATAATTATATCAGTTTTTTATGTGTAATATAAAGGGCACCGTGTGAAACGGTGCCCTGCAATTTGTGCTGTTTGCTCAGCGGCTAGTGAGCGTTCAGTGTCTCCTCAGAGAGTCTTGAGAAGAAATATCTTCCGTCGCCTTCGAGATCGACGAGCGCCTTTGCCTTAGCGATGGCCTCTTCGATCGTCATGAGCTCATGAGTGTCTTCGCGGCGGAGCTTGTACTCGACCTTGCCCTCTGCAGCGAACTTGCCGACGGTGATCCTGATTGGGATTCCGATGAGGTCTGCGTCGTTGAACTTGACTCCAGGTCTCTCGTCACGGTCGTCTACCATTACTTCAACGCCCATTGCCTCGAGCTTCTTCTCGATGTCGTAAGCTACCTGCATCTGTGTCTCGTCGTGTGACTTCACGACTGTAACGATCACATGGTAAGGAGCGATGGACAGCGGCCAGATGATTCCCTTGTCATCGTGATGCTGCTCTACTACAGCCTGCATCGTTCTGGTGATTCCTATTCCGTAGCATCCCATCCAGTACGGATGATCAACACCGTTCTCGTCCTTGAATGTTGCACCCATGCTCTCGGAGTACTTGAGTCCCAGCTTGAAGATCTGGCCTACCTCGATACCGCGTCTGAACTTGACCGGCTTTCCGCAGCGCGGGCAGCGGTCGCCAGCCTGAAGTGTCTTGATATCCGTAATGATATCGCCTGTATAGTCTCTGCCGTAGCAGACACCTGTCAGGTGGTGGTCTTCTTCGTTTGCGCCTGCGCACATGTTGACTGTGCCTACGAGCTCTGTATCTACTACTACGATGCAGTTCTTGAGTCCCATAGGACCGGTGAATCCTGCAACGGATCCTGTGATAGGGCCTGTGACATCCTCATCAGCAAACTCGATGTAGTGCTCAGGAACATTCAGAGCGTTGACGAGCTTGATCATGTTGAGCTGTCTGTCTCCTCTGATGAAAGCTACGACGTTGTCCTTAGGCTGAAGGTCAGTATCGTATGTTGTGAACATGAGAGCCTTGATGGACTTCTCTACAGGCAGCTTCAGGTAGTTGCAGACGTCTTCGATTGTCTTTGTGCCAGGTGTGAATACCTTCTCGACCGGCTGCATCTCCTCTACAGGAGGTTCATCGTCTACGCACTCAGCTCTTTCGACTGTAGCAGCCATTCCGCACTCATCGCAGTAAAGGATGTCGGACTCGCCCCAGTCGGAGAGTGCCGAGAACTCGTGGGATCTGCTTCCGCCGATAGGGCCGTTGTCAGCCTCTACGATCCTGTAGTCAATATCCATACGCGTGAAGACCTTCTCATAAGCATGATACTGTCTCATGTAAGCTGTGTGCAGATCTTCCTCTGTAGCGTCAAATGTATATGAGTCCTTCATGATGAACTCTCTTGTTCTCAGAAGTCCGTATCTCGGACGCGACTCGTCTCTGTACTTGAACTGGATATGATAGAGTGAGAACGGCAGCTCCTTGTAGGATGACCATTCCTTGCGGACGAAGTCCGTAAAGATCTCCTCGCAGGTAGGGTTGAGGATGAAGTCATTGCCGTTACGGTCCTGGATCCTCCAGAGTTCAGGTCCGTATGCGTACCATCTGCCTGTCTCCTTCCAGAGCTCAGCAGGATTTACATGAGGCATGTAGATCTCCTGGCAGTCGACGTAGTCCATCTCTTCACGGACGATCTGCTCGACTTTCCTTACAGTTCTCCAGCCCAGCTTCGGGAACATGTAGATTCCCGCAGATTCCTGCTTTATCATGTTGGCTCTTACGAGCAGCTTATGGCTCTCAAGTACGGCATCAGATGGTGCCTCTCTGAGTGTCTTAAGATGGTTTTTGGATAATCTCATTTTTAAAAACTCCCTTCTATTGCGGCAGTGGCCATGGCCGCCATGCCTTCTCCCCTGCCTGTGAACCCGAGTCCCTCTTCTGTTGTCGCCTTGACATTCACAGCTCCTTCAGGGATCCCGAGTGTACTTGCTAAGTTGTGCTTCATTTGTTCCATATAAGGCGCCAGCTTCGGAGCCTGAGCTATGATCACGACATCCACGTTCACGATCCTTACTTTGCCCAGCATACCTTTTACCTCGGCAAGCAGCTTCATCGAATCCGCACCTTTATATTTTTCGTCGGTATCAGGAAAATGCCTTCCTATATCTCCCAGTCCTGCTGCCCCGAGCAGCGCGTCCATCAGCGCGTGTACTGCTACATCCGCATCTGAATGACCGTCCAGCCCGAGCTTGCTGGGGATCGGGGTCCCGCAGAGTATAAGGGGTCTCCCCGGGACAAGTCTGTGCACATCATATCCGATACCTGTTTTGCAAGTCATTTGGATATCCTCTCTGGTGGTTATCTTATAATTGGCAGTTGAACCTTCTACCAGAGCCACATTGATACCGGCATATTCCGCAACCATGGCGTCATCCGTGGCTGAATAGCCGTCACGCACCGCACGCTCATGCGCTTTCAGAATGTCAGAAAGCCGGAAAGTCTGCGGTGTCTGTGTTCTGTAGATAAGTTCCCTCCTGACAACGTTAGTGTTCATTATAGGATATGTTATTGATTCTTTCAATGCTAATTCGGTGACATATTCAGGTTTTTCGATGTTGATCATACGTGTTGAGTCGCTTGAAGGCAAAGCTGTGCATACTGCCCGGCAGCGTTTCATGTTATCGATGTTCCTCTTTATGATCTCTTCGCTGATGCCCGGCCTTGCGGCATCGTGTATGAGCACTATCGCGTCATCTTCATCTATTCCTGCCGCCTTAGCATCACGCGAAGCCGCTTTGATGCCTTCCCTGACAGAGTCAGCTCTTGTAACTCCTCCATTAACGATCGCTATGCTTCCCGGCTTCCGCCCGGTGATCTTCTCACATTCTGCCGTGATCCCCTCATATGTTTCATCAAGGGAACCATCCTGCGGTGAAACGACATAGACCTTGTCGATATAATCAAGAGAAGTAAAAGCTTTTATTGCTGTCCCAAGTACAGTTGAGCCGCCAAAAGGAAACAGCTGCTTCGGCACGTCAGTTCCCATGCGTGTGCCTTGGCCGGCTGCAACTATTACTGCACATATCCAGTTTGAAATATCTTTGATCATAATTGCCTTCTATATAATTTAATAGAATGTAAATGGCCGATCCCCTTATTAGCACTAGCCCCCTGCTATATATTGGTTTCGACCATCTCGTCTGCTTCTTCCATTGTGTAGCCGCCGGAGTAGATCAGCTCACTCTCAAGTATCTGCTTTGCCGTACTCAGGAGTTTTTTCTCTCCGGTCGACAGCGGTTTCAGTCTGTCCGTCCTGACGAGATTCCTCACTACCGCTGCCACTTCCAGGATGTCCCCTGTCTGCATCCTCTCTGTGTTCTCGCGGTATCGTTTGTTCCAGTTGGGGTTCATAGGCTCGGTGTCTTGCTTGAGCACCTCTATGACCTCATCTATGCGGGCGGGATCGATTATAGGTCTTACACCCAATCGCTCCGTGTTGTCAACAGGAACAGAAGCTTCCATCCTGCAATAAGGAAGCGACACATTATAATAAGTGCGCATCTCACCGAGAAAATCCTTTTCAACGATCTCGGTTATGATGCCCGCGCCATACATCGGATAGACAATGTAGTCGCCAATTTTGAACATGGACGCTTTCCTCCTTTTACAACATAATTATAGCGTCTTTTGTATCAAAAATCAAACAAAAAGAAACAGTAATATTATCACCAGCATTAATAGGTTGTCAATACGAATTACGACGGAAACAATCACAATCCGTGAACCGGACAAAAAGTCGCGGGTGACATGCCGATGCGAACACTGTGCAGGAGCCGCAAGGGATTTCCGAGAGAGACCGCAGGTGAGCGGCTGGAACGAGACTCGCAAGCGAAGCGTCAGAGCCGTTCCCCGCGAAGCAAGGCCGAACGAGCAGAAATCCCCGGCGACGGAACACGTGAGCAAAGGTATGTCACCTACGACTTTTTGACATCTCACGCAATGGTTGTTTCCGGTGTTATGTGCTATAATGACTCCAAATATGATTTGTGAAAAACGGAGGATTTCCGATGAAAAAGATATTAATTGTAGATGACGAAGAAAGGATCCGCGAGGTTATAAGAGAATACGCGGAATTCAGCGGCTACGCTGCCGAAGAAGCAGCTGACGGCATGAGCGCCATCGGTATGGTAAAGCTCAATGATTACGATCTTATCATCATGGACATCATGATGCCGAAGCTCGACGGTTTCAGCGCAGTCAAGGAAATACAGAAGATCAAGAACATCCCTGTCATCATGCTGTCAGCCAGAGGCGAAGAGTACGACAAGCTCTTCGGATTTGAACTCGGTATAGATGATTACGTTGTCAAGCCGTTCAGCCCTAAGGAGCTCATGGCAAGAGTCAACGCCGTACTCAACCGCAGGGATGCTTCCGAAAGGACTGTTTCGAACATACAGAAGTTCGAAGGACTCGAGATCAATATCGCCGCACGCACCATCAGCGTTGACGGAAAGCGCGTCGAGCTCACTCCGAAGGAATACGATCTTCTCTTCTATATGATACAGCACAAGAACATCGCCCTCTCAAGAGAGAAGCTCCTTGAAGATATATGGGGCTATGACTTCTTCGGTGATGACAGAACGATCGACACACACGTAAAGAATCTGCGCAACTGTCTCGGTCCATACAGAAAATTCATCGTGACGCTCAGGGGCGTCGGATACAAGTTCGAATATGAAGAATAATACGGAGACCGGCTGAGAGATGGCTGACCACACCGGAAAACGCGCCAGTAAACGCGCCGCTAAAAGAATCGACACCAGCAGCATCAAGACGACGACACTTATTTCGTTCGTCGTTTTTGCGCTGTTTCTGGTTATGATCCTCTGGGGGCTGTCCAACTTCTTCCTCAGCAGTTTCTACGAGCGCGCCAGGTCGCAGGAAGTCATACGCACGGCAGAGACCCTGGAAGCGCAGTTCAAGCAGGACCGCTTCAACTTCGGATCGCTTGCGGTACAGACCGCCAGCACAAACGGCATATATATAAGGATAGATACTGAAGAAGATACTCTCATTTTTGACGGCACCAGAGAGATACAGGGCAGCGAGGTGTTCGATACCGATGTCAGCCGTATCAAAACAAAGCTGGCATCCACCGACACAGGCAGCGTCAGTGAAACAAGGCGTGATGCTTCAGGAGCGGGGTCGAGGCTGATCTACGCCTCGTATGTGACAGCAAACGGGACCGATAACGTCCTCTGCATCATTGCCCCTCTTTACCCTGACCAGGTAACCGTCAGGATCCTGAGAGACATGCTCATATATGTATCATTCATAGTGCTCATCGTTTCGCTGCTCCTTGCATTCGCCCTTTCGGTACGCCTGACCTCTCCTATCGAGAAGCTCACGCGTTCAGCGATGGAGCTTTCAAAAGGCAACCACGATGTGTATTTTGACGGAGCAGGATTCACAGAAACTAAGGAGCTTGCGCGGGCGCTGAACAAGGCATCCTACGAGATGGAAAAGACCGACTTCTATCAGCGCGAGATCATAGCTAACGTATCGCACGACCTCAAGACACCGCTCACGATGATCAGATCATACGCCGAAAAGATCATCGACATCACCGGTGACAACCCTGAGAAACGCAATGCCGACCTGAACGTTATCATCTCCGAAACTGAGCACCTCAACAGGCTCGTTACCGACATGCTCTCAGTCTCCAATCTGCAGTCAAACAACGTTAAGATGAACATGGAGACCTTCGACCTCGTTCAGGCAGCAAGGAGCGTCTATGAGAGTTTCAGGGTGCTCGAGTCCGACGGATTCGAGATATACTTCCATCCTTGCAAAGCAGCCTACGTCGTTGGAGACCGCACAAGGCTGACGCAGGTCATGACCAACTTCGTATCCAATGCGGTCAAATACTCAGGGGACAATAAATACATAGACATCAGACTCAGCAAGAGCAGCAAGAAAGTGACTTTCCACTGCATCGATCACGGCATGGGCATCCCGTCTGACGAGATCAGTCATGTGTGGGATAAATATTACAGGACTTCCGCAAACCACGAGCGCGGTATAGAAGGCACAGGACTCGGTCTCGCCATCGTAAAGGGACTGCTCAACCTGCACGGCGCCAAGTACGGCGTGGAGAGTGAAGAAGGCAAAGGCTCGGATTTCTGGTTCGAGATGGATACGTTCAGAAAGCCTGCGGCTGAAAAACAGGCGGCGGAAGAAGCAGAATAGAAATATGGCTAAGAAAGCAAAAACGGTTTTTATTTGCACTGAGTGCGGCAACGAATACACAGCCTGGCAGGGCCAGTGCTCCTATTGCGGCGCCTGGAACACCATAGTTGAACATAAGGTCGCTCCGGTCGAAGAGGCCGCAGCCGACACCAGAAGGCGCATAGGAGTCGCGGGCCGCCCGGTGAAACTCGGCGAGGTCGGCACTCACGACTACACGCGCATCGATTCCGGGCTGTCGGAACTGAACCGCGTGCTGGGCGGCGGCATAGTACCGGGCTCCCTCACCCTTATCTCCGGTGAGCCGGGTATCGGCAAGTCGACGCTGATCGCTCAGGCCGCAGGAAGGATCGCCGATAAATACGGCCCGGTTCTTTACGTGAGCGGCGAGGAATCCGAGGAACAGGTAAAACTTAGGGCCGACCGGGTTCTGGGAAAGATCAGCGACTCGCTCTACATCTACCCGGAAACAAACATCGAAAACATCATGGCCGCGTGTGACAGCATAAAGCCGTGCTTCATCATTATCGACTCCATACAGACGATGTATTCGCAGTCGGCGGATTCGGTGGCAGGCAGCCTCACGCAGATAAGAGAATGCTCCGGCCAGCTCATAAGATACGCTAAAAACCGCAACGTTCCGGTATTCATCGTTGCACATGTCACGAAGTCAGGTGAACTCGCGGGTCCTAAGACCATCGAACATATGGTGGACACTGTGCTCAGTTTCAGCGGCGAGCGGGACAGGGATCTGAGGATCCTCCGTTCATTCAAGAACCGCTTCGGCACCACCGATGAGATCGGCGCATTCCGCATGACCGGAGAAGGCATGATCGAAGTGCCGGACATTTCGGGAAGTCTCATCGAAAGCAGCGAAAGCGAGGAAGGCTCGGTCGTATCCGCTGTGTATGAGGGCAGCCGCCCGGTCTTCTTTGAGATACAGGCTCTGGTGACACGCGCCAACGTGGGCTTCGCCCGCAGGACAGCCATCGGGATCAGCCAGAACCGACTCAACATGATACTCGCCGTGCTTGAGAAAAAAGCAGGCCTGAACCTGCTTGACTACGATGTATATGTGAACGTAGTCGGCGGAATGAACACCGGCAGCACATCTACCGATCTCGCAGTCGCACTGGCGATATACAGTTCATTCAAGGGCAGGTCTTCATCAAAGCGGCTTGTAGCAGCCGGCGAGGTCGGACTCACGGGCAACCTGCGCTCGATACCTAATGCTGACAGGATCGTTCAGGAAGCGGTAAGGCTTGGATATGAAGTTGTGATACTGCCGGCGAAGAACGCCGGTCAGGCCGGCAAGGCCTCAGCAGAAGGCATCCGCGTTGTCGGAGCTGCAAATATCACTGACGCGATACGCGCATTTGCCGGCGGGAGTTCTGCCCGCTGAAAAACGCCGGTCAAGCATAAAAAACAAGCCTGCTCACATACATGAGCAGGCTCTTTGATTGCCTGATTTATTCAGCTGTATCATCTGCAGGTGCGTGATACAGTTCTACCGGATCCCATCCTTCATCCTGATAATAATTGATGTCAAGGTTGTTCAGATTGACATAGTCAGAAACTGTGATCTTTCTGCTCTCAGCGCGGGCGTCGCTGTCGCCGTATACAGCCATGAAGTCTTCATAGGCCTCCCCAAAGATCTCTTTAGCGCTCGACTCAAAGTTTCCGCCGTCTTCAACCTGATCAAATGCCGTAACCGTGTAGTCTGACTTGCTTACATGCATGCAGCCCGGGTGATTTCCGCCGGAAACGTTCTTGAGAGTGTCTCCCTCAACATTGTAATTTTCTACCCAGAAATCTCCGTAAACCAGCACCTCATCCTCCGGTGTGAAATCTTCATGAACGATAGTGACTGTCGGGATGCTGATTTCAGCTTCAGAGTACTGAGGAGCGATCTCCTCAACCATGTACTGATAGCAGGCTGCTTCGACCGGATCATCGCCGGCATATCCATATGCTGCACCGTCAATGTGGTCAACTACTTCCTCACCGTCTTCAGATGCTTTTACAAAGCGTAATTCCGCACCTAAAATCTTTGTTACGATCGCGTCGCCATCATCCTTGAAAGTCATCTTGGCGTCACCCTGCGTCTTGAATCCATCACCGGTAAGTGACCATGTGAGGTTTGATACCTCTTCATTTCCATCTTCATCAACGCCGTTGAAAGTGCCCGTGCCGTCAGCATTCAAAGTCAGTGTGAAAGCATCATCCAGCTCTTCCGATTCACCGGCAAATGACAGCTTCTCTGTTGTCCATGTTCCCACATACTTGCTGTCTGAAAGGTCTTCACTGCTACTTCCGCCACCGCAGGCTGCAAGTGCAAATGTCAGAACCATTGCCAGGCTGATCAGAATAGCAATCTTCTTTTTCATATATAATCCCCCTTAGTAATAGGATAATCTCCAATATCATCCGTTTATACTATACCTAAAAGGGATAACCGGTTCTATGAATATATAACTATATTAAGACACAAAGAGCTCCCGGATCTCTCCGGGAGCTCTGATTATTTGCTATAAACCGCGCGGACAGTTACTGCTTGAAATGCTTTCCGGGAGCGCTTTCTTCATGTGTGCCCACCGGTGCGTTTTTCTCAGCTTTCCTTTCAGCTTTCGCTGTTGCTTTTGCTTCCTTTTTTGCGATCTTCGCATCGATCCTTCCGTTCCACGCAGCGGCGTCGTCACGTCTGATCCTGTTGAACCAATTGTGTCTCCTGCTGATTATGAAAATAAGGAGCACATATGCAGCGCCTGTACATAACTCAAGTATAAGATCGTGCATGGTCGATGTGCTGTCGATCGTTGTCATGTTCATACCCTCCAGGTAGAAGAGCGTCATATTATTTGCGATATGAAACGCGGAGATGCCTCGATACCTCTGCCGATCCACGCACTGAGACCAAACACACAGCCCGAGACGAGTATCCCGATCTTTCCGATCGTGTTATACGGATGCTGTGACGCGAATACAGCCGCCTGAAGTATCACGGCTATGACCGGCAGCCTGAACCACGATCCGAAAGTCTGCATTAGCAGCCCGCGGAATGCGTACTCCTCAGCAATGCACTGCAGCGGGCCGAGTATCGTGACCACCGCGAAACTCGCAATCGAGAACTTCATCTGGAAGTTATCGATATTGTGATGATATACCAGTTCGTCAATAAGGATAGGTATACTGATGCAGATGAATGCCACAGGGAATGATTTCCAGAATACTCTGCTGCTCCATCCCCCTCTTGAAGACGAGTACGATGAAAACGGCCTGTCACGCACTATTACTGATGCCAGCCACAGTGCAGGGATCATTACCGCAACAGCGCCCAGGCTCACTACTGACTGCCACGCATTTGCAAGATCCAAGTCGTCATAGTTCGTGACGAGGATCGAGCGAAGCGTTTCAATCACGGAATCCGGCGTTGACGCACTGCTGGCAGCGAAACTCACGCCCACGATCAGGATCACCGCAAATGCCAGGTAGAAAGCCAGAAACAGCACACCTACGATGATCGGCTTATACCATCTGTATGACTTGAACTGTCTTCCGTAAACCGGATATGAATGTTCTTTTGTGTTTTGTTCATTAATTAAAGACATTGATTTCCCTCTCTATACAAGAGCCCTTCTCCATGCAGGAAAAGGGCTCGTTTTGTTTTCTGAAAGTCTATCGGAGATCTTGGCCTCCATAGAGATTATTACTTCTCTTCCTGCTCCTTCTTGTATGCAGCGATGACCTTGTCTGCCAGGTTGCCAGGCAGCTCAGCGTATCTTGCAAACTCTACTGTGAAGGAACCTCTTGCCTGTGTCATCGATCTGAGAGCGATAGCATAGTCGAAGAGTTCTGCCTGAGGTGCCTCAGCGTGGAGTACTGTTCCGCGAGGAGATGAATCCATTCCGAGTACCATACCACGTCTGTTCGGCATGTCGCCCATGACTGCTCCTACGAATGCTTCAGGAACAGTGATCTCAAGCTTCATGATAGGCTCGAGCAGGCAAGGTCTTGCCTCAACGATACCCTTCTTGAATGCGAGCGAAGCAGCGATCTTGAACGATACTTCGTTGGAGTCTACTTCGTGATAAGAACCGTCGTAGAGGACAGCCTTGATGTTCTGTACCTTGCATCCTGCCAGAGGGCCCTTTTCCATGCACTCGAGGAGTCCCTTCTCAACTGCAGGAACGTAGTTCTTAGGAACCGATCCGCCGAAGAGCTCTTCGCTGAACTCGAGTCCAGGCTCTGTCGATGGCGAGAATCTGATGTGAACGTCACCGTACTGACCTGCGCCGCCGGACTGCTTCTTATGCTTACCCTGAACATCGGAGTTACCCTTGATGGTCTCTCTGTAAGCGATCTTCTGAGGAACAACGTTAACGCTGACACCGTATCTGTCTTTGAGCTTAGCCTGGATGATTCCGAGCTGGATGTCTCCCTGTCCGCCGAGCAGTGTCTGATGTGTCTCAGCGTTTCTCTCGAGAACGAATGTAGGATCCTCTTCCATGAGTCTGGACAGGCCCTGAGCCATCTTCTCGTCTTCGTTCTTGTCTGCAGCCTCTACAGCTACGAAGTAGCAAGGTGTAGGGAATGCAGCAGGCTTAACTGTTACCTGCTTGTTCTTAGCGCAGAGTGTGTC
>JAFRJV010000143.1 GCA_017432075.1 Mogibacterium sp. | reverse complement strand
TGATGCTTCAGATGATGAAGAACCCAAACAAAAAGTAAGGGTTTTAACGCGAAGAAGGTAGAACTATGAAAAACAGAATAATAAAGCACATTAGCAAAACATATATTGTGTTATTGGTGACTATCACCCTGATGGGACTCGCTGCGTGTGGCAGTGAAGATATAGCTGCGGATAATATCCGACTTTCCGAAACAATTAAAGGCGAGTGGTACGGACAAGTGGATATCGCGAAGATGATATATCAGACTATAAGTGACGAAATAGGGATAGAATTGTCGCCTAATCCAGCATATTGCGATGTGATGTTAGCGTCGGGTTAAAACAGCCACTCTGAGTCGGGCGATTTTAGCCAATCATAGTCAAATAATAAAAGCCATTACCGTTTGTTCATAAAATCCTTTAGACTAGGATGAGAACCAATCATCTGGCAAAGGAGGTATATGAACAATAACTCAGGTAATGACTTGTGCATAGAAATAATAACACAAGCCATCGATGCTATGAAAGCCGAGCAGGGAGAATCTTTCTCACTGGAGAAGATCAACCTTGCCGAGCTTGAGCGCAGGACAGGCGTCACAAGAGCCCGGCTGCGCAAGCTGAAGAAAGACAACTTTCAGCTTAAGCCTCATGGCAACAAAGGCCGCAAGGCAGAAACAACGGTACTGACCGGCTTCACATCTGTCGTCGACAATATGCTCATGGCCGGAGTAGATAACTCCGCGGTGATCTTTGATCAGCTTGAAGACCTTGGCTACGCAGGAAGTCTCACAACACTCAAGACTTACATCGCCGGTCATAAAAATCTGGTCCCTGCTCCAAGACAGCAAGTCGCTCCACAAGGAAACCGCGGCCGCCGTTACAAGACCGGTCCGGGAGAAGCATACCAGATGGACTGGGGCTTCACATGGGTCATCGATCCGAACGGCAGAGAGTACAAAGTCGCCTGTTTCGCGATGATCTGTCATCACTGCGGGAAGATGTACATCGAGTTCTTCCCTAATGCCAAGCAGGAAAACCTGTTCATAGGCATGATCCATGCATTCCTCATGATGGGCGTGCCGATGTATATCCTTACCGACAACATGAAAAGCGTTGTCGACAGAAGAGATCTCGAAGGTCATCCTGTATGGAACAAAGACTACGAGTCTTTCATGAATACTGTAGGGTTCAGAACCAAACTCTGCAAGCCGAGGCATCCATTTACCAAAGGCAAAGTCGAGAGACTCATACGCTTCGTCAAGAACAACTTTCTTGCAGGCCGTCTGTTCTGGAACATCACCGACCTCAATGAGCAGGCCCTCAGATGGTGCGACAAGCATAACGGCAGGTACCACAAGGTGATCGACGACATACCGGATTTTCTGCACGCATCAAAGTGTTCAGAGCTGGCTCTGCCTCTAAGAGAGGATCAGGAGATACTGCTGTATCTGTTTCCGCTGAGAAAGATATCCTTTGACGGATTCGTCAGCTATGAGAGCCGCAGATTCGGTGTTCCTTACAGGTACATTGGCCATACAGCCCGCGTCTGCAGAAAGAAGGATACTCTGTATATCTACTCAGCAGATCTCAATGAACTGCTTGTTACACACGATGTGACCTGGAGCAAGCTCGACAGATACTGCACCGATCAGTTCGCGGAGACGACCATGCCGGAGGAACTTCCAACGGCACCTGTCACGACTCGTATACAGATGCTCGCTGAGCCTGCTGAAGCATCGGCTTTCGACAGATTCAGATTCGATGAGGAG
>JAFRJV010000142.1 GCA_017432075.1 Mogibacterium sp. | reverse complement strand
TTTCATTGCAGACTCTGTGAAACAGTGTCTGCTTTCCACAAAAAACAACCAGCAACATTTCTGTTACTGGTTGCCAAAATCTTTTGATTTTTCACTGTCCTCTTGACGGGTAGCGGTTCATTTTTCAAATGCGACAGCCCCTTCTTTTTTATATAATCAGTTGCAGGATATTCTACCGGACCGGGCAGCAATGTGGACCAATCTCCCCCGGAGTACAGCGAACTATAGAAATACAGCGAACTATAGTTGAAAGTACGCTGCCCGGTCCGATTATTGTCGGATGCGTCCGGTTATGTGAGGCAGACCATAGAGACGCATCCGGTGGCAAATAATGCCCAAAACCCACCGAGTCATTGGTGACTACACTTATTACGTGAGCGATGCGTAAGAACCGCCCCCGTATATGAGAGAGAGGGAATGGTCAGCCTGTCTGTAAGGGAGTGGAAGGGTGTGCTCTCCCCCACAATTGAGATTGTATATGAGTAGAAAAATATGCGATAATCCCAAAAAGCTTTGTAGATATAACCAAATTGTTTGTTAACCGGTTTTGTGAATATGGTTATTATAATAAAAAATTCTTCGCATGTTATGGTTTTCACAACTATACTATTTGATCAGCAACAAAAGTATTCATCAAAAACTAAAGAGACAGGGGATGATTCCCTGTCTCTCTTTCTATTTGTGTTTATCCGGATCATTCCAGTGTGTTCTTTATTAGGTAACTGTCTTCTTCGACCGGCCTGAGCTCGCTGAGGTCATATGGCGTATCCTGATATACGAGGTTGAGCCAGTTGGTATAGGTGCAGTTTGAGCTTGAACGCCACGAGAGGACCGGCTCCCGGGTCGGATCATCGTCCGGATAGTAATTCACCGGTATTTTCGGGTTCAGGCCTTTTGCGAGATCCCTTTTATATTCTTTATCAAGATCATACCTGTCATATTCCGAGTGCCCTGTAACGAATACCTGCCTTGAAGAGTTTGCAAGGATCAGATAACTTCCGGCCTCGGGACTTTCCGCAACCACATAGAGTTCCGGGTTGCTTCTGACTTTCTCTTCGTCAAGTCCTGTATACCTGGATTGAGGAACATAGAATTCGTCGTCCATCCCCCGCATAAGTATTTTCTTTCTGTGAATGACACGGTGCAGATATACGCCGCTCAGCTTTTCAGGCAGCATCCGCTTCTGTATCCCGTAGTGATAGTACAGCGCTGCCTGGGCACCCCAGCAAATGTGGAATGTGGAATAAACGTGGGTCTTAGACCACTCGAAGATCTGGCAAAGCTCGTCCCAGTAGTTTACTTCCTCAAATTCCAGCTGTTCCACCGGCGCGCCTGTGATGATAAGTCCGTCAAAGCGTTTGTACCTGACATCCTTGAATGTCTGGTAAAACTTGTTGAGATGGGATCTGTCCACATGAGTCCCGCGGTGAGTTGCTGTAGTAAGGAATGTGATCTCCAGCTGTATGGGAAAATTTGAAAGAACTCTCAGTATATCAAGCTCGGTATCTTCCTTCAGCGGCATCAGATTGAGTATGGCGATCTCCAGCGGTCTGATATCCTGAGAGACCGCACGGCTCTCATCCATTACGAATATGTTTTCATCTTCCAGAATCTTCTTGACCGGAAGATCGTTCTGTATTTTTATCGGCATTGGCTTCTCCTGTCCCATTCAATGCGGGAAATGTTGCTGAAAACAATGATATTATGCCGTTTCACATGCTGTCAAATGGTATTTGCAGCGAAAACGGAGTCAGTTCTCTTGCATGAGTTTCGCTAATTAAGTATGATTTTTATCATGAGAAAGAAAAGGGAGGTATAAGAGAACATGAAAGATTACGAACTCGGCACAAAATGTGTTCAGGCAGGATATACACCTGGTAATGGAGAACCAAGACAGATCCCGATCATACAGTCAACGACTTTCAAGTATGATACCAGTGAAGATATGGGCAAGCTTTTTGATCTGGAGGCATCAGGTTATTTTTACACCAGACTTCAGAATCCGACCAACGACATGGTCGCAGCCAAGCTCGCAGTTCTTGAGGGCGGAACAGCAGCGATGCTTACATCATCCGGTCAGGCGGCTAATTTCTTTTCCTTGTTTAATATCTGTGAATCAGGGGATCACATCGTCTCATCTGCATCGATCTACGGGGGGACGTTCAACCTGATCTCGGTGACAATGGCCAAGATGGGCATCAGTGCAACTTTCGTTTCTCCGGACTGTACAGAAGAAGAACTGAACGCGGCGTTCAGGGATAATACAAAGGCAGTTTTCGGTGAGACCATAGCTAACCCTGCACTGACTGTCCTTGACATCGAGATGTTTGCAAAGGCTGCGCATGAGCACGGTGTGCCTCTTATTGTAGACAACACCTTCCCGACTCCTGTCAACTGCAGGCCTATAGAATGGGGAGCAGATATCGTTACACATTCAACTACCAAGTACCTTGACGGACATGGTGCCGCAGTCGGCGGAGCCATTATCGATTCAGGCAAGTTCGACTGGATGGCTCATAAGGACAAGTTCCCCGGCCTCACGACACCGGACGAATCCTATCACGGGATCATTTACGCAGAGAAATTCGGAAATGAAGGAGCTTTTATAACAAAGGCGACTTCACAGCTTATGAGAGATTTCGGAAGCATCCAGTCACCTCAGAATGCATTTCTGCTCAATCTGGGTCTCGAGTCACTGCATGTACGTATGCCAAAGCATGTAGAGAACGGGCAGGCCGTTGCCGAGTTTCTGGCGAAGCATCCTAAGGTCAGGAAGGTAAGCTATTCCGGACTGCCGGATGATCCGTATTATGAGATCGCACAGAAATATATGCCTGACGGCGGCTGCGGAGTCGTGTCGTTTGAACTTGAAAACAAACAGGCTGCAGAGAAGTTCATGGGACGTCTCAGACTCGCTGCGATCGAGACCCATGTTGCTGATGCAAGGACATGCTGCCTGAATCCGGCTACGTCAACGCACCGCCAGATGACAGATGAGCAGCTTCAGGCTGCAGGCATTCCTGCAGGACTTGTAAGAATGTCCTGCGGGCTCGAAGATAAAGAAGACCTGATCGAAGATATCAGACAGGCGCTTGAAGATTGACCGGGAGGAATTCTATGGCAGAGAACAGGATCCTTATAGTAGATTTCGGCGGACAGTACAATCAGCTGATCGCCAGGCGGGTAAGGGAATGCGGTGTTTATTCAGAAATCAAGGGTTACGAATCCGTTGATCCGGATTGCATACGCGGGTTCGACCCTAAGGGTATCATTTTCACCGGCGGGCCGCAGAGCGCATATGGCGAGAATGCACCATCGATAAATGACGGAATTTTCGGACTGGGCATTCCGATTCTCGGTATCTGCTATGGAGCACAGCTCATGGCATACAGACTCGGAGGGAAAATAGAGTCTGCACCTACCAGCGAATACGGGCGTACAGAAGTTGCGGTTGACGGCAAGGATGGGATACTCAGAACAGCTGACGATGTCAACGTATGCTGGATGAGCCACACCGATTACATAAGCGAGCCGCCGGAAGGTTTCATTATCACAGCTCATACGGACGATTGCCCGGTTGCTGCGATGGAAGACCGTTCCAGAGGATTCTATGCTGTGCAGTTCCACCCTGAGGTCAATCATACGCAGCATGGCGCAGAGTTCATCAGAGACTTCGTGCTTGATGTGTGCGGGTGTGATCAGGACTGGCAGATGGATTCATTTGCTGAAACACAGATAGCCGCGGTCAGGGAAAAAGTCGGAGACGGCAAAGTCCTGCTCGCGCTGTCAGGCGGTGTTGATTCATCGGTCGTAGCCGCTTTGCTTGCTAAAGCGATCGGTCCGCAGCTTACCTGTGTATTCGTTGACCACGGCCTGATGAGAAAGAACGAGGCTGATGAGGTATCCTCCATATTCGGAAAAGAAGGGCAGTTCGACCTGAACTTTGTAAGAGTAGACGCGGCTGAGAGGTTCTATGCCAGACTTGCAGGCGTGACCGAACCTGAGAGAAAGCGCAAGATCATAGGCGAGGAGTTTATTAGGGTATTCGAAGAGGAGTCAAAGAAGATCGGTGCTGTCGACTTCCTGGCACAGGGAACCATCTATCCGGATATTATCGAAAGCGGGCTTGGAAAGTCTGCAGTCATCAAATCGCACCACAATGTGGGAGGACTTCCGGACTATGTTGACTTCAAGGAGATAATCGAGCCGCTGAGGATGCTGTTCAAGGATGAAGTAAGGCAGCTCGGACGCGAGCTCGGACTGCCGGAATATCTTGTCAGCAGGCAGCCTTTCCCGGGACCGGGACTCGGTGTAAGGATCATAGGAGATGTAACAGCTGAGAAGGTGCGCATCGTGCAGGAAGCGGATGCGATCTACAGAGAAGAGATAGACAAGGCCGGCCTCGCAGGTGAGATCAGCCAGTACTATGCAGCTCTTACTAATATGCAGACAGTGGGAGTCATGGGTGACTTCAGGACTTATGATCATGCCATAGCTCTGAGAGCTGTTATAACATCGGACTTCATGACTGCAACAGCTGCTGAGATCCCATGGGTTGTCCT
The DNA here is from genome assembly GCA_017432075.1 of Mogibacterium sp. Lineage (GTDB taxonomy): Bacteria > Bacillota > Clostridia > Peptostreptococcales > Anaerovoracaceae > Crickella. Next base: position 28,062 of record JAFRJV010000142.1, on the reverse strand, counting down.
GCAGAGAGTGATGACAAGGATCGTCAATGAGGTAGATCATGTAAACAGAGTGTTCTACGACCTGACAAGCAAACCGCCGGGGACTGTGGAACTTGAGTAGACGCTTATGAAACCTGTTAATATTTTCCGTGTATCCAGAATACGTGACGAGAGACTGTTCAATATCATGGAGAAACATGAGGCCAGTGATCATGACAATCACAGGATCCGCATCCATGAGATCGACTCTCTTCGCATACTTACAGATGCACTTGCCGGACACGGAATAACTGTGAAGGATACAGACGGGTTCTATTTCGGGTTCGTGATCCCTCTTATAGGCAAGGAGTTTGACCTGCTCAAGGTCACCGGGAAATACTGCCTTAATATCGAGCTGAAATCACAGGATGTGGGTGAAGAGCAGATCCTCGCACAGTTAAGGAAAAACCGCCATTATCTCACTCTCCTCGGAAGAGAACTCATGCTGTTCACTGTTGTTACAGATACGCTTAAATGCTACAGGCTCTCTGACGACGACGAACTGGAATCGGCAGATGCCGCGGATATAGCAAGAGCTGTCAGAAAGTGCCGGGCAGCATACCACGGAAATATCGCTAAACTGTTCCGCAGGTCAGAGTATCTGATATCTCCCGAAGAGAATCCGGAACGGTTCCTGCAGGGACAGTATTTCCTGTCTCCTGCACAGGACTATGTAAAGTCTGAACTGCTCAGGGATATAGCAAACACGCCCTACTGTGCGTTCTTCCATATTTACGGGAATCCATGTACGGGCAAGACCCTGCTTTTATATGATCTTGCAAAGCATCTGTCGGGCTGCGGCAGAACGCTGATCACATGCGGAGAAGAACCGTCAGGCGGGCTGCTGTATATAAGCGAAGCGATAGATAACCTGGATTTTATTTCGGTATCGGATATCACTGCACCTGATCTGATCAGCGGATATGATTTTATACTGGTGGATGAAGCTCTGCGCGTCGATCCGGCATCATTCAGCATAATCGTAAAAACTGCCGAGACTTATGAGCAGGTCTGCATTTTTTCCACAGACCCGTCTGCTATCCTGACTGATCCGGAGCGCGGAAACGATATAGAAGGAAGGATACAGGCACTTGGTCTGACCGGCGAATATGAGCTTTCGGAGAGAATGAGGCTGAACATGGAAATACAGACATTCATCCTGAAGCTCAAAAATCTGAACTGTAAAACCGAAAAAAACTATGAGTTTGAACATGTCTCGGTCAACTATGCCAATAACAGGGATGAAGCGCGCAAGATAATCAGATATTTCCGCAATAAGGGTTACGTGTTCATTAACGCTAACAGAAATGCTGATGATCATTTTGAGGATCTTGAGGAATCCTTCGGGCGGCATATAGCCGGACGGGAATACAACAGCGTGGTAATGCTTATGGATGGCTCATTCTCATATGACGATAATGGATGCCTCAAAGGGATACCTGTTCCGGATCCCGGACATCCGTATCCGAACATATTTTATCCGGGCATCACACGTGTGAGGGAGCACCTTGCGCTGGTGATACTCGATGCCCCTGAACTTCTGAATAACGTACTTTCGATACTGGATTAATTATATGTTTTGTAAATCTGAGCGAATTGGAGGGTGAAAATGACCTGCAGATACTGTGGTAAAAAGATACCGGATGGTTCGAGCTTTTGTCCTTCCTGCGGGAAGAGAATAGAAGCGCATCTGCGTGAAGAGGACAGGGAAAAAGAGAAAGAAAAATTTGAGTATAAGCCTGAAGCTGAATATGAATATGAAGAGTCAAAAGGAAAAAGACTGGTAAAGGCTCTTATATCTGTCATTGCTGCTATCGTCTTCGTTGTCGGAGCGTTCGCAGCCATAATGCATTTTGCGAAACCTTATTTAGGGGAAGAGCCATGGCCTGATGCAGATGACCGTGCCGGTTCAGAAGCAGAGGAGAATATCGGGTTTCCGAAGAATATGTATGTATCAACGGAAGACGGTCTGCTTTTGTGGGAAGAACCCGGAACAGGCAGCAAGGCGATCCATCATCTTAACTACGGCCGCGAGATACAGGTCGACAAGGTCGAAGACGGCTGGGCTTATACTACAGTTGACGGGCTTTCAGGATGGTGCTCTGCTGATTTGCTGACCGGAAACAATGAAGAGATAAAGCTGACGGAAACAAAGCCCGAGTCTGAAGAAGATAAGGGCAGGCTTGTAGAACCGTCCAGACATATCGGAACCGGCTATCATGCTACGGTGAATTCAGAAGACGGTCTTAACCTGCGCTGCGGCCCGGGTACGGATTACAATATTCTTATGGTTGTTCCTCATAAAACAGAAGTAGTTGAAGAAGGATGGGATAACGGCTGGATATATGTAAACTATGACGGCCAGTACGGATGGTTAAATTCAGAATACGTAACACCTACCGGAGAAGTCGAGAAGGAATAGAGAGATGAAAAGGAGTAGACTTGGCAAATCGGCAATTGTGATGTGCTTAATGCTGATGCTTGCATGGACCACAGCGGGGTGCGGTAATACCGCCGGATTCGCAGCCCCGGAAGGAGATCCAAATGACGCGTCTGCCGTGATCGAAACTCCTGAGCAGGAGCAGCCTCAGGAGCAGTCAGAAGAAGCCAAAACGCCGGATGAACCTGCTGAGCCGGCTGAATCTGCTGATGTGACAGCTGAAGCGGAAGAGATCTCTATTACGGATATCGGAGCAGTCTCGATAGGACAGACAGAGAATTCCGAAGCCGGAACAGGCTGTACTGTTTTCATAAGCAAGGACGGTATGCCGGCCGGACTTGATGTGCGCGGCGGCGGACCTGCTTCACGCGAATCAGAACTGCTGGATCCTCTTGCCGCAGCTTCAGGTATCCATGCGATAGTGCTTTCAGGGGGGGGAGTGCTTTTGGGCTCGGTGCTGCTGATGGTGTAATGAAATACCTCGAAGAAAAGGACATAGGCTATGACACAGGAGTTGCAAAGGTTCCTCTGGTAGCACAGTCAGATCTTTTTGATCTGTCAGTCGGTGACGGGTCGGTCCGCCCGGATGCGGATATGGGGTATGAAGCTGCCCGTATTGCGATGGAGTCACCTAATTATAAGGACGGCAACTACGGAGCAGGATGCGGAGCTACTGTCGGCAAGATAGCAGGCATGGACACATGCATGAAGGCAGGCATCGGAAGTTATGCAATAAGGATAGGCGATCTGAAGATCGGAGCAGTAGTAGCCGTCAACGCTCTTGGAGATATCTACGACTGGAACACAGGAAAGAAAATAGCAGGGCTGCTGACGGAGGACGGTAAGGGCTTCAGGGATACTCTCGAATACATGGCCATGGATACCGCAGTCAAAGACAATAAATTTACCGGTAATACCACGCTTGGCGTAGTCATGACAAACGCCTCTTTCAGCAAATCGCAGCTGTGTAAGATCGCAGGGATGACACACGACGGATATGCCCGTTCCATCAGGCCTGTACACACTACTGCGGACGGTGACAGCATCTATGCTGTATCGGTAGGAAATGTGGAAGCGGACCAGGATCTTGTCGGATCGCTTTCCGCAGTGGTCATGAGTGAAGCAATCAAAAGAGCGGTCTACAGCGCTGACAGCGCCTACGGATTCAAATCCGCTAAAAACCTGAAGAATTAAAGGTAAATCGTTAACGTACAGTAGATGAAAGTAAGAAAAGCAAGACATTTCATATTGATAGTTTTGATGACCGCGATAACGGCAGCTTCAGTTCCTTGTGCTGCGAGCTATGCAGATACCGGGTCATCTTTTGAGTACAAGTATTACAAAGATCCGGAGATGTACGGACGGGCTCTGCAGAGATCCATGGCCGGAGTGTATGACGATTTCAACGGCAGGACATTTGACGATAAAACCATACCGATCCCGGGACTGGTAGAGACATGTATCAGAACGGAAGGTGAAGACAGCACTTCGAAACAGTACGTCCCGCAGGGTCTGTGCCGTGCGGATCACTATCTGCTGGTAACAGCCTATGACGTCAGGAAGAAACATAACTCGGTGATCTATGTCGTCGACATGAACGGTATGGAGCTTGTGTCGACGCTCACCATGCCAAATAAGTTTCATGCCGGAGGGATCGCATTTGACGGGGAAAACATTTGGATGACCGGAGAGACTTCGGATAAATACAAAGGAGATCCGTTCGTTCAGTATCTGCCATACGAGACATTCCTGAGCCACCTGGATGAGCCGGTGAGCGAAGTGAAGGAACCTGAACTGTCACGGTACATATATATCAAAAACAAACCGTCCTTTCTCGAATACGATGAGGGAGTACTGTGGGTAGGAACTTACGCCGGAAGAAAGAACACGAAAGACTCCTATATGTACGGTTATGACATAATAGGTGAGCCGGGAAACCGCAGACTGAATACTTTAATGTATTCCATCATCGCGGGACTCGATTCCAGCGCTCAGGGTGCGGATATCGCAGGTGATTATCTGTATGTCTCAAGCTCCTACAACTCTACTTCACGCATGAAAACATCTTTCATAACCAAATACAACCTTAAGAGTTCACAGACCGGCACAGGTGATTATCTTGTCGAAGGGCATGAAACGAACAGGGTGGAGGTACCGAAGATGAATGAGGAGATAATCGTCGACGATTCGACCGTGTATATCAATTTCGAATCCGGCGCATCGTACTGGAGGCTGGCGCTTATGAATACTGACAGAGTACTTGCCGTTGATCTGTCACTATGGGGCAGGAGAAGATAAGGGGAAGCGATGAAAAAGAAGATACTGAAAATTATCGGAGTAGTCCTTCTGCTGATCCTGCTGGTTGTAATTGCCATGGTCGTGGTGATTTTCCGCGATCCGGGACTTATATTAAGAGTGGTGTCAGAAAAACTCAGCGAAGATCAGGTCACTGAGGCTTATTACAATTATGATTTTGACGATACCTCAAAAATCAAGACAGTTCCATATTATTACTTCACACCTTCAGAAAGCGGCAACTATACTTTCAGCGTTTTCGACATTGAAAGCAGCAGCGATGTGCGTATTACCATGAGTGTTACGGACAAGTACATTGATGACTATTTTGTGGCCGATAACCGCCGTCGCAAAGCAAAACGACAGAATAACACGATCTCAGGCTCAACTACACTCCAGGCGTCGAAGCCGTGTTATGTGATATTTACTGTAGATCCGGTTGATGAAGACCTTGCTCAGTTCTCCGGATCGTTCAAGGTGAAAGTAACAAGAGATGCTGATGATGACGGGCCTCCGATTCTTACAACGGGTGAGTCTGTTACTGTAAGGGTAGATGCAGAAGGCCAGGCATGTGCTGCATTCAAGCCGGCCGAGACAGGATATTACAGATTTGAGCACACCATAGTATCCAGAGATTATTCCAAGGGCTATTCGAGTCTGTCATCGGTAAGATCTTCCAACAATCTCAAGGTTGGTCTGGCGAGTGATATATGCATGCTTCAGAAGGGCATGGAGTACCTGGTCTGGGTAACTGCGAATGAGACCGACAGCAGAAATTCCGTTATAGAGCTTTCATGCAGACCTTTGAAGACCGAAAAGGCGAACGGCATATGCTCGCTGGATCTGGAAGGAGACAGTGTGATCGAATATTTCGCGGAAAAGGACTGCGACCTCGCCGTGTATACTATATCCGGCGGAGATCCGAGACTCGTGATCTATGAAAAAGCCGGCTTCCCTTTGCGGACCGATGACAAATCTGAGGCATCTCTCAGCGATAATCCCGATGATGTCGCAACGGTGCTCAAGGTAAAAGAAGGAAACGGACTTCACATCTGCATTTTCGGCGATGTAAGTGACTGCCGCGTATTCATAACGGAATACAAAGGTGACGGAACGACTCTTACAATGGACGATCTTGTCCCGGTGCCTGAAAAAAAAACTGAAGTAACCGCAGGGTCAGAAGAACCGGAACAGGCGCCATGATGCTGACTTCAGACAGTCTTCGGACTGTCTGTTTTTTTTTCAGGCCGGAAAGTGCTTGACAGAATAAATATATTGTGTAAAATATAATTGTGTTAAATATATACAAGAAAAGGGAATTGCCATGGACGCAAAGAAAGATAATGCAACAATGAAACTGGAAAACCAGCTGTGCTTTCCTCTTTATGCGGCAGCGAGAAGCGTCACCGGTCTGTATACGCCATGGCTGAAACAGCTTGGCCTGACATACACACAGTACATCACATTCCTGGTGCTGTGGGAAAAGGACGGCATACCTGTCGGAGAGATATGCGAAAAGCTTATGCTCGATAACGGTACCGTATCGCCGCTGCTGAAGAAGATGGAAAACGCAGGATATATCACCAGATCACGGAGTGCGGAAGATGACCGTGTAGTCGTGATCACGCTGACAGAGCAGGGAAGAGAGATGCAGAAAAGAGCAAAGGACATTCCTGAAAAAGTAGGAGCGTGCATCGATCTGCCCCCTGAAAAAGCTATGAAACTCTATGAGCTCTTGTATGAGTTATTGGGAAAGAAAGGAGAATGAAAATGAGTAATGTTTATGATTTTACAGTAAAGGACAGATCCGGCAATAAAGTGAGCCTCGCAGATTACAAAGGTAAAGTGCTGCTTATCGTAAATACGGCTACAGGATGCGGCTTCACTCCTCACTATGATCCGCTCGAAGCAATGTACAAGGAAATGAAGGATCAGGGATTTGAGATCCTGGACTTCCCATGCAACCAGTTTGCAGATCAGGCTCCGGGCTCTGACGAAGAGATCCACGAGTTCTGCACTTTGAAGTTCGGAACTGAGTTCCCTCAGTTTGCGAAAATCGATGTAAACGGAGAAACAGCAGACCCGCTGTTTGCATATCTGGCAACTAAAAAACCGTTCGAAGGATTCGGAAAGGGCCTTAAGATGGCAGCTCTGACCAAATTCGCAAACGCAAACAACAAGAAGTTCGGCGACAAAGCTTACATCAAGTGGAACTTCACCAAGTTCCTGGTCGACAGAGAAGGCAATGTCATCGCAAGATTCGAGCCTACAGTTGATATGGCTGAGGTGAAAAAAGCTGTTCAGGCAGCGCTTTAATCGAAAAATTACAAGGAGGGGACCTCAATTGAAGGATCCGGAAATAAACAACGAAAACGCTAATATTGCATCTCTGGCATACGACAGGGAAAAAATAATCGTAAGGACCAGTATTATCGGTATCATAGCGAATGTGCTGCTTGCCGCATTCAAGGCGGCTGTTGGTCTGATCTCAAATTCCATAGCAGTAATACTGGACGCGGTAAATAACCTCTCAGACGCATTGTCTTCTGTGATCACGATCATAGGTGCCAAGCTCGGAGCTAAGAAACCTGACAAGAAGCATCCGCTCGGTTACGGGAGGATAGAATATCTGAGCTCCATGCTTGTTGCAGCAATAGTCCTTTATGCCGGCATCACGTCTGTGGTTGAATCCGTTAAGAAGATCATCCATCCGGAGGCCGCTGATTACAGTAAGGTATCACTTATCATCATAGTAGTAGCGGTCATCGTGAAGCTGGTGCTTGGCAGATATGTGAAAGCCCAGGGAGAGAAGGCAAACTCAGGCGCATTGATCGCCTCCGGAAAGGATGCGTCATTCGATGCGATACTGTCCTCATCTGTTCTCGCTTCAGCGGTCATATACCTGATATGGGGCATTTCACTGGAAGCTTACGTAGGCGTGGTCATCTCGATCGTTATAATAAAAGCGGGTATCGAGATGATGAACGAAACGCTTAATGATATCATCGGACAGCGTTCGGATGCCGAGATCAGCAGGCAGATCAGACAGCTCATCAACGCGGAGCCGGAGATACGCGGTGCCTACGATCTGACCCTGTTCAACTATGGCCCGGACAAGTATTATGGGTCTGTTCACATGGAGCTTCCTGATACCATGACGATAGAGGAAGCGGACCTGCTGACAAGAAGAGTGCAGCGCAAGGTGTTCCGCGAAACCGGAGTGATACTTACAGGTATAGGTGTCTACTCATACAATACGACAAATGAGGAAGCTGCGGAGATACGCAACAACGTTCAGAAGACGGTGCTGTCCCATGACTGGGCGCTCCAGCTGCATGGATTCTATGTAGATACTGAAAAGAAAACGATGCACTTTGATGTAGTAATAAGCTTCGATATAGACTATAAAGAAGCCATCGGCATCATGATGAAGGAAGTTCAGGAGATGTATCCGGATTATACGATACAGATCGTTCCGGATGCAGATATCGCGGACTGAAGCGAATAGACTCCACTATGCGTGGATAGCAGATGTACTGTCTATATGATAGCTTTGCATCGTAAGGAGGCAAAACATTATGGACAGATATGTTACAGGAGCTGTCATACGTAAGCTCCGGGAGAACAAAAAAATGACGCAGGAAGAGCTGGCGGAAAAGATATTTGTCAGCAGCAAAGCGGTGAGCAAGTGGGAGACCGGACAGGGATTTCCTGACGTCAGCCTGCTTGAGCCACTCGCGGATGCGCTCGATATCTCAGTGATCGAACTTCTGTCCGGTGAGGACATCAGAAACCTGAACAGATCATCGAACATGGCCAGGGCGAAGTTCTATGTCTGCCCGGTATGCGGTAACGTGATACAGTCGACAGGTGAGGCCGTTATAAGCTGCTGCGGGATAACACTTCCGCCTCTCGAACCGGAGAGCGCAGACGGACAGCATATGATCCGGAAAGAGATCGCAGAGGACGAGTACTATGTTACGGTCGATCATCCGATGACAAAGGATCATTATATATCGTTCCTCGCAGCGTTATCCGATCAGGGAATACAGCTTGTAAAGCTGTATCCGGAAGGACCTGCAGAGGCAAGGTTCAAAATCAGCCGGGTCAGAAAACTGTACGCATACTGCAACAGACACGGACTTTTCCGGCTGAAAGTCTGATAAGATCCATAAGTGCCGGAGCACTGATTGCTCCGGCATATTTGTTTTAAATGATAATTAAAGGTTTAAAAAATCTTTTTTTTGGAGTATTATGCTGCAGAGAAAGGAGACAGACGAATGGCTTGGTATGAAGAAGCTGTTTTTTATCATATATATCCGTTAGGGCTGCTTGGCGCCCCTGAGCTGAATGATCACAGTCAGCCTGTACACAGACTTCCGGGACTTAAGGAATGGGTCGATCACATGAAGGCGTGCGGTTTCACGGCGCTTTACCTCGGACCTTGCTTTTCTTCCGGATTGCATGGATATGATACTGAAGATTACCGCAGGCTCGACGAGAGACTTGGGGACAATGAAGATCTTAAGGAACTTGTAAGGTACTGTCATGAAAACGGCATACATGTGATCCTTGACGGCGTGTTCAACCACACCGGAAGGGGGTTCTTTGCTTTCCGTGATCTGAAGGAGTACCGTGAGGGCAGCCGTTTCAGGAACTGGTACTGCAATGTGAATTTCTGGGGAAATAACGAATACAACGATGGCTTTTCCTATGAGAACTGGGGAGGTCATAATATGCTCCCTAAACTCAATCTGTATGAACCTGAGGTAAGACAGTACCTGTTTGACACCGTGCGCTTCTGGGTATCGGAATTCGACATAGACGGTCTGCGACTCGACGCTGCAGATGTGCTTGAGCACGGATTCATGCGTGAACTCAGAGGTGTCGCAGACGGCCTGAAGGATGACTTCTGGCTGATGGGTGAAGTGATACACGGTGAATACGGCCGCTGGGTGAACGACAATACGCTGCACTCGGTGACAAATTATGCCCTGCACAAGGCACTTTACAGCGCACACAACGATCACAACTATTTCGAGATAGCACATACTGTTAAACGCCAGAGGGATATGGGCCTCGGAGACAACGTGCATCTCTACGATTTCGTAGATAACCATGATGTCGAACGCATCATGACAAAACTTCGTGACAAGAGGCATTTCCTGCCTGTGCATGTTCTTCTGTACACTCTTCCGGGGATACCGTCAGTTTACTACGGCTCAGAGTTCGGTATCGAGGGAAGAAAGGAAAGAGGATCAGACGCATCGCTCCGCCCTGCACTTTCGTTGGGGGATCTTTCGTCGCGGGATAATATTCCTTTGCATATCATCAGCGCGCTTGGTAACATATATAGTAAGGAGTCCGCTCTGTGGTACGGAGAATACCGTGAGGCAGATCTGACTACGACAAAATACGCGTTCATGCGCGGTGATATACTTGTAACGGTCACTAACAGTGACAGGGAGGAGAGCTTCGATCTGGGGCTTGACGGATCATATACAGGCGCGCTTCACGGAAGAGAGATCTCTTCGGATCAGGGAAGACTGCGGTTCACCCTTGAAGGTAACAGTGCTGAGATATGGATCCCGGTTTCGGATAAGAAGCACTACGAACCGCTGAAGCACAGTCCGGAAAAGACAGTTAGCAGGAATGACTCAGAGGAAAGCTTTGCGGAAATGCCGCAGAGGGCTGAAGCAGGAAAGAGCTATGAAGATATGAGTATAGAAGAACTTCAGGCTGAGATACTTGCAAAGCTTTCTGCCAACGGTCCGCTGACTGACCGGATGAAAAGAGAAGTAAGTGAAAACGTATACAGAGATTCATTACTGAACTGGGTAAAGAGCTTCCGCTAGTAAGAAATACAGGAGAATAAAAATGGCAAACGAAGAAACAATGAACACTGAGAATATGGCAGCAGAGACTGTACTCCCACAGCCGAGAAGAAGCATCGCTTTTATCGGTTCTGAGTGCTATCCGTTCGTTAAGACCGGAGGACTCGGCGATGTAATGTATGCATTGCCTAAGGCACTGGCTGCACTCAACTGCGATGTCAAGGTCATCATTCCGCGTTATCACTGCATTCCTTGGGAATATCAGGAGAAGATGGTATACCGCGGTTCGTTCAACATGGACCTTTGTGCTGATGGAAAAACCTACTATGTAGGAATCATGGAATATGTGCATGAGGGCGTTGTATATGACTTCATCGATAATGATGAGTTCTTTTCCAGCGGCAATCCGTACCTCAACCTTGTTGATGATATCCCTAAGTACTGCTATTTCTGCAAGGCAGCTCTTGCTGCGCTGAACTACATGGACTGGATCCCGGATATCATCCACTGCCATGACTGGCAGGCAAGCCTGGTACCGGTCATGCTGCGCACCCAGTTCGCAGAAACAGCGATCAGGGATGCAAAGACAGTCCTGACAATACATAATCTGCGCTTCCAGGGCGTGTACAATATTTCTACCATCCGCTACTGGACAAACCTGCCTGACGATGTTTTCAGCATCGATGTATTCAAGACAGGCTATGAAGATGCCAACATGTTAAAAGCGGGGCTTGCATATGCTGATGCTATCACTACAGTCAGCGAAACTTATGCAGGAGAGATACAGACTCCGTTCTTCGGCGATGGTCTGGACGCACATATACGCCACCATTCCGGAAAGCTGCGCGGAATCGTTAACGGCATAGATGTAGTGCAGTGGGATCCTAAGACTGATACAAGGATCGCTGCGCCTTACGATATCACGGAAGTGCTGGATAAAAAGAAAGAGAACAAGCGTGCACTGCAGGAGGAGCTCGGACTTGAGGTCGATGACAGCAAGTTCGTGATAGGTCTTATCTCACGCCTGACTAATCAGAAGGGACTCGATCTGGTCAATGAGATCCTTCCGGGGCTTATTGACGGCAATACACAGATAGCAGTGCTCGGTACAGGCGATGCCGTGTATGAGGGATCTTTCCGCAACTTTGAAAACTGGTACAAGGGCAGTGTCTGCTCGTGCATCATGTACGATGAGGGCAGAGCGCACAGGATCTATGCCGGCGCGGATGCTCTGCTGGTACCTTCTCTGTTTGAGCCATGCGGACTTACACAGCTTATCGCCATGCGTTACGGAACTGTTCCGGTGGTCCGTGAGACCGGCGGCCTGAAAGATACAGTCGAGCCATACAATGTATTTTATCAGAGCGGAAACGGCTTCACATTTGACAGATATGAAGCGGGACTGCTCTATGACGCCATCAACCGCGCGAAGACAGTGTATTTCAATGACCGCTGGCACTGGGACGAGATGGTGCAGAGAAACATGGCGAAGGACGTATCGTGGGAAGCCTCGGCATGGAGGTACAGGGATCTGTATCTTGAGCTGAGACCGTAATGAAAACACTATTCATATAACTTTTCTTTTTAAGATCGAAAAAAGAGACTCATTTAATGGGTCTCTTTTATTGTTTGATGACGGATAAAATGACGAATTCTATTTACAATATGAGGCAGTAATTGCTAAAATTAGATATCTATACGAATTATCTGAAATGGAGGAATGAAGTGCCGCATAAGATGAAAAAGACAGCAAAATATCTGATCATCTGCCTGCTGATTTCTTCCATTTTTGCGTGTTTTCCTGCATGCGGAAGCAGTGAGGCAGCCGGCGGAACGGCTGCAGAGGCCGAGGCTCCGGCTGATGAGACTGTCGAAAGATATAAAGTACCTAAATTCAGGGGTGCTAATTTCCATGAAGAGGAGTCTTATGGCAATGACGAAGTGCTTGTAGATACCTCAAGGAGCGACAAAGGCTTTTTCGGTATCCACTGCGTGTCGGATAAAAAAATCAAAGTCCAGGTGTTCAAGGACGATGAGGTCTACACCTACGATGTCGTTACCGGAAAAGACCAGATCTATCCGTTCCAGCTCGGGGACGGCAACTATACGATCAAGGTCATGAAGAACATTGCCGATACCAAGTACAGCGAGCTTTATGCTACATCGGTATATGTGGAACTGGAGGATGAATTCGATCCTTTCCTCAGGCCGAGTCAGTATGCAGACTATACCAAGGAGTCAGCATGTGTGCTCAAGGCGGATGAACTCGCTGCGGAGTCGACAGACGCCAACGACTTCATTACAAATGTCTTCAAATTCGTATGCAAAAAAGTTAAATACGATAAAAAGAAGGCAGAGACCGTACAGTCAGGATATATCCCTGACCCTGATGAGACCATGAATACCGGCAAGGGTATCTGTATTGATTATGCGTCCCTTGCGGCGGCAATGCTCAGGAGCCATGGTATTCCGACAAAGATCATTTTCGGATATGTAGGTGAAAACGGTGATCTCTATCATGCGTGGAACATGTACTACACAAAGGAGTCCGGATGGGTCGCCGTTGAATTCGAGGTTCACGAAGATGAATGGAACCGCCTCGATCTTACTTTTTCTGCCAATGGATCTGACAGCCGTTTCATTGGTGATGGTTCCAATTACATGGACGTATTCCAGTATTGAAAATGCATATAAATGAAAGGAGCTTAGACTAATGAGTTCTGAGAAAAAAGCGGATTCCAGGATGCTGAACTATACCGAGCTCACATCATTCTTCGAAAACATGGGAATGATGATAAAATCCGGTATTTCGGTAAGTGAAGCAATGTCGCTTCTGAAAGAGGAGACTCCGGCATCAGAGCAGGTACTGAAAAATGCCTTTGATACTATGGCAGATGATCTTTACATGGGGAAGCCTTTCGGTGACGCCATGAGGGATACCGGAGCTTTTCCTGACTATTCCGTAGATATGATCAGCACCTCAGAATATACCGGAAAGCTCGAGAGTACGCTGTTCCATCTTGCAGATTATTACCGGACTGAAAACAGCATGAAGACAACGCTGGTATCAGCAGTGAGATATCCGGTGATACTTCTGCTTATGGTAATAGCGGTACTTATAGTGATGCTGGCGCTTGTATTCCCGGCATTTTACGGTGTGTATGAGAATCTTGCCGGAAGTCTGTCGGCATCGTCATACGGGTATATCAATGTGTCATTCACTCTGACAAAAGTGATGCTGGGTATCATGATAGCGCTTCTTGCAGCCATGGTTGCCGGGATCGCGATGTGGAAGAACGGCAAAAAGGATACAGTCAGGAATTTCCTGTCAAAATTCCAGGTATTCAGAGAGCTTTTCAGCAGCATGGATCTCTACAGATTCACGTCCTGCTTTGACATGTTCCTTTCAAGCGGAGAGCACCAGGATGAGGCACTTGTAAAGAGTATGCCTGTAGTTCAGACTGAAGCTCTAAGGTCTTTGCTTCAACGCTGCAAAGAGAAGATGGCGGGAGGCATGAGCTTCTCTCAGACCGCTTACGAGGAGCATCTTTACGATCAGACCAACAACAGAATGCTGATACCTGCTGAGAGGAGCGGCATGCTTGATGCTATCATGCAGAAGATACTCTCCAATCTCATGGTAAGCATCGAAAAGAGCATAGGCCGTATTGCCAATACTGTCGAACCTCTTCTTACAGGTGTTCTGATGATCTTCATCGGAATCATGCTCATAAGCCTGATGGTGCCGCTGATCGGCATCATGAATTCCATCGGATAAACGTTTCAGATGAGGAGCTCCGGTATGGAAAGAAGTAACCACTACAGAAGATTGATAGTGACGATCGTCATTATTGCGGTCATATTGATCGCAGCCGTCTTCGTATGGGCTGAAAAGGCTGCAGAGGACAGCTTTGAGGAGCAGGCACAGGCTATAAAGGATACCGTATCAAGGCGTGCGCTTCAGTGCTACGTTATCGAGGGTGCATATCCTGAAAGTCTGGATTATCTGGTGGATAACTACGGACTGGCAGTCAACATGGAGGATTACAAGATCGTGTATATACCTTATGCAGAGAATCTTCCTCCTGAAGTCAAAGTGATATATAAGAAGGACAGATAATATGCTTGAGAGCAAAAGAGGCATAGGAGACATAATATCGACTATCACGGTGACAGTTCTGTTTGTGGTCATCCTCAGTCTTGTTGTGTTCGCCGCAAGAGGATATCAGCACGCTTCGGAAGTTCAGAACATGAACAGCAACTCCAGAGCTGTCGGCTCTTATGTGGTCAATTGTGTCAAAGACAGCAATACCAGTGAAGTAGCGGTCGAAAACATATCCGGAACGGACTGCCTCGTGATCAGGAGCAGCGACGGATATGAGCACCGCATATTCATGATAGAAGGAAAACTGATGGAAGAGTATGTTGAAGCAGGGCTCCCGCTTGATCCTGAGACTGCTCTTGAGATAGGTACTACAAATACATTCGTTCCTGAACTCGGAAACGACGGGCTTTTGTCAGTTACAACAGATGAAGGTGTTTCTGTAGTCAATACAAAGAGATAAGAGATGAACAATAAGAGAAGTATTGCATTTACAGTTGAGCTCCTCGGGCTCTTCATACTGCTGATACTGGTGATCGTTATGATCACGCAGGTATTTGTGATGAGCAGAGCCAGGACCATAGAAGCAAGGCATCTGACTCAGGCTGTTATGATGGCCCAGAGCACTGCTGAGGCGGCATCATCAGAGCATGATCTGTCTCTCCTTGCGGAAAAGCTCAAAGGCATGGACAATGTGCAGTCAGCCGTAGCAGATGTTTCCGGCGGCTCGCTTGACATCGTGTTCGATACTGACGGTAACCTGAAGGGGAAGGACTTCTGTATAGTCCTTCACAGGGCTGAAGAGGAGAGAGAGTCCGGTGTATATACCACGGACAGCATCGAAGTATATTACTGCGTTCCGGGACAGCATGAAGGGAAGCTATACGATCTCAGTGCCGGAAGCCACTTTACTGCAGAGGAGGTGGGATCATGACTCATAAAACCAGACTCGGTCCGATCGCCATCTTTCTTGTGATAGTGACGATGGTCATAACAACACTGGCAGTACTCACTGTAGCCACATCGAATGCAGACGTGATCATGGCAAAGAGATTTGCTGATATAACAAAGATCAGATACGGGCTTGAAGCTCAGGGGGAAGAGTTCCTGAGTTATACGGAATCAGCCGGCACCTCAAATCCGGCCGATCATATGAACGGTGTAACGGAGACCGGAAACGGATATGAGTTCACCGCTGAGGACGGCGGCTACAGACTTGAAGTCGCTGTGACGCGGCAGGCCGGATCCGGAAGATATGAAGTGACAAAATGGAAGCTTACAAAGATCTGGAACGCATCCGATCCTATGAACAGCATATGGCCGGGCAACTGACAGCGGCGGCATATATCAGAGAAAGAAGGAAAAGATAATGAACCTCAATGAAATACTGACAGCAGCGATACAGAAAGGGGCATCAGACATTTTTATCATCGCCGGTATCCCTGTGACGTATAAGATAAAAGGAACGCAGGACAGACACGGTGACAGCATCCTGAAGCCTGATGACATCAATGCGGTGATCGATGAGATATATGTGACTGGCCGCCGTGCCAAGACAAACCTTGAAATGAACAATGATGATGATTTCTCTTTTTCGATCAGAGATCTCGGAAGATTCAGAGTGAATGTGTTCAGACAGAGAGGCTCGCTGGCTGCCGTAATAAGAGTCATCAAATTCGGCGTGCCTGATCCGGCACTTCTCGGCATACCTGAGAACGTGCTCTCCCTTGCTGATAACAAGACCGGGCTTGTGCTGGTCACAGGAGCAGCAGGCTCCGGCAAGTCGACTACTCTGGCTTGCATGATCGACAGGATCAACAGAAGCCGCGAAGCCCACATCATTACGATGGAGGATCCGCTTGAGTATCTGCACTCGCATAACAAGAGCATTGTAAGCCAGCGCGAGATATTTATCGATACTCCGGGTTATCTGGAGTCTCTGAGATCCGCTCTCAGAGAGAGTCCGGATGTCATTCTGCTCGGAGAAATGAGAGATTTTGATACGATATCATCTGCCATCACCGCGGCTGAGACAGGAGTGCTGCTTTTCAGTACTCTCCATACATCCAGTGCGGCAAACACGATCAACAGGATCGTGGATGTATTCCCTGCAAACCAGCAGGTGCAGGTAAGAGGACAGCTTGCCCAGCTGATAAAGGGCGTTGTATGCCAGCAGCTCGTTACATCTGTTGACGGGCATCTGATCCCGGTATTCGAGGTAATGAAGTCGACTCCGGCCATACACAACATGATAAGAGAAGGCAAGCTTCACCAGCTCGAGTCAGCTATGCAGGCAGCATCTGCTGACGGGATGGTCACCATGGATTCAAGCCTTCTCGATCTGTACAATAAAGGCCGGATCAGCAAGAACACACTTCTTTCTTCATGCAATAACTACGAGTTCATGGTGAAGAAAGTCGGAGCGTAGGAGGATGTGATACCATGACCGGCAACGAAGAATATACTATCCATGTGAAAACTTTCGGAGGCTTTTCGATCAGATACAAAGACTCCGAACTCTCATTCGGAAATCAGAATGAATCGCAGATGGTCCAGCTTCTGCAGCTGCTGCTTCATTTCAGAAAGCAGGGGCTGTCGAGGGATCTTGCCAAAGCGGCTTTGTTCGGGGACCGTGATGTTGACGATGTTTCACATTCAATAAGAAACATAATATACAATCTGCGCAAAAGGCTCAGAGCGCTCGGACTTCCGGACAGCCAGTATGTTGTAAAGAAAAAGGGCGTCTATTTCTGGTGTGACGATATAAAAGTCATAGAAGATGCTGCGGAGTTCGAAACAGCTTTCGACGATGCTATGAACTGTGAAGACAATGAGCAGAAGATCGACATGCTGACGGATGCGTGCTATATGTACGCAGGGAGATTCCTGGCCGGTAACGAATCCAGTGTATGGAGCGCCCAGGAAGCAGAAAGATACAGGGAAATCTTTTCAGACTGTATGATCGAGCTTACTGATATGCTGAGAGATGCGCATAAATACAAACAGCTCCTTGATGTGAGCACTTATGCCAGCAAGGTGGATCCTTTCTCTGAATGGGAGATACTGACCCTGGAAGCGCTCGGGAGACTGGGAAAATTCGACAGAACTGAAAGCTTCTACAGGAAGACTGTCGATATGTACGTCAAGGAGTACGGCGGCCGTGCCAACATTTATGTAAGAGAGTTCATAAACCGTATCGGTCTCAAGCTCGTTGTTGGACATGAATCTCTTGAGGAAATTCAGAGGAAGATAAGTAATCCTGAGGATTACCCGCGTGAAGGATACTATTGCTCGCTTCCTGTGTTCCAGGAGATATATAGGATGACCGAGCGTATGATGGAAAGATCAGGAGAGAAGATATTCCTGATGCTCTGCACAATACTTGACAGCAAGGGCAATCCGATGCGTGAGGGAAGCCGCCTTGAAGAGCTTTCTGAAAGACTCAGACAAACGATCATAGAAAGTGTAAGACATACTGATACCGTTACCAGATATGGAAAAGGCCAGTATCTTGTACTTCTGATAAACACTACTGAGGAGGACTGTTCTGTAGTGTCGAAGCGAATCAGCTCGCGCTTCATCCGTGAAGGACAACGAACAAGCCTCAGCTATTCGGTCAGCAACATTATTGTATCAAACCGCTGACCTGAGACTGATAATTAATTACAAGGAGAAACACAATGCTTACGATCGACAATCTTAAATCGCTTGGTGCGAATACCGATGAAGGACTTACGAGATGCCTTGGCAAGGAAGATTTTTATCTCAGAATGGTCAGTATGGCTCTTGCTGATGATGGGTTCGAAAAGCTGAAAGATGCTGTTCAGAAGGGGGACCTTGATGAAGGTTTCGAAAGGGCGCATGCTCTGAAGGGCGTACTGTCCAATGTAGCGCTCACATCACTGGCAGAGCCTGTCATAGAGATCACTGAGGAGCTCAGAGCAAAAAATGACATCGACTACTCAGGGCTTCTCGAAAGGATAGACGCTGAGCTCGGCAAATACAGAGCACTTCTCAGCTGAAAAGACAGCAGGGGTGCGCACACAATAACAGCAGGTGTACAGCAATATGGATAAATATGAAGAGATAATATATGACAACTTCCCGCTCTCGATCATCATTTATGAAGTGCTGAGAGATAGCGACGGGAACCGTATCGATTACAGGATCGTTTATGGAAATAAGCACTTCTCGAAGGATTACACCGCCATATACGGAAAGAACGATTACCTTGGGGCGCTTGCGGTCGAGAAATGGCTCATAGACGACTATACACTGAGCATGATGGATAAAAGCCTGGATGGCGAGCCTGAGGCTTTCTCCACGTATATCCCGCATATCAGCCTTCACGTGCACATGGAACCTCTGCCCGGACTTCCTGAAGGACAGATAGGATACGTAGTAACGGATATCGCGGATTTTGATGAGCAGGAGTCCCGGGTTCATTTTATGCGGGCAATTTCGCAGATGAATAACATAGCCTGCCTGATAAAGCAGAATGATGACGGGAGCGTTACCACAGTGTACGCGACACAGGCCTTCTGCGATCTGATGGAGTGCAAAAGCCTGCATGACGCCTGCAGCTTTATGGACGGAAACGGCTATATAAACAGCACGCACAGGGATGACAGAGAGAAAGTCCTCAGAATCCTTAAGAACCGCGACGCGGAAGCAGGTTCAAAAGGCATCACACTGCGCAAGATAAGCGAAAAGGGCAATGAGGTATGGTGCAACGCGCATTACGCCTTCATAGATGAATGGGGCGAGCACTATGTCTACTGCACATATGCCAATGTGGATAAGCTCAAAAGGTATGAGGATCAGCTTCAGAGCATCTACATGAACCTGGGTGAGAACTTCTACCAGCTGGATGAGGATACGCTGGTTCTGCTGCAGGCGAACCTGACAAAAGACAGGATCGAGGATGTGAAGGGCTCTGCGGATTTCTCCATCGCCGAACCGGGGCTGTCATTCGCGGACGCGCTAAAAAAGCGCGCGGTCTATTTTCCTATAGAGGAGGAGCAGGGCGAATTCCTGAATGCGCTGAGCTCAGAAAAGCTTATCAGGGCGTATCTTGACGGAGAGGTCTCATCGAGCATGGTGCTGTATTCAAGGCTGCCTGATGATTCTGTTTCTTATGTAAAGATCACGACCAATGTGACGCGCCATCCTGTAACGGATGACATGATCGTCTTTATTAAAGAGGAGCCAAACAATCCTGAAAAACTGCTGTCAACCATAAGAGGCAAGATACTCGCGAAGCAGTTCGACCTCGTTGCTTATATCGCCCGCGACAGATACGACGTCGCGATAGGTGACAGCAATCTCATAGAACACGGAAATATCTTCCCGAAGGAAAGATCGGGATCATACATAAATTATATCGAATCCCAGATAATACCGGCGCTTAAGGGCGATGAGGAATACAGGCAGCAGATAAGGGAGGCGATGAGCCTCGATACCGTATTCCGCATGCTGCAGGTGAGAGAGCCGTATTCAGTGGATATCGAGGTCGAGATGCCTGAGGGCGTATTCTACAAGCGCTTTGACTTCTACTCTGTAGACCCGGAATCTGAGTACTGCATAGTGCTCAAGACCGACACCACAGAGGTAAGACTCGAGCAGAAACGCCAGGAGGAGAACGCCAGAGAGCTCGAATACAGCAAGAAGGAGCTGGCAGACGCCGAGGATATAATCGCCGAGGCGGGTTTTGGCATGTGGCATATCGTGCTCGAGGACGGCAAGGAGCCGAGGATGCGCGGCAACGAAAAGATGAAAGAGCTCCTGGGCATTACCGGGCAGGAGCTGACCGAAGAGGAAGTATACGCTGGCTGGTATTCACGTATCATAGAGGCGGATATCCCTTCGGTGCAGAACCACGTAGCGGAGATGCTGGCCGGGCAGTTCGCGGAGAACACCTACCGCTGGGAGCATCCGGAGTGGGGAACTCTGTGGGTCCGCTGCGGAGGCACTGCGACACAGGACGGAACGCAGCAGCTGCTCAGAGGATATCACAGCGATGTTACGGAGATTGTCAGGGATGAAATGACAAAGAGGGAAGCTCTCTCCAACGCGCTTACCGCGGCCGAGCACGCGAACCGAGCCAAGACTTCGTTCCTCAACAATATGTCACACGACATCCGTACGCCGATGAACGCGATCGTGGGCTTCACCGCGCTTGCAGCCTCACATATAGATAACAAAG
This sequence comes from Mogibacterium sp., assembly GCA_017432075.1. Taxonomy (GTDB): domain Bacteria; phylum Bacillota; class Clostridia; order Peptostreptococcales; family Anaerovoracaceae; genus Crickella. Next base: position 7,168 of record JAFRJV010000142.1, on the reverse strand, counting down.
AACAGGTGGAGGACTACCTCAGCAAGATCTCAATCTCGAGCCAGCATCTGCTGAGCCTCGTCAATGACGTGCTCGACATGAGCCGCATCGAAAGCGGCAAGATGACTCTTGAAGAAGCCGAGGTCCATCTGCCTGAGCTGATACACGAGCTGCACCTGATAATCCAGGCCAACATTTCTGCAAAGCAGCTCGACCTGTTTATAGATACTCAGGATGTCATACATGAAGACATCATAACCGACAAACTGCGCCTCAATCAGGTGTTCCTTAACATTCTTTCGAACGCTATAAAGTTTACTCCGAGCGGCGGATCCATAAGCTTCAGGGTGATCGAAAAACCTTCTCTTTCAGATGACATGACCTCATTCGAATTCCGGATCAAAGACAGCGGAATAGGAATGAGCGAGGAGTTCCAGAAGAATATCTTTGACGCGTTCACAAGAGAGAAAACAAGCACCGTAAGCGGCATACAGGGTACAGGCCTCGGAATGGCCATCACCAAAAACATAGTCGACATGATGGGCGGCACCATTTCGGTCAACAGCAGAGAGGGAATGGGAACAGAATTCATCGTGACGATACCGTGCAAGGTGGGCAGCCATCCTGTAAAGGCCGAGGTGATCCCTGAGATACAGGGGCTGCGGGCACTTGTTGCTGACGATGACACAAATACATGCCTATCGATATGCAATATGCTCAGCGATATGGGCATGCGCGCCGACTGGACGAATTACGGCAAGGAAGCTGTGATCAGAACAAAACAGGCACTCGACCAGGGCGATCCTTTCCGGATATATATTATTGACTGGCAGATGCCTGACATGAACGGTGTTGAGACTGTACGAAGGATACGAAAGATAGCGGGCGATAACGCTCCTGTGATAATCCTTACAGCTTACGACTGGGCGGATATAGAAGAAGAGGCAAAGGAGGCAGGCGTCACTGCTTTCTGCTCCAAGCCGCTGTTCATGTCAGAGCTGAACCGCGTGCTGGCTGAGCCGTTCATTAAGCAAGAGGCCGAAGATGACTCTGAGGAGATTATCGACTTTGCGGGCAAGCGTATCCTGCTGGCCGAAGACAACGAGATGAACCAGCAGATAGCCGAGGCTATCCTCACAGAGGTTGGCTTTGAGATCGATATCGCTTCAGACGGCAGAATCGCGGTCGAAAAGATGAAGGAGTCGCCTGCCGGCACATACGATGTGATACTCATGGATATACAGATGCCTCATATGAACGGATATGAGGCGGCTTCCGCCATCAGGAAGCTTGATGACGCTGATAAGGCGGGCATTCCTATCATAGCGGTCACGGCCAATGCGTTTGAAGAAGACCGCAGGCTTGCTCTGGCTGCCGGTATGAACGGACACCTGGCAAAGCCGTACGATATCCCTAAAATGCTTGAAACACTGTCTGAAATACTTAAGTAGATAACGAAGAGGCAAAGGAGCGTAGTCAAAATGCTGAAGAGTCACAAAGTGTTCCACTCTGTGAACGGCAAAAGACAGATACTGATAGCCGACGATGAGATGATCAACCGGGAGATACTCGGCGCTATGCTCAGCGACGACTATGATGTGATGTTTGCTGAGGACGGGGTCAGGACACTTGAAACGATGCGGCAGAACAGGGAAACTCTCTCCCTGGTGCTTCTTGACATTCTCATGCCTGAAATGTCGGGCATGGATGTGCTGAGGGAGGCCAAGGGTGACAAGCTGCTGTCACATATCCCTGTCATTGTAATGACCGCGGAGAGGGATACAGAAGTCGAGAGTCTCAGGCTGGGTGCTGCGGATTTTATCCCGAAGCCGTACCCTGCTGTCGATGTGGTGCGCGCGAGAGTGCTGCGTACCATAGAGCTGTCTGAGGACAGAGATATCATTCAGTCGACTGAAAAGGATGGTCTGACCGGTCTGTATAATAAAGAGTTCTTTTACCGCTACGCGGAACAGTATGACAGCTATCACAAAGATGATGAGATGGATGCCATACTTATCGACGTGGACCACTTCCATATGGTAAATGAGCGCTACGGCAAGGCCTACGGCGATGATGTGCTGCGGGTAATAGGGCAGCAGCTCCTCGGGACGACTGAAGCGCATGGAGGACTTGCGTGCAGGAAGGAAGCTGATACATTCCTCCTTTATTGCCCGCATATGGAAGACCCCGGGGCTTTGCTCGATGAGATAACAAAGATCCTGACCGCAGAGAGTTCATCAGATAACAGGATAAGACTGCGCATGGGTGTATATGAGTGCGCAGATAAGAGCATAGATATAGAGAGAAGATTTGACCGTGCGAAAATGGCCGCTGACTCTGTAAAGGGCACCTTTGCAAAAACGGTCGGAATCTACGATGACGGTCTGCATAAAAAACAGATATACAATGAACAGCTGATAGAAGCGTTCCCGGCTGCTATAAGAGAGAAGCAGTTCCAGGTATATTATCAGCCTAAGTTTGACGTAAGGCCTGATACTCCTGTACTGACAAGCACAGAAGCGCTTGTCAGATGGATACATCCTGAACTGGGCATGATAAGCCCGGGTGCGTTCATTCCGCTGTTTGAAGACAATGGACTGATACAGCAGCTCGACCACTACGTGTGGGAGGAAGCAGCCCGCCAGGTAAGCGAGTGGAAGCGCAGACTCCATTATTCGATCCCGGTCTCGGTCAACGTATCGCGTATAGATATGTATGACCCGGGCATCGTGGATACCCTGACCGGCATAGTCGGGAAATACGGGCTGACAGGGCACGATCTGCTGCTTGAAGTTACTGAGTCTGCCTATACCCAGGACCCTGAGCAGATAATCGAAACTGCGCACAGGCTCAGAGAACTCGGATTCCAGATCGAGATGGATGACTTCGGAACGGGCTACTCCTCGCTGAACATGATCTCTGCACTGCCTATCGATGCCCTGAAGCTTGATATGCAGTTCATAAGAAGCGCATTTAAAGAGGGCGGCAGCACGCACATGCTCGAGGTAATAATAGGACTGGCTGACTACCTGTCGGTTCCTGTAATAGCCGAGGGAGTCGAGACCGGTGAACAGCTCAGGGCCCTGAAGGATCTCGGCTGCGACATAGTACAGGGCTACTTTTTCTCAAAACCTGTGCCTGCGTCTGAATTTGAGCCGTTCATACTGCAGAAGAAGGAATCTCCTGATGAACCGGCATTTAAAAAGACTCTTATAGAGAGGAATACGATCACTGAGATCGATCCTGTTACGGTGCCTGATGATCAGGAAGAACTGCCTAAGGAGCGGGGCGCACTGAAGCTCAAAACCGCCACGGTGGTGTTCTCGATACTTGCATTGATAGCTGCTGTAGCCCTTATCATTTCAGATATCGCTGTCAGCAAGGGCTATGACCAGATGGAGAGAGCCAGCGACAGATATATCGAAGCGCAGAGGGCCGCCACAGATATGGAGGCAGGCTCTGACTATCTGACTGACAGAGTTCGCTGCTTCGTGGTGACAGGTGAGATGGGATATCTCGAGGATTTCATAGAAGAAATCGAAGTTACCAGGAGAAGGGACAAGGCTGTTGAGAGTCTTGAGAACCTTCTTGGTGAGGAAGACAGCATCGCCATAGACAGTCTCAATGCCGCGCTCGCGCTCTCAAACGAGCTTGTAGAGTATGAGAACCGGGCCATGAGGCTTATCCTCGAAGCTGAAGAGTACGACATGAGCGAAGTGCCTGCGAACATAGCAGGACTGCAGCTGACAAAGGCGGAACGCGGCATGAGTGCTGCTCAGCTGAGAAAAGAAGCCGAGACCCTGGTGTTCGATAACAATTATATGCATTATAAAGACCGAATAAGGGAGAATGTCGGCCTCTGCACGCAGACACTGATCCAGTCATCGAGCCGCGAGCTCGAGAGGTCTTCGGCAAAGCTGTCCGTTCTCGTAAATCTGCAGACATGGCTGAGCATACTGTTCCTGCTGATAGTGTTCGGAATGGTGACTTTGATCACTTCAATGATACGCAAGCCGCTGTCCGATATGGTACGCCTTATGAGAAAGCAGGAGATGATACCTCCGACAGGAGCAGAGGAGCTGCGCTTCGTCACCAGAACATATAATCAGATACTTAAAGAAAATATCGAGGCGCGTGAGAGGCTGCGCCATGAGGCGTCACATGATGCTCTCACGGGACTTTTCAACCGGGGAGCTTATGATCTGATGATGGAAAGTGTCGATAAAAAGCATATGGCGCTTATCCTCATAGATGTGGACTACTTCAAAGAGGTCAACGATACATACGGGCACGCAGTCGGAGACCGTGTGCTGCAGAGGGTGGCAGAGCTTCTGAAGGGAAGCTTCCGCTCTGTGGACGTGCTCTGCCGCATAGGCGGAGACGAATTCGCCGTGATCATGACCCGTGTCAACAGCTCGATGAAACAGCTCGTTATCAGCAAGATGAATCATGTCAATGAGCTGCTGCAGCAGTCTGATGATGATCTGCCTTCAGTTTCTCTGAGCGTGGGCATCGCTTTTTCAGACCGTGAAAACCCTCAGGGTGATATCTTCGGCGATGCTGACCGCGCGCTTTACACTGTAAAGAAGAGTGGCCGCAGAGGATGCGCGGTGTTCGGCTCTGAAAACGAGCTGCATGATAGTGCAGTTTAGTCTGTAAGGAGGATAACCGGTATGGAATATAAAAAGAAAAATATTTTTCCGGTTGTGGCTGCCGGTATAGCGGTCGTACTTCTGATATTGATCGCAGGAACGCTCTGGATGGGACGTGCTGCAAGCGAAGACACTGAAAAAGCCGTGCACAAGGTGAGCCTTCTGTACCTGGATGAGCTTGCCGGCAGGCGCGAGCAGGTAGTGGCTTCAAATCTTTCGGGTAAAATCGCGACCATCGAGAAGGCGGTCAATCTCATGACTGATGAAGACCTGAGCGACGAGGAGCATCGACAGGCTTATCAGAAGAGGATCAAGGCTCTTTATGATCTGGAGCGCTTCGCATTTGTGGGTGAGAGCGGCATTGTTTACACATCCAGCGGGCCATCAGATGAGATAGACAGGTACTCGTTCGACTACAAAAACATGACCGAGCCTGACATATCCATCCTCAACATGAAGAGCGAGGAAAAGACTGTTGTCATAGCGGTGCCTATATCTCCTAGAGCTTTCCAGGATGATAAGCTTCTGGTCTGCTTTATGGAAATGGGTATGGAAAGCATGCTCAACGGTGTATCGATGGATTCGGGAGAGGATTCAGCGACTTTCTGCAACATTTATACGGAAGATGGCTATCCGCTCAGCAACGCGGTTTTGGGTGGCTATGCAAGCGAAGATAATCTTCTGAGCGCTCTTGAGCAAGCTGAATTTGACAAAGGTTATTCACTGGAAAAGATAAAAGAGGACTTTGCCGGGAGAGAAAGAGGCGAGGCATCATTCTCATATAATGACAGAAAAGAAACACTCGCTTATGTGCCTGTTGATGGTACCGACTGGCTGCTTACTTATCTGATCAGAGAATCGTACATAAGCGATCAGATCAGCGAGATAACAGAAGGCACTATAATCAGAAGCACCATACAGTCGCTGCTTACGGTACTGGCTCTTGTGCTTATGTTCGGATACATACTCAGGCAGAACCGCAAGAATGCAAAAGCCATGGCTGACCATGAGGCTGCACAGGCCGCTGCGAGAGTCAGGCAGGAAGAGATGGAACACCGCCTTGCCATTCAGGAGGAGCTGCTTGCCGAGAGGGCCCAGGGAGAGCAGCAGGACCGCATGATACGGGCTCTCTCATCTGACTACCGGAGCGTTTACTATCTGGAGCTTGATAAGGATGACGGCATCTGCTATCAGGCGCGTCAGGACCTGCCGGGCTTCAAACAGGGCGAGAGGTTCAAATACCTTAAGTCTGTTACGGACTACTGCAATGCTTACGTAAAAGAGCCTTACAGGGAGGAATTCCTGAATTTCATACAGCCTGACAACATCCGGAAAGGTCTGGAGGATCATCTGATCATTTCGTACCGCTACATGATCAATGTGAACGGAAAGGAATCCTGGGAGGCCGTCAAGTTTGCCGGCGTCCGTCATCCGGATCAGCGTGACGACCATCTTGTACATACGGTCGGAGCATGCTTCGCGGATATCAATGATGAGACAAAGAGCGAACTCGAGCAGAGACAGCTGCTGACGGACGCTCTTGAGAGCGCCGAGCAGGCCAACAAAGCCAAGACGGCATTCCTCTCCAACATGAGCCATGAGATAAGGACGCCGATGAACGCTATCATCGGTCTTGACAACATAGCCCTGAATGATCCGGATATTCCGGAAAAGACAAGAGAGTATCTGGAAAAGATTGGAGCATCGGCAGAGCACCTTCTGCACCTCATCAACGATATTCTCGACATGTCACGCATCGAATCAGGACGCATGATACTTAAAAACGAAGAGTTCCCGTTCTCGGAACTCCTGGAGACGGTAAATACGATGTTCAGCGGCCAGTGTGCCGACAAGGGACTCGACTATCAATGCCATATAATCGGAGATGTTGACCACTACTATGTCGGCGATAAGATGAAACTTCGCCAGGTACTTATAAACATACTCGGCAACGCTGTCAAGTTCACGCCTGAGGGAGGTAAGGTGGATCTCACGGTCGAAAGAATCGCAAAGTTTGAGAAACAGTCGACTCTGCGCTTCACCATAGCCGATACAGGCATAGGAATGAGCAAAGACTACCTGCCTAAGCTGTTTGAAACGTTCACCCAGGAAGACTCATCGATGACTAACAAATACGGCAGCTCAGGTCTCGGAATGGCTATCACCAAGAGCATTGTCGAGATGATGAACGGCAGCATCGAAGTGGAGAGTGAAAAGGGCGTTGGCTCTACTTTCTATGTTACTGTCACCCTGCTCAATGCCGCCGATCATAAGAACGCAGATACTGAAATCGTTGTACGTCCTGATGAAATGACCGTGCTGGTGGTCGATGATGATCCGGTCGCCTGCGAACATGCAAAGCTGATACTCGAAAAAGCCGGAATAGCCGCTGAGATCGCTTATTCCGGACCTGAAGCCATAGAAAAGGTGAAGCTCCGCCATGCAAGGCGTGATCCTTACAATCTGATACTCGTCGACTGGAAGATGCCTGAAATGGACGGCATTGAAACGACACGCAGGATGAGGGAGATAATCGG
>JAFRJV010000141.1 GCA_017432075.1 Mogibacterium sp. | reverse complement strand
TGATGGCGTGGAAGCCCTGAAGTATAACGGGGAGCATCCTGTGATGCTCAGAGATATCGATCCTGATACCTGGGCTGAAGCAGTTCCGATGATAGAGAACTGGAATACAGAAGAATATGTAGACGATTATGATATCGACTACATGACCGGAAAGGACACCGGCGGCTGCTTTAGTGAAGGTTGGAGAGAGCAGTTATATATAGGTCGGATCAAAGGAGAGGCCGAGAGAGAGGATGAGACCTTCTTACTGATCTCAACACTGCAATCCTATTTTTCAGGATACTATGTGGCGAGAAGTGAATCGATCGCCGAGGAATATCTGGGAGAAGAAGTGGCCTATGATTTGTATGGCAAAGTGGAAAAGGGTGCATGGAGCAAGGCTTTGGAAGAGGTGCGTATTGAATGCGACGCTGTCGATTACGCAGGTTACTACACTACAGAGGATGCAGACGCTGAGAACTATAGAGAGTGCCAGCATCTACTGCTCAGGAAAGGTAAAGTAATCGAGATCGTCAGCTATCAGGGACCGGTAGATCTGAGAGATAAGATAAAATTATATGTTGACGACCTGTCTTGATTACGAACTCTATGATACATAGGATGCTTTTATCGGTGTATGGCAGTAATGTTTCTGCAGGAGGTGAATGCTTATGAATATTGAAAGAACCGGACGATTCATCGCAGAACTTCGCAGGGATAAGCAGTTTACACAGGCACAACTGGCAGATTCCATACATGTTTCAGATAAGGCTGTTTCGCGCTGGGAGACTGGGAGAGGCTTTCCGGATATTGACAATCTGGAGGCTCTTTCCGAATGTCTGGATGTTTCCATCGCTGAACTCATCAAAGGGGAAAGGATCAATGCACCGGTATCCGGAGCTGAGCTGAACGATATAGCCTCAGACGGGCTGTCGCTCACCAGAAGCCTTATTGCAAAAAGAAAGATCACGAGCACCCTGCTGGGATTTGTATTGGGACTGATAATAATCATTATTGCAGTGATACACATGATGAGCCCTGTGTACATAAAAGATCCGGGTAACGCGCTGACTATAGAGGAACTGTCAGACGGAAGTATCGTGGCCGTGCTTGACGAAAATGTCAGCGGCTATGATATTGATCGTTTCAGGGATCAGGACAGCGGCAGATCATTGGCTTTTATAGGATGTTACCACACGAGATGGGATCAGATATCTGAGAAGAGCAGTGATATTCTGGTGAGAATAGGGAATAAGAACGAGATAGATGAAGTATATTATTACCCGGCTGATGGCGGTGATGTTCTGATTTATGGTGACAAAAGCGCTACGGAAGACGGAGGCGTAGTTACGCTTCCAAGACTTGTCTACAACTATTGGCTTATAATAGGCGGCTTTCTGTCTATTGCCGGGATCATACTGTACATGATCTGCCGCAAGAAGTATTACGCGGAAAAGATACTGAATGCAGTTCTGCTACCAGTAGCCTTTACGGTCAGCATTCCTCTCTGCCTGCTCGGAAGATTTGATGA
>JAFRJV010000140.1 GCA_017432075.1 Mogibacterium sp. | reverse complement strand
TAGACCCATTTTTCCTCCTCCTTGAATATCTTGCAGTTGGCAGACCGCATCGACATTCTAAGGTTTGGAGGATTTTTGGTCAAACGCATAGCGTTCACGGAACCCCGCGTCTAACGCGGGGTTTTCTGCTTACAAAAAGGCAAGACATTGTTTGGATCTGTCTTGCCTTTTCGCGTTTTTGCGATTCACTGTTTTTTCAACGCTCTTATTATGCGGTCGGCGGCGGTTTCGATGTTCTCCCTGCTCGTCGCCAGATTTATTCTTATGCAGCCCGCGTACCGGTCACCGCCGAACCAGCTTCCGTAGTCTGCCGCGATCCTGCATTCATCTTCCATGAGATGCTTCATTGCTTCAGCTTCGTTTACATAAGCGCTGAGGTCTATCCACATCAGATATGTGCCTTCAAGATCGGCAACTTTCACCTCCGGCAGTTCTGCTTTGAGCCTGTCGCGCATGTATTTGAAATTGCCTTCGATGATCCCGAGGAGTTCCTCAAACCATGGTCTGCCCTTTTCATACGCTGCCTGCACAGCGACGTAACCGAAAGCATTTCCGCATGAGATCCTGATGCCGCCTGTAAACTTATCCCATTTCTCACGCAGCTCCTCATCAGGGATTATCACTATGGAGTTCTGTACGGCAGCCAGGTTGAATGTTTTGGTTGCAGCGGTCAGAGTGACCAGAATATCATCATAGGCTCCTTCTGTATCACCTGCTGTGGCTGACGGGACATGCTCGTGACCGCTCATAATGATATCGTGATGTATCTCGTCGGAGATCACGTACACGTTATGCCTTTTGCAGATGTCGAGCATGCGGCGTATCTCATCTCTCTTCCAGACACGCCCTACAGGATTGTGCGGTGAGCAGAATATGAACGCCTTGACGTCTTCGCGGATGATCGTCTCCTCGAAAGACTCATAATCCATTTCGTATCCGTGTTCCGTGCTGAGCAGCGGACAGTTAATCAGACGTCTGTTGTTGTTTTCCACAGCCATCATGAACGGATAATAGACCGGCTGCATCACTGCAACGCCCTCGCCTTCGCCCGCCAGGAGCTGAACGAGCCAGTTGAAAGCCGGTACTACTCCGGGAGCGAAACGCATCCAGTCACGCTTCAACTCATATCCGTGGTATTTTTCCTCCCAGTTGATGAACGCATCGTAGTATCCCGCCGGCGGTACATAATAACCGAAAGCACCCATATCGACATACTTTTTCAATGCGTCGCTCACACATTCAGGCACCTGAAAATCCATGTCCGCGACCCACATCGCCAGCAGGTCTCCCCTGCTGAACGAACTCTCAAGACCATCCCACTTTGCGCAGTCAGTATTCTTTCTGTCTATATATTTGACCAGACTCATTGTTGCTTCTCTTTCTTTTTCTCAGCGTCCTTCTTTGCGATGTCGTTGTTATCCATATCACCTCTGTATACGATGAACGTATCGTACAGGTATTCGAGAGTCAGGTTGAGCGCCATGTTGAGACCGGTCACGAGGTATTCGTTCCAGCCTGCAGTCTCAGCCAGATAATCGCCGAGTATCGTCGTCGCCGGAGTGAACACCAGATAGAATGCGAACACCATCGCCATGGCACGCGGAACGTTCTTCGTTGACTTGAAGGTGTAACGTCTGTTGATGGTAAAATTCCAGAGGACCGACGCGATCAGCGCTGTCAGGTAGCACGGCCAGTACCTAAGGCCTGTGAATTCATTCAGGACCGTGAACAGTCCTATCTCGATTATCCCCGCAGAAGCGGAAATCAGAGCGAATTTTATCGCTCTGATGACTTCCTTGTTTTTCATTTTTCGATTTGTCCTTTGTCTTAAGAATCTTTCTGCTGCAGATCAGCGCTGTACTTACGCGTCCATCTGCCTCGAGTACTTTGTAAGGTAAATATACCTCTGAAGTCTGGAATCTATGCTGCCTAGCGGTTTTGCGTACTTGGTGTAGCATGCTGCAGCGCAGTTCTTGCTGACTATCATTGCAATCGCTTCAGCATCGGATCTCGTCTTGCCTGCACATACTGCTCCGATTCCTTTCACGAGCACCGCGTTGCGCCCGATAGCGGAATTCAGAGCCGGCTGCTGGCCTCCCATGCGGTCAAGAGCTCCGGTCATCGGCACCTTGCCTGCAAGACCTCTGGCCACCTGATTGGTGGAGTATCCGAGGAGAACTCTCTCAGCAGCCCATTCGTCGCACTCGATAACCTGCATGTCAGGTCCGACTATCATTGCAAAATCGTCGATATACGCACCTACCGTCTTGCCCTTTTCGCAGCACTTCATTATGTACGGATCGCTCACGACTTTTACGAAAGGCAGTGCCCGTATATTGACCTTAGAGGTATCGAAATCTTTATCAGCTTCTGCAGCATTCAGCTTGACTCTTGCCTCTACAAGGCCTTTGCACTTATCCTCGAGAGCTTCCGCCTTGGCGAAAGCCTCATCCATGTCAGCGCCGAGTATGAGTGTGCCGTGTCTTGCCATAAGGAACATATCCTCATACGGATTGTTTTTGATGCACTCTGCAACATGTTTTTTAAGCTTCGTTGTGCCCGGCAGAGCATAAGCTGCGCACGGTGCGGTCCTGATGTTTCTGCACTCCGCTGCTACTGCTGATGCGTAGTACTGATGCGTATGGATGATAAATCCCACATGGTTTCTCAGTGAATATGCCGCGGCATGAACGCCTTTCTCGCTGCTTGGCTTCACGCTGCCCGAATACGAGCCGTCACTCACCCTGACCTTCACGAGATCAGCCGGAGTCAGTCTGTCGTAGGCTTTGCCGCTTGGAGTGATTATGAACTCATCCTTGCTGATCCTCGCGCTTATATTGCCCCAGGTACGGGCGATCAGCTTGTTTTCGAGAAGTCTGAGCCCTGCCTCGATGACGAGCTTTCTTGCTTCGGTTTCGCTGTAATACATAGTCCTTACCTCTTTTTATGTTTAAATATCTTCCACCGCTAATAATACCACATTTCCGGCACAAAAAAACTCCGGTATTGAACCGGAGTTTTCTTTTATATCGGTATTTGATTAGCCGAGTTCTACCATGTGCTTCAGAGTTCTTACAAGCTGGCTTACATAGCTCATCTCGTTGTCATACCATGATGTTACTCTTACCTCGAAGAGGTGCTCAGCGCACTGCATAACTACTGTCTGAGTTGCGTCGAAGAGTGAACCATAGCTCATTCCGATGATGTCGCTGGAGACGATCTCGTCCTCTGTGTAGCCGAAGGAATCTGTAACTGCAGCCTTCATTGCAGCGTTGATTGCCTCTACTGTTACGGAATCTGTGTCGTCCTTTACGATAGCGTCAAGGATTGTGATGGAGCCTGATGGAACAGGAACTCTCATAGCGTTTCCTGTCAGCTTGCCAGCGAGTTCAGGGATTACCAGGCCGATAGCCTTAGCAGCACCTGTGCTGTTAGGAACGATGTTTACAGCGCCTGCTCTTGCTCTTCTGAGGTCACCCTTTCTCTGTGGTCCGTCGAGGATCATCTGGTCACCTGTGTAAGCGTGGATGGTTGTCATGAATCCAGTCTGGATCGGCTTGTAATCGTTGAGTGCCTTTGTCATAGGAGCGAGGCAGTTTGTTGTGCAGGATGCTCCGGATACGATTGTGTCTTCCTTTGTCAGGATATCATCGTTAGTTCCGAATACGATGGTTGGCAAATCGTTGCCTGCAGGAGCCGAAATGAGAACCTTCTTAGCGCCGGCATCAAGGTGAGCCTGGCTCTTTGCCTTTGATGTGTAGAATCCTGTGCACTCGAGAACGATATCAACATCGAGATCACCCCATGGGAGCTTCTTTGCATCAGCTTCTGCGTAGATCTTGATGAACTTGCCGTCTACTACGATGCCGTCTTCAGCAGCTTCTACTGCAGCGTCAAATTTCTTCTGAACGCTGTCATACTTGAGCAGGTGTGCAAGCATCTTAGGGCTTGTGAGGTCGTTGATTGCAACGATATCAATGTCCTTGTCAGTATAGATCTTTCTGAATGCCAGTCTTCCGATACGTCCAAATCCGTTAATAGCAACTTTCATTAGTAATTCCTCCTCTGGATCGTTT
>JAFRJV010000139.1 GCA_017432075.1 Mogibacterium sp. | reverse complement strand
GAAAAACTAGCCCGCGCGGGGCTAGTCAGTCTGTCCGATTACTATGCCGAACGGCACATGTTGAAGTTGATTTGAACCGCCGTATGCCGAACGGCACGTACGGTGGTGTGAAAGGGCGGAGAAAATCCGCCCTATTCGATTGTATCTGCAATGTTTTATCTGATGAATTTATCGATGGCCTTGTTCAGCTCTTCAATGGTATCAAGGTCATCGTGCTTGACAGCATCAATGATACATGTCGACATGTGTTCTTTGAGGATCACGCGGCTCACTGACTTGATGGCTGATTCAATAGCTGAAAGCTGTATCAGAACTTCAGAACAGTCGCGGCCATCCTCCACCATTCGTTTGGTTGATTCCATGTGGCCGATAATGCGGCTCATTCTGTTGAGCACCGATTTGGTATGCTCAGCTGAATGAACATGACCGTGCTCGTGGTGATGCGATCCGTCGCCATGGACGTGAGTATGTGTGTATTCGCGGCCGGACTCGTCTACATGAGTATGCTCATGAAAATGCTCGTGTGTATGAGTGTGACCGTGTTCGTGATTATCTGACATTTCAGCCTCCCGATGATACTTCTCTCTGACATTATGCATTTTAACAAAAGAACTTCTGAAAGTTAACCCCGGGCAGGGGATTAATGCGTGCTTATCTTTCAAAAAAGCAGATTTTGATGTACAATTTAACAAACTGTAATCTGATAATATGCAGTATTACGGATCGTTGCCCGGAAAGGCGTGGCGGTCAAAACAGGGAGGTTAAAATGGCTGATAATACAAACGAAAAAATACTTGCCGGAGACACAAAGGTGGCGGAACCTGTTATTGACAAGCACTATCAGCTGATAGAAACAAAGAGAGCAGAAGAGATAATCGAAAGGGCGATGAACCTTGCAAGGGAGCAGATTCCAAAGGGCAAGGTGGCGACTTATATTCCTGAACTGGGAAAGATGGACCCTCATCAGCTCGGAATATGTCTTTATCCTCTGAAGGGTGAAAAGATATGTCTTGGAGACTATGACACCAGATTTACGATACAGTCTGTTTCAAAGGTAATAATGCTCATAGTCGCGCTTGAGGTCTGCGGCTTAAAGGCTGTGTTCAAAAAGGTGGGTATGGAACCTTCAGGAGAAGCTTTTGACTCACTTGTAGAGCTCGATGTCAGCAATTCGAAACCGTACAATCCTCTGATCAACTCGGGAGCCCTGGCTGTATGCGGACTCCTGCTTCCGGAAGTTTCCTTCCAGGACATGATCAGATATACGAGAAACGTATGCTCAGACATGGGCATAGAACTGAATGAAGCTGTATTCGATTCAGAGATGAAGACCTGTTCGCGTAACCGCTCCATAGCATACCTGCTGGAAAGCAAAGGCATCATAACTACAGATGTAGAAGATACTCTCAGATTCTATACAAAGATGTGCTCCATGAACGTTACTGCAGAATCGCTCGCGAATCTTGGAAAGAAGCTCGCCAATGACGGAGTCTGCAATATCGACGGAAAGAGATACATGTCATCACGTACGGCACGTATCGCAAAGACACTGATGCTGACATGCGGTATGTATGACGGCTCCGGAACATTTGCCATCAAGGTTGGGATCCCTACAAAATCAGGAGTCGGCGGCGGATTGCTTTCAGTCTCCGACAAGCGTGCGGGAATCGGAGTGTTCGGACCTGCACTTGACGCGCAGGGCAACAGTATCGCAGGCTGCAAACTGCTGAGGGAGATCTCAAATGAGCTCAGACTCAACCTCTTCTACGATCCTGAATGGGACAAGGAGGATTCGGAAGAAACGGTCCTGAAGGACATGCAGGCAAGATCGGTGATGTAAGACTATGAATATAACTGTATATTGCGGAGCAGCTGAAGGAATGGACCCTGAATACATCGAGCGCGCAAGGGAGCTTGGTGCGTGGATGGCGTCCAAGGGGCATACTCTCGTCTACGGAGCGGGCAACTCCGGAATGATGGGAGCAGTTTCGGATGCTCTGATAGAAGGAGGCGGCGAGGCGATCGGAGTCACGCCGCGGTTCTTTATTCTGGCAGAGGAGACCCGCGATGATCTTGCGGAAGTCGTGATCTCTGATGATATGTCGACAAGACGCAGCTGGATGATCGAAAACGGAGACGCTTTCATAGCTTTGCCGGGCGGTATGGGTACTCTCGATGAGATCACCGAGGTCATGACATACAAGCGCCTCGGCCTTCTCGGCAAGGTCAACAAGCCCGTGATGATATATAACGTGAACGGTTACTATGACCGCTTTTTCAGCTTTCTTGACGACATGAATGAGCAGGACTTCTGCAGGCAGCTTGACCGAGACAACGTGATAGAGGTCAAGTGCCTGGAAGACATAGTGCGTGCTCTCGAAACCGTAGGCAGCATAGATGAAACAAGGACTTCAAAATACGACTGATAAATGAAGAATCTCTTCAGAACTCTGATACCTTATAAATGGACTGCGCTGCTTGTTCTGCTTCTTATGGCAGGACAGGCTTTTTGTGAGATGAATTTACCGCAGTACACTCAGGCTCTTATAGATACGGGCATCCAGAACAGAGGTATAGAGCACATTGTTCCTGAGGCGATAACCGGTGAGGAGTTCGCAGCTGCTGAAGCGCTTATGAACGGTGATCAGCGTGCACTATGGGATGACGCGTTCGGGATAGAAACCGCAGAACCCGGTGCTGTGTATAACAGGAGAGAGCTGTCTGAAGATGAGCTGGACGAACTGGACGAAGCTCTGCTCACTCCTCTGGTGAGACGCTATGCAGAGAAAAACGGGGAGACGCTGTCGGAAGCAGAGGCTTCGGCAGGCACAGACAGCGAAAACATATCTGTGATCAGCGGAGAGAGCAGGGAACTGAACAGCAACATGCTCGCCATGGGCATTGCTTACGCCGGTGACTGCGATAAGGAAGCGGGTCTTGATATCCTGGCCATACAGAACTCGTTCATGTTCAGATGCGGCGGACTGATGCTGCTGATGTCTGTGACGGTCATGGTGTTCACTACTTTAATATCGCTGCTTGCAGCGAGGGTCGGCGCCAGCATAGGACGCGACCTCAGATCACGACTGTTTGCTAACGTCATGTCATTTTCCAATGCAGAGATGAATGAATTCAGGACATCATCTCTTATCACCCGCGCCACGAACGACATACAGCAGGTGCAGATGACGTCCACGATGATGCTCAGAATGATGCTGTTTGCGCCATGTATCTGCACATGGTCTATCATAAAGGTTTACCAGACTCACGCTCATATGAACTTCGTCATAGTGACCGGAGTTATAGCAATACTGCTGATGGCAGGCGCCATGTTTGTGATAGCGATGCCTAAGTTCAGGATAATGCAGGCGCTGATAGATGCTCTCAACGCAGTTTCCCGTGAGATACTGACCGGCATCCAGGTCATCCGTGCGTTCGGAAGGGAAGAAACCGAGGAAGAGCGCTTTGACAAAGCCAATAATGATCTTTACAGAAACCAGCTTTTCGTTAACCGGGCGATGATCTCCATCACTCCTATACTCATGATCATCATGTACGGACTTTCTATCTGGATCACATGGGTGGCTGCAGGCCGTATAGATGCAGGAGGCATGCAGGTAGGCACAATGACAGCGTTCATCGCATATGCTATGGAAATAGTATTCTCTTTCCTGATGATAGCGAGCATGGCCATATTCATCCCAAGAGCAGGGATCGCTGCGGACAGAGTCTATGAGGTGCTAAACACGGAAACTTCGATAAAGGACAGTGACGATGCGGTCATTCTCAAGGCAGAAGAGAAGAACGGTCACAGGACAGGAGAAGAAATCAGGTTTGAGCATGTTACCTTCAGATATCCGGATGCTGAAGAAGACGTCCTAACGGATATCGACTTTACCGCGAAGCCGGGTGAGACTACAGCGATCATCGGTGCGACGGGCTGCGGAAAGACTACGTTAATCAATCTGATACCGAGGTTCTTCGATGTTACGGAAGGCCGTGTTACGGTCGGCGGCATCGATGTGAGAGACATAAAGCTTGAGTCCCTGAGAGATGCGATCGGATATGTACCTCAGAAAGGAATTCTCTTCTCGGGTACTGTCGCTGAAAACATCCGGTGGGGCGATGAGGACGCGAGTGACGAGGAAGTAAGGCTGGCTGCGGAAATAGCGCAGGCGACTGAGTTCATAGATGAAAGGCCTGAAGGCTTTGACAGGGAAGTGTCGCAGGGCGGAGCGAACGTATCCGGCGGCCAGAAACAGAGACTTGCGATAGCAAGGGCGGTCGTCAAAAAACCTGCGGTCATGCTGTTTGACGACTCATTCTCTGCGCTCGATATGAAGACTGACGTCACGCTTCGAAAGGCGCTGGCAGAACGTATAACTGACAGTACGCGCATAATAGTGGCACAGAGAGTAGGTACGATACTTCATGCGGAGCAGATAATCGTACTGGACGAAGGAAAGATAGTTGGAAAGGGTACTCATAAGGAACTTATGGAGACCTGCGAAATATACAGGGATACAGCGATATCCCAGCTGTCGGAGGCAGCTCTCGCTTAGCTGATGAGCGAAGTAAAGAAGCCAAAAACAGAATACGAAGAGCATGCCGGGCAGGAAGCCGAAGAGCAGCAGACCGGACAGGGCGACGGCAAGCGGCAGAGAAGGCGGGGCGGCGGTCCGAGCAGCATACTTGCTCCAGGCGAAAAGCCTAAGGATTTCCGCAAGGCGGTAGGAGACACGCTCAGGTACATGGGCGGGTATAAATTTGCAGTGGCAGTCGTAATTGTCGTGTCTGCTGTTGCAACTGTATTTGAGACGGTCGGCCCGAAAGTGATGGGGCGTGCGACCACTCTGCTTGCAGAGGGCGTCATGAACAAGATCCACGGAACGGGCGGCATCGATTTTGATGCTGTAGCTCATGTGCTTCTCTTGACAATGGCACTCTATTTCATAGGCGCGATCGCTCAGTACATACAGGCACTCATCATGACAAACATCACCCAGAAGATCGTCTACAGGATGAGGCGGGATATCTCCGAAAAGATAAACCGCATGCCGATAGGGTACTTCGAGCGCGTCCAGACCGGTGAGATACTTTCAAGGATCACCAACGACGTTGATACGCTCGGTCAATCGCTCAGCCAGAGCATTTCGAACTTCATATGGGCTATAATAAGTATGGTGGGCATCGTTGTTGTCATGCTTACCATCAACGTCACCATGACACTTATAGCTCTACTGGTGATACCGCTTTCTGCTATCGTTATGGGCCTGCTGATCAAGGTATCCCAGAAGCACTTCGCAGCACAGCAGAAATATCTTGGCATTATCGACGGACAGGTCGAAGAGACTTTCTCGGGGCATCTTGTGGTAAAGGCTTTCAACAGGGAATCCGAGGTCACAAAGGAATTTGACGAGTCCAACGAAAAGCTTTATGAATCCGCGTGGAAGTCGCAATTCCTCTCCGGACTTATGCGGCCACTGATGAGGATAGTGAGCAATCTGGGATATGCAGCGGTAGTAGTCGCGGGAGGTATCTTCTGCGTCAGGGGAGCAATAGGGGTCGGAGACATACAGGCTTTCGTGCAGTATGTAAAAAACATAGGCCAGCCTATACAGGATATCGCTCAGATAATGAACCAGGTTCAGTCCATGGCAGCAGCAGCGGAAAGAGTCTTCGAGTTCCTGAATGAGGATGAGGAGGTCGACGCTCCGGGAGCAGCTGATGAGATGGGTGAGATAAAAGGCGCTGTTGAATTCAGGCATGTGAGATTCGGATACAAAAAGGATCAGCCGGTCATCAGGGATTTCAGCGCAAAGGTCGAGCCGGGCCAGAAGATCGCAATTGTAGGTCCTACGGGCGCAGGCAAGACAACTATGGTAAAATTACTTATGAGGTTCTATGATGTAGACAGCGGCGCCATACTAATTGACGGCCGTGACATCAGAGAATTCACCAGAAAGGAGCTGCGCGACAACTTCGCGATGGTGCTCCAGGATACATGGCTGTTCAGCGGCACCATCAGGGAGAACATTGCCTACGGCAGAGAAGGAGCCACAAACGAGGAGATTATCAGGGCTGCTAAGACAGCCAAGGCACATCACTTCATAAAGGCGCTGCCGGGCGGATATAAGATGATGCTCAACGAAGACGCGACCAATATTTCCGAGGGGCAGAGACAGCTTCTTACGATCGCGCGTGCCGTACTGGCAGACAAAAGACTTTTGATACTCGACGAAGCGACTTCGTCAGTAGATACAAGAACAGAGGAAGAAATTCAAAAGGCGATGGACGCTCTGACTGAAGACAGGACGAGCTTCATCATCGCACACAGGCTCTCGACCATCCGAAATGCCGATCTTATCCTCGTTATGGATCACGGTGATATCGTGGAACAGGGCACACATGAGGAGCTGCTCGCAAAGGGCGGTGCCTACGCAGAATTATATAACTCACAGTTTGAAGAAGTAGGTTAAAGAAAGGCGGACAGATATGAAAAGAAACTACAGGGAAGAGTACGAGTATTGGCTTGAGTCAAAAGTAGTTGACGAAAAAACAAAAGAAGAGCTCAGAGCGCTTGAAGGTAATGATCAGGAAATAGAGGGCAGATTCAAAAGCATGCTCACTTTCGGTACTGCCGGCCTGAGAGGCATAATGGGAGCCGGCATCGGTATGATGAACGTTTACACCGTAAGATATGCTACTCAGGGTCTGGCAAATCTCATAATCGCCAACGGCGGTCAGCTCGGCGGCAAATCCAAAGAGGGCAATGGTGTAGCCATAGCACATGATTCAAGAAACAATTCAAGGCTGTTCGCAGAAGAAGCAGCGGCAGTTCTCGCAGCAAACAACATCAAGGTTTATATCTTTGATGACATGCGTCCTACACCTGAGCTTTCATTTGCGGTAAGAGAGACCGGCTCGATCGCGGGCATCAACATCACCGCAAGCCACAATCCTAAAGAATACAATGGCTATAAAGCTTACTGGGCAGACGGAGCGCAGCTGGGACCTGAACATGCAAACATTGTATCTGCTGAAATAGCAAAGGTCGACATCTTCAAGGATGTAAGGACAATGGATTATAACGCTGCTGTAGCAGAAGGACTGATTGAGATCCTTGGCGATCCGATGGATGAGACATACATTGGCAAGGTAATGGAGACTTCGATCACACGCAAGTACATCGATCAGGTAGCGAAGGACATGAAGATCGTCTTTACTCCATTCCACGGCGCCGGTTACAAGCTGGTTCCTGAGATCCTCAGGAGACAGGGTTACGGAGCTATCATTCCTGTAGAAGAGCAGATGATACCGGATGGCAACTTCCCGACAGTAAAGTCGCCGAACCCGGAAAACACCGAAGGATTCGCTCTTGCCATCGAGTATGCGAAGAAGTATGATGCAGAACTCGTTATCGGCGTAGATCCTGACAGCGACAGATGCGGCGCAGTCGTAAAGGCTAAGGACGGATATAAGATCCTTTCCGGCAACCAGGAAGCATGCCTCATGCTTGACTACATCTTCACGGTAAGAAAAGAGCTCGGAACTATGCCTGAGAAACCATTCGTATGCAAATCGATCGTTTCGACAGTTATGGCGGACAAGATCGCTGCAGACAACGGCGTCAAGATGTACGACGTGCTGACAGGCTTCAAGTTCATAGGTGAGAAGATCAAGGACCTTGACGAAAACGGAGACGAACACTTCCTCTTCGGTTTTGAGGAGAGCATCGGATTCCTCGGCGGTTCATATGCAAGAGATAAGGATGCCGTTTACGCAGCAATGATGATGGCAGAAATGGCCTGCTACTACAAGGCACAGGGAATGTCAGTCTATGACGGACTCATGGCTCTTTATGAAAAGTACGGATACTTTGTGGAGAACACAGAGTCCACAGTATTCGGAGGATTTGACTCGAATGAAAGAAGAGAAGCCGTCATGGCACGCATTAGAGAGAATGCTCCTGAGGAGATTGGTCTCAAAGTAGAGGGTGTAACGGACTATCTCGGAGATGTTCCTGGATTCACAAAGAGCAACGTTCTCTTCTACAATCTTGCTGATGGATGTGCAGTAGCAGTAAGACCATCGGGAACAGAGCCTAAGATCAAGACTTATGTCATGGCTCAGGGAGCAACAGCTGAAGAGGCTGAGAATAACCGCAAGGCCGTAAGGGAAGCGATCGACGCTCTGCTTGCATAGAAGGTTCCACATGAAAGAAGATAAAGCTATAACCGCTGTCGGTGTTCTGGCTGTCATACTGAGCCTGCTTATGATGTCCGTAGGCAGGTTCATTATGGGCGGAATCACTCTTCTGCTGGCGTTCGGTATTTTCTGGAACCGCGGCGGAGGAAAGAGGAATGACCGCAGCATATATGAAAAGATCGTAAAGACCGATATGAGCATCGCCGAACTTTATGAAAAGCTCAGGGACCTCGATACACCGCTCGGCAAACCGTGGATCGCTGAGTACAAGGGCTTCTCCGGCGACAGCATCGTATTCGGGCCGTGCAGTTTTAAAGACTGTGTAGTGATCTCGCGCGGCAAAAACTTCATCGATGTAAAACATGTCACCAGACTTGAGAACATTATCAGAAAAGAAGAAGACGAGTACAGGTTCGAAAACCTCGTGAACCCGCAGGAGGCGGAAGTTACTCC
Organism: Mogibacterium sp.; assembly: GCA_017432075.1. Taxonomy (GTDB): domain Bacteria; phylum Bacillota; class Clostridia; order Peptostreptococcales; family Anaerovoracaceae; genus Crickella. Next base: position 15,707 of record JAFRJV010000139.1, on the reverse strand, counting down.
TGAAAGATATGCGGTGTTTGCCGGGTTCAAACTGGCATCAGTTATGCTTGTAAAGCATCTTGCAGAGCTGATCGAAAAGCTTCATGCGGAAAGGGATGCCAAAGTACCGGAAACTCTCGATTTTTACAGGTTTTACTATCATAATTCAGTCGAGGGATGTTTCAGGGACTCGGATGGCAATGATGTTCTCGCGGTAGAGACTTCACTGCGCCCGTTTACGGCGAAAGTGTCCGATGCGGACGGCAATGAGATGGCGTCAGTTGTACCGCATGCCTTCGACAGCAAGGGATATCCTGCTGAATCCGCGGGCTTTGAGCTGTTCGCTGACGGCAGGCATTTCGGTGAGATCAGAAGATTCAGGGATTCGCAGGGCGAAGGATTCGAGGCGGATACGGAAGCAGGCGTTTTCAGAATGATACTCTTCCCGTCATGCATGAAGGCTAAGATATCATGCAACTATATGATCGAGCATGAAGGAAAGCTGAAAGCGGTCATCGGAGGTTCGCCGAACCTTCTGTTTGACCAGCACGGAAGATGCAGAAACGACCTTGTTATCTCCTACGATGACGACTATCTGGTGCTGTATGCGATCGCTGAAATATTCATACTGACGAACAACAGCAAGTTCCTTAAATAGGATTAATAAAATTGATAAAAACAATAACAGCGTGCTACAATTAATCAGTTAAAATATTGGGAATTTAGAAGAGGATAAACTGATGAAAAAGATACTTATCCCAATCGAAGAAACACAACGCAGTCTGAAAGCTCTTGCTTATGTAAAGAAGCATTACACTCCTGAAGAGGCTGAGCTTGTGCTCATGATGATAGACGAAAGACTGGGGTATTCCGTAAGGTCTGATGTCGAGAACGCTGCCAGAAAGGAGCTTGATGAAAAGCTTGATCTTATAGCGGAATCGTTCGACGGATATAAGGTGACAAAGCTGTCAGCTGTCGGCAAGCCGGGGGTCAGGATCGCAAGGGCCGTCCGCGAGACAGGTGCCGATCTCATTATCATGACCAAGTCTTCAAAGGACGACATGCTTAACAACATAGGATCGACCGCAGAGTACGTGATAAACAATGCGCCTTGCGATGTCATCATAGTGAGTGAGCAGGCCGGTTCCCGCAATAAATACAGGGGCCTTGTATACAAGACAGCAAAGGGCACTGTAAATCTCAGGGGACAGCTTGGAGACAAGCAGAGCGAATGCCTTCTTCCTAGTGTAAACCAGGACTGCATCTACCACATAAATGTTACAGTTGGAAAGATCAGGTTCTTCCACACCGCTTACAACCCTGATACCAGAAACTGGGATCTCCCGCCTATTCCGGGCCAGGAGGTAACGCTTGACATAGCAGCAGGAGAGGCAAAAGACATTCTTGTTAAAGCTGACAGCACTGACGGAAAGGCTGACAGAATAAGAATAGTCAACAGAGACATGAGAAAGGAAGCGGTATTCGATTTCAGGATCACAGCCGCTCTTGAAGAACACGAACCTGAACCGGCTCCTGAAGCTGAAAAGGAAAAGACACCTTTTGAAAAACGTTCAACGCTGGAGTTCCCAAGAACAGCCATTCCAACCGACTTCGAAGCGCCTGAAGTTCCTACGTTCATAGCCGAGGCAAAAGCCGACTTCGAAGCTATTGAAAAGGATGTGGCAGCAGCGGCTGAAGAGGCAGCTGCTGAAACCGGAGAAGTGTCTGCAGAGACTAAGGTCTACGATGCATCGAGTTTCGCAGGTTTCCTGAGCGGATTGATCAAGAAATAGCATACTGTTATGTGATCTGCGTCAGATTGACAGATGCGCGGCGTAATGGTATCCTACATATGGATCAAAACAGACGGAGGGATTCAAAATGAAGAGAATTAAGACTATCACAACAAGAAACATGGCAGAGTCAAAGGTCACAGGCGGATGCGGTGAGTGCCAGACTTCATGCCAGTCTGCAAGCAAGACTTCCTGCAGCGTTGCAAATCAGCACTGCGAGCAGCGCAAGGAAAAGTAAGATGCTTACGGCGGCGCTGCATCATGCAGCGCCGCTTTTTCTTTTTGTTTCGACTTTTTAAGGGTAAATAATGATACATCAATACACTTTAAACGGATTTTATATGGTAGTTGACGCTGCGAGCGGCGCTGTACACTCGGTAGACGAAGTCGCATATGATGCGATACGGATGCTGGATGCAGAGGTGCTCAAAAGCAGCGCTGCAGCAGTCTTTGGAAACAGCGGACTGATAAGGACGATCGCAGCAGAAACAGCAGAAAAGCACGGTGTTACTGCCGGTGATGCGGAAGAGACCCTTGAAGACATAGCGGAGCTTTACCGTCAGGGTCTGCTCTGGTCTGAGGATCCTTTTGAACAGGCTGCAGATGAGATCAAGATAAAGCAGTCGGTCCTCAAGGCCATCTGCCTCCACGTGGCACATGGGTGCAACATGGACTGCGAGTACTGCTTTGCCGGCAAAGGTGATTACAGCGGCAAGAGCGGTATCATGAGCGCGGAAGTCGGAAAGCGTGCTCTTGATTATCTCGTTGAGCATTCCGGCACACGCAGGCATCTGGAGGTCGACTTTTTCGGTGGCGAGCCTCTTATCAACTGGGATGTCTGCAAGGAGATAGTAGCCTACGGAAGAGAACTCGAGAAAAAATACAACAAAATCTTCAATTTTACGCTTACGACAAACGGAGTTCTGATCGATGACGACGTGATAGATTTCACGAACCGCGAGATGGGCAATGTGGTGCTCAGCATGGACGGCAGGCGGGATACTCATGACAGGATGAGGCACAGCAAGACCGGAGGCGGCACCTATGACATGATAATGGACAACTTCAAGGCTCTCGTGGATTCGCGTCTGAAAAATGCGGAAAGGTCATCCGAATACTACATGCGCGGCACATACACCGCGTATAACAAGGATTTCGCCGCTGACGTGATGGCAATGGCAGATCTCGGATTCAGGGAGACATCGATAGAGCCTGTAGTGTCTGACCCGGATGTTCCATATGCGCTTCATGAAGAAGATCTTCCGCAGCTTTATGAGGAATACGAGAAGCTCGCTCTCGAAATGCTCGCCAGGGAGGAAAAGGGTGAAGGCTTCAGCTTCTATCACTATACCGTCGATCTGACAGGAGGCCCGTGCATATATAAGAGGGTCGCGGGCTGCGGTGTAGCGACTGAATACCTTGCCGTGACTCCGACAGGAGATCTCTATCCGTGCCACCAGTTCGTAGGCGATGATGACATGATAGTAGGCAATATATATGACGGCATAACTCATCCGGAGACCGTCGACATATTCAGAAACGGAAATAACATATATACGCGTGACGACTGCAGAGACTGCTGGGCAAGGCTTTACTGCGCAGGCGGCTGCGCTGCAAACAATTACCATTCAAACGGCGATATCAACAAGGTCTACCGCTTCGGCTGCAAACTCCACAGAAAGCGCATAGAATGTGCCCTTATGATGGCGGCAGCGCGTGAAAAATGATACAATTAACTAACTATGAGAACAGCAATACTTGCATCACAGAACAAAAATAAGATCAAAGAGATAAGGGCCATACTCGGAAAGTACGGCCTCGATGTCATCACGCGCGATGACGCGGGGATCCCGACTGATGACATAGAAGAGACAGGCACCACCTTTGAAGAGAATTCACATCTTAAGGCCAGCGTCATAATGGACATGATCGCTGCCGATCCTTCGCTTGCAAAATACCTTGACAGCCCTGTCATAGCGGATGATTCAGGTCTTATGGTAGACGCGATCGGCGGAGCCCCGGGCGTCTACAGCGCAAGATACGCAGGTGAGGGGTGTACTTATGACGACAACAACACCAAGCTGCTCGCCGCTCTGGACGGTGTGCCAGAAAGCGAACGGACAGCTAAGTTCGTCACGGTGATCACACTCATATATCCGAATGAAAAAGGCGTCCCTGAAGATGCATGTCCTCAGGATGGAAGATATGTGCTTGTCGCGAGAGGCGAGTGCAGAGGCCATATTGCTACAGAGAAAAAGGGAGAAGGCGGTTTCGGGTACGATCCGGTATTCATACCGGATGGATACAGCAGTTCATTTGCTGAACTCGGAACCGATTTCAAAAATACGATCAGCCACAGAGCGAAAGCGCTTGCGGAACTGGAGAGACTGCTCGGCTGATGCCGGCTAAACAGACAGTATGACTGAATTCTGGGACAGCACAACTGACAATCCGGAACAGAAGAAACTCCATCTTACATGGAAAAGGGCTCTGAAGATCGGCTTCCACTTGTGGAGGCAGTTTGACGACCAGTATTATGCGGGATTTGCTGCGCAGATCGCGTATTTCTTCTTTATGGCATCAGTTCCGATGATGATCGTACTCACGCAGGTGCTTGGTATCTTTGATGTATCAATGGATTTTATAAAGGACTGGCTTGAGACGCATCTTTCGACCGAGATGGGCAGTTTCCTTCAGAGCCTGTTCTCTGCATCATCCACCGCATTAAGCAGTTTCTTCATGATACTTCTTGCTCTCTGGGCGAGTTCGTCCCTCGCTTTTTCGCTTTCGAGGCTGACGACATATACCCTCAGCTACGGGAGGTACAGATTCAGTTTCTTTACGGAGAGGCTCAAGTCTATACCGATCGCTGCCATTTCAATACTGGCGGTCGCCGTAACAGTCGTAGGCTATGTATATGGTGATCTTATCGCCAGAAGGATACTGCAGAACACATATATTGAGGGACTCATTTCAGGACTCAGGACGCCTGTTCTTGCAGGAATGTTTTTCATTGTTATCCTTGCAAATTACTATCTTCTCCCGCGTATACGTGTTCCGGTCAGAGCTGTTCTCCCAGGAGCGCTCTTTGCGACTTTCGGTATATTGATAGTCACATGGCTATACTCACTGTATATATCCAGAGCTACCAATTACAACGTTCTTTACGGAGCATTCTCAAACATCGTAGCCATGATGCTGTGGTTCTATCTGATAAGCTGGGTGCTGTGCATAGGAATGATGTTCAACAAGTCGTGGGACATACATATGAGACGGGGCAGGCTCACACCTGCAAAGATCAAGGAATATCTCATAAAACAGTACGGCGCCAACGGTGATGAGATGTGGAACAAGCTCATTATAGGCGATTACGATATGGTAGACAGATCGCTTGACAGCCTTGCTGTGAGAATGTCGAGAAAGTTCGATCCGGGCTATGATGAGAAGCGCGAGAGAGAGATCGCCGAGCTGGTTGAGACCATGCAGGTCATGGAGATGATCGAAGAGGAGATAGAGACACGGAGAGCTGAGCTCGAGGCGGGTGACGACGAAGAAGATTAATAAAAAACCGGAGGATACATGGTAATGCATGACAGAAAAAAGCTGCTGTTTATAATGAACCCAAAAGCAGGGTTGATGCAGGCGCCTAAATATATGGCTGAGATAATCGAGCGTTTTTCGGGAGCCGGTTACCTGACTCAGGTGCTGATGACTACAGGCAGCGGAGACGCGAGAGACTTTGCTGCTGAATACGGAGGAGAAGCCGACGTAGTGGTTGTATCCGGCGGCGACGGTACTTTAAACGGGGCTATAGACGGACTTCTCAGCGGAGGGCATAAAACGCCCATAGGATATATCCCCGCAGGCTCAACAAACGATTTTGCAAATTCCATAGGCCTTCCGAAATCGATACCTGCATGTGCAGACAGGATACTCAGCGGAACGCCGCAGCCTATAGACATAGGCTGTTTCAACGGACGTTATTTCAGCTATGTCGCAAGCTTCGGCGCATTTACCTCCACTACATATTCCGTGCCTCAGAATATAAAGAACATCCTGGGTCATTCAGCTTATGTGATGGCGGGGGTAAAGGAGCTCGCACATATAAAATCGATACATGCAAAGATCACACTCGAGAAGGGAACACCTGAAGAGGAGATACATGAGGGCGATTATGTTCTCGGCGGAGTTTGCAATTCGACATCCATAGGCGGCATTGTCAGTCTTCAGAAACTGGATGTCAGTCTGAATGACGGGTTGATGGAAGTGATCCTGATCAGGATGCCAAAAGACCTGATCGAGCTGAGCGATACGACGGCCAGCATCCTCAACGGAACTTTCAAGTCCCATCAGATAGAAAAATACTCGGCACGCAATGTGACATTCGAACTGGATGAAGGAGTACACTGGACTCTGGACGGAGAGTATGAAAAGGGAAGCGGCATCTGCGAGATAAGGACGATAGAATCGGCCGTCTCGCTCATCAGATAAAGAGAGGACTGTTATGATCATAAAATACGTAGGACATGCATGCTTCAAGATCCTCGACGAGGAGACAGGATATTCAATAGTATTTGATCCGTATGAACCGGGTTCAGTCAAAGGATTCAGAGACATAAGGGATGCGGCGAGCGAAGTGCTCTGTACACACGGTCATTTCGACCATAACTACAAAGATGCGATAATGATAGAGCCTAAGGATGAAAGCCCTTATGAAGTGCAATGGATAGATACGTTCCACGATCCGCAAAAAGGCGCTCTCAGAGGTCCAAACAGGATATATGTGGTGACCCACAAGGCTACGGGTGAAAAGCTGGTGCACTACGGTGATATAGGTGAGGTGCTGGATGACCTTCTTACTGAAGAGAATCTTGAGCTCCTCAAGGATGCGGATATAGCCCTTGTTCCGGTAGGCGGTGTTTACACATATGACCGTCAGGAGGCGCTCGATCTCATCGAAAGAACGGCACCGAAGCTGGTGCTTCCGATGCATTACAGATCTGAGTCTGCCGGATTCGGATTGCCTAATATAGACAGCATCGAGAATTTCATCAAGGATGCAGCAGGCAGAGGACACGGAATAAGCGTCGGACAAGTATGGTTCATCAACACGGCGGAGTATGATATCGATGCAGACATACTGGTGCTTCGTCCGCAGAACATGAAGTATTAATAAATGATCCCGAAGATAACTCAAGGAGGACGCATATGTTTAAATTACTGGTAGTACTTGCGATCGCTTATGTTGTGTTAAAAGTGCTGAATACAAGAGCTAAATTTGCTGAGGCCGACGCAAGACGCGAAGCTGAAGAACAGCGCTTGAGAGAGGAAGCGGAGGCTGAAGCCGAAGAGGAGCAGATGCGCGAAGAAGCGGTTGACGTGGACGCAGAAGTGATCGAAACAGCAGCTGAAGCTGCCGTGGATGAAATCGAAGAATAATTAACGGAGTTTGCACAGAATGATCAGAAGTATGACGGGATTCGGCAGGGGTGAGTACTCTGACGAGATAAGCAAGGTAACAGTAGAGATAAGATCCGTAAATCACAGATATCTGGATATTTATGTAAAAATGCCGAGGCGTTACTCTTTCGCCGAAGAAACGATCAAGTCGGCAATCAAGGAAAGACTTCACCGCGGTAAGGTGGAGGTAAGCGTGAGTGTCGACAATGTCGGCAAGAGCGACAGCGATGTGAGACTCGATAAAGAGCTTGCTGCACGCTACTACAGTGTGCTTTCAGAGCTCAAAGACAGTTTTGACTTCGGCGAAGAGTCGCGTGTTTCTCTCAGCCTTCTTTCCAAAATGCCGGATGTAATAGTAACGACACCGGCAGCTGAAGACGAGGAAGCCATGGTAAAAAGGCTTCTCGGAGCGACATCCAAAGCACTTGATGATTTCTGCAGCATGAGAGAGGCCGAAGGAGAAAAACTCGCAGCTGACCTTTCCGCCAGGGCAGATACCATACAGGATATCAGGGACCGCATAGATAAAAGGGCTCCTGAAATTGAAAAAGAATATGCCGCAAAGTTCAAGGCGAGAGTAGAAGAGATACTCGGAGGTGTCTACGAGGTGCCTGAAGAGAGGATCGCTCTCGAGGCTGCGATATTCGCGGATAAGGCAAATATAACGGAAGAACTCGTAAGGCTCGGCAGCCATATCAGCCAGCTCAGAAAATTCCTCCGTTCCGACGGCAAGGAGGCCATGGGCAAAAAGATAGATTTTCTCATCCAGGAGATGAACCGTGAGGCAAACACGATAGGTTCAAAGTCGAATGACAGGGAGATCACTTCCAACATGCTCGACCTCAAGGCGGAGATCGAGAAGGTAAGAGAACAGGTACAGAACATAGAGTGAAGACTGTATTCAAAAAAGAGAATCTGTTCATTAGGATAGCTATAGGCTTCGGAGCCGGGATCCTGCTGGGAACCTTGGCTCCGCAGTTTTCGATTGACGCCAAAGTCATAGGAGATGTGTACCTCAACATCATCAAGATGATGGTCATACCGGTCCTGATCTGTGCGGTAATGACGGGTATCATCAACTCTGCAAGCCTGGGATCACTCAAAAGAGTAGCAATCAAGACTGTATTGCTTTACGTAGTGATGTTCCTGGCTTCGTTTGCTGTTGCATTCGGAGTGGCGATGATGATAAGACCGGGTGTGGGTGTGGTGTTTGAGAACCAGCCGGTATATGACGGCGAGGTCGGAGGCCCGATAAGGATTTCCGAAGTTCTGCTGGGCATATTCCCGGATAACATATTCGAAGCGCTGTCGGCCAACAACATACTTCCGACCATGCTTTTTGCGATCCTGCTTTCCGCAGCCATAGTTTCGACAGGAGAGAAGGGACGCCCGGTCGTGGACTTCATAAACAGCCTGTCTGAAGCTGTGTTCCGCCTGCTTTCGATAATAATGGAAACATCGCCTGTAGGCGTGATGTCGCTGATGGCATTTTCGATCGCACAGTACGGCACCGGACTGTTCATGGCGATAGGCAAATACATATTGTGCTGCTGGCTCGCCTGTATTGCAGTGTATATAATAGTATTCTTCGTGCCTGTGCTTCTCTACACAAAGACAGACGCAAGGAAATACCTTCTGGCCTGCGGCGAGATCTCGCTCATGACTCTGTCTACGACCAGTTCGGCAGCAACGCTTCCGACCACCATCAGGGTAAGCACTGAGGATCTCGGTGTACCGGCTGCAATAAGCGACTTTACGCTTCCGCTCGGATGCACCATAAACATGTGCGGAGGTGCCTGCTCGTTCTGCTGCCTTGCGATCTTTGTCTCTGACTTCTATGAGCTCAATATACCGCTGACGCAGTTCGCCGCTATGGCTATTGTTGCAACGCTGATCAACATGGCAGCTCCGGGAATACCGGGAGGAGGGATAGTGCTGATGACATCATTCCTTACCATATTCAACCTGCCGATAGATCTGATCGGACCTATAGCTGCATTCTACAGGCTGCTCGACATGGCCTTTACAACTATCAACGTAGAGGGCGACATTGCGGCCAATCTGATAATTGCTAAGTCAGAAGAGAATGTGATAAAATAATAAGTCAGCGGGGAGGTGTATATGAGCCGTAATAAGGGCAGATTATTTGTCATATCCGGTCCGTCCGGAACAGGAAAGGGTACTGTATGTGCCGAGCTTTTAAAGGAGATCGGCAATGAGTTTTCTGTATCGATGACTACTCGCGAACCGCGCGAGGGCGAGGTACATGGCAGGGAATATTTCTTCGTTACGAAAGAGGTGTTCCTGGAGAATATCGAGGCAGGCAATTTCCTTGAACATGCGACCGTGTTTGACAACCTGTACGGAACACCGAAAGACATGGTGATGAACCGCCTTGAAAGAGGCCGCAATGTGATACTCGATATCGACGTGCAGGGCGGTCTTCAAGTTAAAAAATCTATGCCTGAGGCAATACTCATATTCATACTTCCGCCAAGTCTCGCAGAGCTCCGCAGACGCCTCGAAGGCAGAGGCACCGAGACTGCAGAAAAGATCGAGAAGAGACTCAGTCAGGCTCTGAATGAGATCAGACTCATAGGAGAATACGATTACTACATAGTAAACGATAATATAGATGAGGCTGTTGCGCTTGCGAAATGCATAATGGCTGCTGAGACTGCCAGAGTGCCTGAAGCAGTGAAGCCTATCATCAGAGAATACGAAAACGAGTCAAAACAGAAGTAATATAAGAAAGGGGAAAACCGAAAATGCTTCTTTATCCATCAATAAACAAACTCAGAGATAAGACAGACAGCAGGTATTCGCTCGTCATCCTTACTGCAAAAAGAGCAAGGGATATCGTTGACGGAAAGCCTGCTCTCACAGAAGAAGAAAGCGAAAGGCCGGTAAGTCAGGCGGCAAAGGAGATCGCCGCTGACATGATCACTTACACAAGAAAAGAAGAGGAGTAAGTCATGAAACACAGACCAACCATGTTGATGATCCTTGACGGATTCGGCTACAGAGAAGATTTTTACGGGAATGCCATTATGAGGGCAAAGACGCCTGTACTTGATGAAATTTTCGACAATTATCCGTTCATAACGATCTATGCAAGCGGTGAGCCTGTAGGACTTCCTGCGGGTCAGATGGGCAATTCCGAGGTAGGACATCTTAATATAGGTGCCGGAAGCGTCATTTATCAGAACCTTCTCAAGATCTCGAGATCCATAGATTCCGGAGAGTTCTTTGAGAATGAAGCTCTGATGGCTGCCATGAAGAACGCGGCTGAAGGACATACGCTCCACATCATGGGACTCGTATCGGACGGCGGCGTACACAGCCACATGAAGCACCTCATGGCTACTATAAACATGGCCAAGAAGAACGGTGTCAAGGATGTAGCAGTGCACTGCTTCCTCGACGGAAGAGACGTTCCTCCTAAGAGCGCCATGACATGGCTCGGACCTCTCGAGGAATACCTGGCAGAAAACGAAGCAGGCCGCATCGGCGTAATCTCAGGCAGATTCTATGCTATGGACAGAGACAAGAGATGGGAGCGTCTCGTAAGAGCTTATGACGCACTCACTCTCGGTGAAGGCCTCACTGCATCAAGCGCTCAGGAGTGCATGGACAACTCATATGCAAAAGATGAGGTAGATGAGTTTGTACAGCCGACAGTTATCAACGCTGCTCCTATAAAGGACGGCGACTCCGTGATCTTCATCAACTTCAGACCTGACAGAGCAAGAGAGATCACCCGTGCTCTGGTTGATCCGGACTTTGACGGATTTGAAAGAAAATCCGCTCCAAAGGATCTGACTTACGTCTGCATGGCTGAGTACGATGCGACCATGCCGAATGTACTGGTTGCATTCCCGCCGCAGGATGTAGACCCGACTCTCGGCAAGACGATCGCAGACCTCGGGCTGAGACAGCTCAGGATCGCTGAGACAGAGAAGTACGCTCACGTAACGTTCTTCTTCAACGGCGGCGTAGAAGAGCCAAACAAGAACGAGGACAGGATACTCATCCCATCGCCTAAGGTCGCAACATACGATCTTCAGCCGGAGATGAGCGCTCCTGAGGTAGCAGCCACAGTCATTGAAAAGATCCATGAGGACATTTATGATCTGATCGTCCTGAACTTCGCAAATCCTGACATGGTTGGACACACGGGAGTGTTCGAAGCAGCTGTCCAAGCCATAGAGGCACTCGACGGACTCATCGGACAGATCCGCGACGCTGTATTTGAAAAGGACGGACAGATCCTCCTGACAGCTGACCACGGCAATGCCGATACCATGCTGGACGAGAAGGGCGAGCCTGTCACAAAGCACTCGACTTCAAAGGTGCCGCTCGTACACATCTGCAAGGAGCCTGTACCGTTCAAGAAGAACTCGGGCAAGCTGGCAGACATCGCACCAACTATCCTGACTCTCATGGGGCTGGAAGTTCCTGCCGGAATGGAAGGCGACGTACTGGTATAAAGACCGGTTTTTCACCCTCATAAAATGATATTTTTGACACAGGGGAATATACCCCCTGTGTCTCTTTTTGTTTACATGTTCATTTGCGGCGGATAAAATAAAACCATGGGAAAAGGATTTACGGAAGAACAGAAAAAGGCGATAGAAACACTTGATAAGTCGGTGCTCGTATCCGCTGCGGCGGGCTCGGGAAAGACTTCGGTGCTTATAGAGCGCATAATCAGGATCATCCTCGAGGGCAGGGCTAACGTGGATGAGATGCTTGTCGTGACATTTACGAATGCTGCAGCTTCTGAGATGAAACTGAGACTTGCATCCGCTATAAGAAAGAGGATGTCCGATCATCCTGAAGATGTTCCGCGCATGAAGGATCAGCTTGCAAGGCTCTATAAAGCATACATATCGACCATAGACAGCTTTGCGCTCAGAGTCATAAAGGAGTTTTTCCACATGACTGACATGGAGCCGTCCTTCGGCGTCGCAGATGATGTGCAGTGTGAGCTGCTGAGACGTGAAGCGATAGGCGAGCTTTTCGAGGAAGGATTCGGGAACGACAACCTTATAGAAGGAGGAAGCTTCCGGGCTTTCCTCAGACTTTACAGCGAAGAGCGAAGTGATGATAGCTTCATGGACGGCATGCTCAAGGCATATGAGCGCCTCAGAACGATGCCTGACTACTTTGACTGGGCGTACGGAAAAGCAGAGCAGCTGAAAGTCACACTGGAGACGTTTGAAGGGTCGGGCTTCGAGAAGATGATGCTTGCCGACGCTGAGACGGTATTCAGAAGCGTCAGAGGAGCTTTTGCTGAGCTCAGGAAACTGTTTGCGGAAGCGGGCATACCTGAAATGTACGAAGCTAAACTGTCGGAGCAGGCTTATGCTGCTGATGACATTTATAAGGCTCTGATATCAGGCAAACCCGGCATGGAAGTTCTTGCTGCTATAGAGGCTTTTCCTGCAACAAGGCTCGTGGCTTCCAAAGCCCAGAAAGAGGCCTACGAAACGATAAAAACTGAAGTCCAGGCTCTCAACACATCACTGAAAGAAGAGATAAGCGATCTTAAAAAGAGATATCTGATACCCGACCTCGGGACGCGTCTTGCAGAGATGAACTCTACATACGAATACACGGTTTATTACATTCGCATGCTCGAGGAGTTCGAAAGAAGATATGATGCAAAAAAGCGTGAAAAGAGGGTCATAGATTTTGCGGATATGGAGCATATCGCAGTCCGCATACTCAAGAATGATGAGGCGGCAGATACGCTTCGCAGGAGATTCAGGTTCATATTCGTCGACGAGTATCAGGATACGAATAACATACAGGAAAATCTAATAAGCCGTGTTGCGCGGCCGGACAACGTATTCAGGGTCGGCGACGTGAAGCAGAGCATATATAAATTCAGACAGGCAGAACCTGAGATCTTCGAAAGACTGTACAAGCGCTATACTTCCGGGCATGAGCCGGATGGTATCGCCATAGATCTTGGGAAGAACTTCAGGACAAACGATGCTACCATCAGATACGTCAACCATGTGTTCAGCAGCATCATGGAAGGCTATGATGAACGGGCGATGCTCTATACAGGCATTGAAGACTGCCCGCCTGAGTATGACTTCATCCCTGAAGTCCACGTGCTTCTCGACGGCTCCGGAGAGGAAGAATACGATACGTATAACAGCGGTGACGACGAGGCTGATGAAACGATCGAAGAGCTCAGCAAGGAAGAAGCAGAGGCTGAATATATAGCCGGGCTCGTGCAGTCGATAATAGGAACCGAATTTTACGATACCAAAGCACAGGTCGTAAGAAAGGCCGGAGCGAGGGATATAGCGATACTGTTCAGAGCAGTCAAGCTCAGAGGCGAGGTGATGAGCCGCGCGCTGAGAGAGCGTGCGATAGATGCCCATGTGGATGAGACTGAGGACTTTTTCGACACTATAGAGATAGAAGTGGCGCTCGCTCTTCTTACATGCATAGACAACATGAAGCGTGACGTCCAGCTGATCTCCGTGCTGCATTCAGAAGTGTTCGGCTTCAGTCCCGATGATCTCGCGCGCATCAGAACAGAACACAGGAAGGCTGTGAAAGACCGCTCTGCATACTGGGAAGCTTTCAGATGGTTCGCTGAAGAAGGCCCGGAATGCGGGCTGAAGAAAAAGGCAGCTGATGCAAAAAACGCTCTCATGGAGTGGCGCAGGCTGTCGCGCATACTGCCGCTCGGGGATTTCGTGTGGAAAGTTCTGACAGATTCCGGATACTACCGGATGGCAGGCGCAATGCCGGGAGGATCCGGAAGGCAGGCTAACCTGCGGACTCTTGCTGACAGAGCCGGCAGGTTCAGCAAAGATACGATTGCTACCCTGAGCTCGTTTATCACTTTCCTTGACCTTCTTAAGAGCAAAAAGATCAAAAACGGACAGGCTTCGATGGTAGGAAGAGACGACGATGTAGTGCGCATCTCCACCATTCACAAGAGCAAGGGCCTTGAGTATCCGTTCGTCATTGTGGGCGGACTGGGACACAGATTCAGATACGACACAAACAGCAAAGGCTTCAGCTTTGATCCGGAAGGCGGAGTAGGCCTTCCATACGTGGATCCGGCACGCAGGTACTGGCGCTCAACCGTACTGCAGCGAGCCATCAATTCAAAATCAAGGAATGACTCATACAGAGAGGAGCTGAGACTCCTGTATGTTGCCATGACAAGAGCCCGCAACAAGCTGATCATGGTCGGCACATGCAAGAGTGCGGAAGAACTCGCCAGATACCAGCTGCTTCCGTCAAGCTTCCTTAAAGCGATGCAGGATGTACTCAAAAGCGGATACAACAGGTTTTACGTGAAGCCGCTGGTGCTTTCAAAGAGCGGTGATGACAAGGGTGCGGAGAGCAGGATAAGTGCATATTTCGAAAGGCCGCTTAACGCAGAAGAACAGGCTATCTATGAAGAACTCGACAGGAGATTCAGATACAGATACCCTGATGAGGATCTTCTCAATGAGAAGGCCAAGTACTCTGTTAGTGCAATACGCAAAGAAGAACTTGAGAATGAACGGCTGCAGAAGAAAGAAGCGGTGGTGACTTCGGATGATGAAGTAACGCATCTGCGAACAGGGGTGGAGAAGAGCAAACGGGCATCTGCAGCAGACATCGGAATAGCTTATCACCGTATCATGGAGTTCGTCGACTTCTCAAGAGTCACGGATCTTTCCGGTAAGGCAGACATGGATTATATCGCAGAGCGAGCGGAATTCCTGAGGGAGCATGATGCCATAGATGCGAATGTATATGAGTCGCTGGATCTGACACGCATAGCCGCCTTCTTCGAAAGCGATCTTGGAAGAAGAGCTGCAGAGGCAGCAGGGAAGGGCACACTCATGCGGGAGAAGCCGTTCACAATGCGCACTGTGCGCAAGGGAAGAGAGATGCTGGTTCAGGGTGTCATCGACTGCTGTTTTGAAGAAGACGGCAGGATGATCCTGATAGACTACAAGTCCAGCTTCATCAGACCTGGCACCCGGCATGAAGAAGAACTCGCGCGCATAAAGGATGAATATAAAGTACAGATAGAATTATACAAAGAGGCTGTAGAAAAGGGCACAGGTAAGGAAGTAAGCGAATCATATTTATACCTTATTGCTGCATCCGAAGCAATAATGATGTAATTCATGAAAAGAAAAGAGACCGCCGAAGCGGTCTCTTCTTGTGTTTTTTCGAGGTTTTACACCTAAAGAGTCATCTTGCGATTATACAAGACCCTGAGCCATCATAGCCTCAGCAACTCTCTCGAAACCAGCGATGTTAGCACCGGCAACAAGAGCGTTCTTGTCGTTGTAGTACTTCTCGCCAGCCTTAGCGCAAGCGCTGTAGATGTTCTTCATGATCTGGTGGAGCTGATCATAAACAGCCTGGTGCTGGAATGCAGTGTGACCTGCGTTCTGGCCCATCTCGATGCAGGAGCAAGCAACGCCGCCTGCGTTAGCT
>JAFRJV010000021.1 GCA_017432075.1 Mogibacterium sp. | reverse complement strand
GGTTATCTGAAATAGTAAATGCACATGTGAAGATGTAACCGCACTCTCCAACCAGAAATAATTGGTTTTGTGCAGTTACGACTTCGTAATTGCCGCAGTTGCAGTTGTTAGTGCTTCACTGTTTGGGATTTTCTGTTAGAATTGGTCCAGGATTCGCACGTTAAAAGAGCGGGCTGCACAGGTCAAATAATTTTGCAGTTGAAAGTGCACTCCGTTTTCAGCAGTTATTGTGCGTATCCTGCCTGTCGTATATATAGTTTCAGCTTATTTCTTGAGAAGCTCCGGTTTCAGGCAGAGCTCCTTGAGTGGTATGTACTTCAGGCCGAGCCTGGCGGCAGTCTCTTTGCCATATTTGGCTGCAAACACCTCGTATGGGGACTTGGCATTGAGGCTGGCGCGAGGCAATGAATTGATGTGATTCATCATAAGAGTGACATCCTCCTGAGTAAGATCGTCAAAGCAGGATCCTTTAGGCAGAATGTATCTGATGAATTCGTGGTTGCGCTCACAGCGGCTCTTCTGGTTGGTCTGCTGCGGATCACAGTAAAACACGCGGCACTGGAATTCACCGGTCTCCTGATCGATCTCAATTGAGGACGGATCAGTGAACTCAGTACCACGGTCAACTAAAATGACCTCAAATATGCGGGAAAACGAATCTCCCATCACTTCGCGAAGAAGCGCGTATGCAGCAGCAACCCCGGCTGCTGCTTTTGCGTCTCTTAGAAACATGAGCTGCACACTGCAGTCCCTGAAGAAGATAGTCAGTATGACTTTGCCGCCCTTGGTGCCCTCTACTGTATCCATTTCAGACACTTTTGCTCCGGGATGTTTCTCGAGATGATCCAGGAATTCCGCATAAGACCTCCCTACATGGCATTTCTTGTCGACATGTAATTCAGGACCGCTCTTCTGTCTGGCGGGTTTCCTGCGGACCTTCCTGTGAAGATCCAGATTGTCGACATCAAAGGCTCCTTTGTCTATGTAATCGTACAGAGTCCTTTCAGAGACAGGCATGCTGTCAGCGTATTCGGCATAAGCGACCGGCAGAGAAACTCCGTTTTTTATGAGAGGGATCACGGTTGCAGCTATGTATTCCATCTCAGACTCACTGAGTGAAATGCCGGCTCTGGACTCTGAAAGAACACGTTTATACGCCTTATGAGCATATTCAGCATCATAAAGCCTCTTAGCAAGAGGGCATGGTATCCGATCAGCACAGCCATTGCAGCAATAAGGCGGCTTAAGGAGCTTAGGGCAAATCTCGGGCTCATAACGATCACAGTACTTTGCACACTGGGAGCATGCGATGTTACACATTTTCTTAGTACACACAGGTGCCGGACATTTGGATGTGTCTTCAAATATGCATTCATATCTGAACTTGCATTTGCTTCTGGCCGGTTTGCCTTCGCCTCGTACGTGAGCCTTTATTTCACGGCTTATGCTAGTACGGTTCTTACCTGTAGCATCAGCTATCCTGGAAAAACTCTGGCCAAGAGTAAGAGCTCTCTGGATGAGCAGTCTTTCGTCATATGTAAAGTGTTTCATGATGGATCCTTTCCGGCAGGATACAGGTGCAATTGTAGCTAAAACTTGGGCATGAAAAAACGTGAAGTTGAAACTGCACTACAGCCAACTTCACGCCTCCGCGATCCGAAATGCACTTTTTATTTACATTTACTTATACAATTAACCT
>JAFRJV010000020.1 GCA_017432075.1 Mogibacterium sp. | reverse complement strand
GGACAAGGCTGACGGATCTGCTGTAAACAAGGCTGTAAAGGAATTCCTCAGCGGCAAGTAAACTATATGGAATACAAGATAAACATCCCTGAAGGGATCAATGTGCAAGGACTGTTTGGCAACTACGATGCAAACATCCGCTCCGTAGAGAAGTACACGGGTACCGAGATGACACTGCGCGACAACGTGCTTTCAATAAGGGGCAGGGACCCGGAACTTGCTGCGCGTATTATTGCAAGACTTATCGAAGCCCTGAACGTCGAGCCTGAACTCGATGCTCAGAAACTCAGCTATCTCATAGAGATGGAAGCCGGGGGCAAGAGCTTTGACGAACAGAAGGCTTCGCGCGATATCATATGCTATACGCACACCGGAAGGCCTCTTAAGCCGAAGACCCAGGCGCAGAAGGATTATGTGGACAACATCCGCGCAGCTGACATGGTGTTCGGCATAGGTCCGGCGGGAACCGGCAAAACATACCTTGCATGCGCAATGGCGATAAACGCCTATAAAAACAAGGAAGTGGAGAGGATCATCCTGACAAGACCTGCAGTGGAAGCGGGAGAACGTCTCGGATTCCTCCCGGGAGATATGCAGGAGAAGGTGGATCCTTACCTCAGACCGCTCTATGATGCTCTTTACGACGTGCTCGGGATCGAAGCCGCCGCAAGGCTCAGGGAGAAGGGCGTGATAGAAGTCGTGCCGCTGGCGTACATGAGAGGACGCACCCTCGACAATGCATTCATAATCCTGGACGAAGCTCAGAACACCACGCGCGAGCAGATGAAGATGTTCCTCACGCGAATGGGCTTCAACTCAAAGGTCGTTGTTACGGGAGATATCACACAGATAGACCTCCCAAGCGGAACGGTATCGGGACTGAAAGAAGCACGCAAGGTTCTCAACGGTGTTGAAGGAATCAGGTTCAACACTTTCACCGAAGTCGATGTCGTAAGACATGAGCTGGTTAAGCGCATTATCAGGGCTTACGATTCATACGACAACAAAAACAGGGTGAGAGCAACCACTTCAAAGGGCAATAAAGTCAGTGACAGGTGATATATGCACGTAATATTCAGCGACGAATACGATAAGCTTACACCGGAGATGTGGAACCTCATGGAGAGGGCCGCAGACATCGCGCTCATGACGGAGTTCAGCGAGCTTAAAAGCGTTGAACTTGAGAATGAACCGGAGCTCGGCGTAACAGTAGTTGACGACAGCGAGATACTGGAACTCAACCGTGAATACAGAGAAAAGGACAGCGTAACCGACGTACTCAGCTTCCCCCAGTTTGACGGTCATGAAGAACTTCTTGAAGACCTTCTGGATGACGAAGCTGAGACTCTCATAGGCGATGTAGTGATCTGCTTTGAGCAGGCTGAGAGACAGGCTAAGGAATACGGAACGGGACTTACCCGCGAAATGCTTTACCTCTTTGTGCACAGTGTGATGCACCTCTTTGGCTATGACCATATGGATGAAGAGGAAAAAGCAGTGATGCGCACCCGTGAAGAAGAGGTGCTGTCGGCGATAGGAGTCAAAAGAAACAAGTGAAATCAGGATTCATAGGAATTATCGGCAGGCCGAATGTCGGCAAGTCCACATTGATGAATAAGATGCTGGGCGAAAAGATCGCCATAACATCGGCAAAGCCGCAGACAACATTAAACAGGATAACCGGTATATACACGGACCTCGAATATGAGAACGGCGGAGGCCTTCAGATGGTATTCCTCGATACACCGGGGATCCACAAGCCTCACAATAAACTCGGTTATGCCATAAATGAAACAGCCGTCAATACCCTGAATGGTGTTGACGTCGTTTTGCTTATTGTAGATGGGACTCTCGAATTCGGGAGAGGCGATGAGGCAATACTCAAACTGCTTGAAAACACATCTGCACCTAAGCTTCTGGCCATAAACAAGACTGATCTGATCGGACCGGAAAAGTATCTGGAGCTTTATAACAGATATGACAGGACAGGTCTCTTCGATGACATTTACGGAGTATCGGCGCTCAGGGGCGACAACATAGAAATGCTCCGTGACAGGCTCACGGGCTACATGAATGAAGGACCGATGTACTATCCCGATGATATCGCGACTGAAGATCCCGTAAGGTTTATCGTGAGCGAAATAATACGCGAGAAGCTCATGAACTATCTCGACGATGAAGTCCCGCACGGAGTTTTCGTGGAGATAGAGTCGTTCGTGGAGCCTGAAGATCCGCATGCTGCAGTTGAGATCTCTGCGGTCATATACTGCGAAAAGAAATCACATAAGGGGATAATAATAGGCAAGGGCGGCAGCAAGCTCAAGGGGATAGGCAAGGCAGCACGTCTTGAGATCGAAGACCTGCTCGGAAGCAAGGTGTTCCTGAGCCTGTTCGTTAAGGTGAAAGAAGGCTGGAGAGATTCTGAACGCGTCATCCGCAACTGGGGTTATAAGGACGAATGATAATAAATGCCGAAGGGATAGTACTGCGTCAGCGAAAGATCGCGAATAACAGACGCATGATAGTGCTTTTTACGAAGCAGTACGGCAAGCTTTCCGCGGGGACTTCCGTAAACGAGAAGTCGCGCAGCAAAGCAGCGCTGGCGCTTCGTCCTTTTACTTATGCAGAATATGACATATTCAAGGGCAGAGAGGCATACAGCATCAATTCCGCTCAGGTAAACAAGAGCTTTTACTCGATCGGTGAAGATATAGACCGCTTCATGAACGCTTCGGCTTTTATAGAATATCTCGACAAGGTGCTTGAGGAAGAGGTACCTGCGCCAAAACTGTTCAGCCTGAGTCTGGAGTTTCTGCAGTCCGTCTCGGAGTGCAGATCGGGAAGCGACACCCTGCTTTACGCGTTCATAGTCAAGTCGTTAAGATTGCTGGGTGTAGCGCCGGAACTCGGCTGCTGTGTCAACTGCGGAAAGGCGCCTGAAAACTTCGGAGATGGTTTCAAAATGTTCTCTGTTTCCGGCGGCGGGATCATCTGTCCCGAGTGTGCCGGAGAGGAGAAAAGAGAGGCCGATTCGTTGATTTACAGGCCTGACTTCGATATAATCAATGTGTTTAGGTACTTTGAATCAAAGCCTATTAAAACGTTCGAAAAAGTAGACCTCAAGCCTGAAGTCCGCAGCGAGGTCAGGGAAATACTTTCTGAGTATACAGACCGCTATCTTGGGGTAGATGTACTCAGATCATCCAGAGGATTGGAGGTAAAATAATGGAGATCACACTGGAGAAGATCGAACTTGTCAAGGACAGAACAGGTTCAACTTACGCAGAAGCAAAGGCTGCTCTCGAGGCTGCTGAAGGAAGCGTAGTAGATGCCATTATCGCGCTCGAAGAAGAGATGAACAAAGAGCACGACAGGGTCGACGGAGCAAGTCTGAAGGACAGCCCTCTGTTCGCAAAGCTCAAGGAGATCGTAGACAAAGGCAACGTTTCGAGGATCCTTGTAAGCAAAGGTGAGAAGACCATCGTGAACTTCCCTGTAACAGCAGGAGTGATCGGCGCAGTACTCGTACCATGGGGCGCTATCCTCGGCATAGTGGCAGCCATGGGTACACAGTGCAGCATCGATTTTGTCGACGATAAAGGCAATGTCATAGACATTGACGGTAAGGTAATAGGTATTTACGACAAGGCAAGAGGCGCTGTCGTAAGCGGAATGGACAAGGCTCAGGACGCTATCAACAAGGAAACGCTTGATGATCTCATGAGCACTATCGACAGCTTCGCGAGGAAGGCCGGAAAGACCGTAAAGGAACTTATCAAGGATGCTTCCGAAGCATACAAGCAGAGCGACGCTGAAGACATCATAGAAGAAGAATTCAAGGACGAGGAGCTATAAATATATGCCAATAGATAAGAAAGACATCCCTGTAACCGACAGAGCCGTAACGATGGAGAAGATAATCGCACTCTGCAAAAACAGAGGCTATATCTTCCCGGGATCGGAAATATACGGCGGTCTGGCAAACACATGGGACTTCGGCCCTCTGGGTGTGGAGTTCAAAAACAACATCAAGGACGCATGGAGACAGAAGTTCGTAAGAGAGTCAGGACTCAACGTAGGACTCGATGCGGCGATCCTGATGAACCCTCAGACATGGGTGGCATCGGGACATGTAGGCGGATTCAGTGATCCGCTTATCGACTGCAGATCGTGCAAGACACGCTACAGAGCAGACCAGCTCATCGAAGACTGGTATAAAGAGAACGAGCCTGATACGGAAGTCGTTGTAGACGGATGGTCAAGAGAAGAGATGGAAAATTTCATCACTGAGAAGGCTGTCAAGTGTCCTAACTGCGGCAAGAGTGATTTCACAGGAATCAGACAGTTCAACCTGATGTTCAAGACCTTCCAGGGAGTCACAGAGGATTCCAAGTCCGAGATCTATATGAGACCGGAGACGGCACAGGGGATCTTTGTAAATTTCAAGAATGTTCAGAGAACGGCACGCAAGAAGATACCTTTCGGTATCGCGCAGGTAGGAAAATCATTCAGAAACGAGATCACACCGGGCAACTTCATCTTCAGAGTAAGAGAGTTCGAACAGATGGAACTTGAGTTCTTCTGCAGGCCGGGTACTGAACTTGACTGGTTCGCTTACTGGAAGGAATACTGCCTTAATTTCCTCAAGAACCTGGGCCTGAAGCCTGAGTATACAAGGTTCAGAGACCATACTCCTGAGGAACTCTCGCATTACAGCAACGCTACTACAGACATCGAGTATCTGTTCCCGTTCGGCTGGGGCGAGATCTGGGGCGTTGCATCGCGTACAGACTATGACCTCATGGCGCATCAGACACATTCGGGAGAGGATATGAGCTATCTCGATCCTGAAACCAACGAAAGATACGTCCCATACTGCATCGAGCCTTCTGTAGGAGTCGAGAGACTCGTTCTGGCATACCTTGTGGATGCATATGATGAGGAGATCCTTACAGACGCCAAAGGCAAGGAGGATGTACGTACTGTACTCAGACTGCATCCGGCTCTTGCACCGTACAAGGCAGCTGTTCTTCCGCTTTCAAAGAAGCTCGAAGACGTTGCCCGTCCGGTATACGAGGAGCTCCGCAAGTACTTCATGGTTGAGTATGATGCGGCAGGATCCATCGGAAAGCGTTACAGAAGAGAAGATGAGATCGGAACGCCGTTCTGCATCTGCGTAGATTTCGACACGGCTGAAGACGGTTCAGTAACTATCCGCGACCGTGATACCATGGAACAGGTAAGAATACCTGTCAGCGAAGTAAAAGGATATATAGAAGAGAGACTTCGCTTCTGATAAACCGGTAAATGCTGCTTTGAAGCATTAATGAATATAACAAAGCGAAAAAAGGAGAGAAAGCCTATGGCAAAGTACGTTTATTCATTCAACGAAGGTACAAAGGATATGAGAGCTCTGCTCGGCGGCAAGGGAGCCAACCTTGCTGAAATGACAAATATCGGTCTTCCGGTACCTTTCGGATTCACCATCACTACTGATGTGTGCAGAAAGTACACTGAGGACGGCGGAGTCCTCGCTCAGGAAGTAATCGATGAAGTTTGGGAGCACATAGCTGAGCTCGAAGAGGTAATGGGAAAGAAGTTCGGCGACAACGAGAACCCTCTGCTCGTTTCGGTAAGATCCGGAGCACCTATCTCGATGCCTGGCATGATGGACACGATCCTTAACCTCGGACTCAACGACATCGCTGTTGAAGGTCTTGCAAAGAAGACAGGCAACGACAGATTCGCTTATGACAGCTACAGAAGATTCATGCAGATGTTCGGCGACGTTGTAATGGAGATCAAAAAATCCAACTTCGATGCCGTATTTGAAGCTCAGAAGAAGAAAGCCGGAGCTGAGTTTGACGTTCAGCTCACAACAGATGACCTCAAGGAAGTCATCGCAGGCTACAAGGAAGTAGTAAAGAGAGAACTCGGAAGAGAATTCCCTCAGGATCCTAAAGATCAGCTGCTCGAGGCTATCAAGGCCGTATTCAGATCATGGAACAATGACAGAGCCATCCTGTACAGAAAGATGTACGGCATCTCCGACTCTCTCGGAACAGCCGTAAACGTACAGTCAATGGTATTCGGAAACAGCGGAAACGATTCCGGCACAGGCGTAGCGTTCACACGTAACCCTGCTAACGGTGAGAACAAGCTCTTCGGAGAGTTCCTCGTAAACGCACAGGGCGAGGACGTAGTAGCAGGTATCAGAACTCCGCAGCCTATCTCCGAGATGGCAGACGCTTTCCCTGAGGTATATGCTCAGTTCGAAAAGATCGCAAACACTCTTGAGAACCACTACAAAGACATGCAGGACATGGAGTTCACTGTTGAAGACAGAAAGCTCTTCATGCTCCAGACACGTAATGGTAAGAGAACAGCTGCTGCAGCCGTTAAGGTTGCCGTAGATCTCGTAAAAGAGGGCTTGATCGACAAGGACACTGCCGTAATGAGAGTTGAGCCTGATCAGATCAACCAGCTTCTGCACCCTGTATTTGATGCTGACGAACTCAAGAAGGCATCCCCTGTAACAAAGGGACTTCCTGCTTCGCCTGGCGCTGCTACGGGACAGATCGTATTCTCGGCAGATGATGCAGCTGCATTCGCTGCAGAAGGCAAGAAGGTCATCCTCGTAAGAGAAGAGACTTCACCTGAAGACCTCGCAGGAATGGTAGCTGCTGAAGGTATCCTGACAGCACGCGGAGGAATGACATCACACGCTGCTGTAGTCGCAAGAGGAATGGGCAAGTGCTGCGTATCAGGCTGCAAGGAGATCACAGTTGACGAGGCCAGCAAGACTCTGACAGTAGGCGGAAAAGTCTACACTGAAGGTGATTTCATTTCACTCAACGGTACTGACGGAAGCGTTTACACAGAAGCCATCAAGACTCTTGCTCCTGAGCTTTCCGGAGACTTCGGACAGATCATGGAGTGGGCTGATGAGGCAAGAACACTCAAGGTCAGAACAAACGCTGACAATCCTAGAGACGCTGCTCAGGCTGTAGCGTTCGGTGCTGAGGGTATCGGACTCTGCCGTACAGAGCACATGTTCTTCGACGATGAGAGAATTCCTAAAATCAGAAGAATGATCCTCGCTGAGAACGAAGAGGAGAGAAGAGAGGCTCTCGCAGGCCTCCTGCCATATCAGAAGGAAGACTTCAAGGGAATCTACAAGGCAATGGGAGACAGACCTGTTACTATCAGACTGCTTGACCCGCCTCTGCATGAATTCCTTCCTAAGACTGATGAGGATATCAAACAGCTGTCCGAGCAGTTCAGCATTCCTTATGAGAAGGTAGTAAACAAGACTCTCGAGCTCCACGAGTTCAACCCAATGCTGGGACACCGCGGATGCAGACTGGCTGTCACATATCCTGAGATCGCAGAGATGCAGACTGAGGCAATCATCATGGCAGCTCTCGAGGTTCGCAAAGAGGAAGGCATTGACGTAGTTCCTGAGATCATGGTACCGCTTGTAGGCCATGTAAACGAGCTCAAGTTCGTAAAGGAGACTATCGTTGAGACTGCTGACAGGCTGATCGCCGAGTCAGGAGAAGAGATGAAGTACATGGTCGGAACAATGATCGAGATCCCAAGAGCTGCAGTAACTGCAGACGAGATCGCACAGGAAGCAGAGTTCTTCTCGTTCGGTACAAACGACCTCACACAGATGGGCTTCGGATTCTCCAGAGACGACACCGGATCGATCATAAAGGAATACGTAGACAAGGGTATCTTTGACAGTGATCCGTTCCAGTCACTCGACCAGTCGGGAATCGGCAAGCTCGTGAAGATCGCTGTTGAAGGCGGAAAGAAGACAAGACCGAACATCAAGCTCGGTATCTGCGGAGAGCACGGCGGAGATCCTGCTTCAATACATTTCTGCCACGAAGTAGGACTTAACTATGTATCCTGCTCACCGTTCAGAGTTCCTATCGCAAGACTGGCTGCTGCACAGGCTGCGATCGCTGAAAAGAGAGGATAGTTAAATCTCTCTGTAAAGACAGAACAATAATCATTGAAAAACACCTATGCGGCGTGACATTCGCATAGGTGTTTTTAATTGTGCGGAAAAGGCTTTACCAGTTTTTGTTTCAGAGAACAAAGAATTTTTTGTATTATTGTCAAAAAAACAAGATTCAGCTCAGATTTCGTTGTAAATTTCAAGTAATCTGCTATACTGTACGAGTAAAGAAAAACAAAGCGGTACATTGTTTTTTATTGAGAACAATTTTGTCTGAGTATATAATATTTCCAAAGGGTCTGCTGTTCAGACCGCTTGTACAACTCAAAACTGTTACGATAAAACGGCGATAGATTGCTTTGTAGAGTTATTTAAGGAGGCAATTAATATGCAAGACTATCTGTTAACACATCTGTACTGGATCAGTCTGTTTGCTTCTATCTGTGCTCTGCTCTTTGCCTATGCACAGGCAAAGAAAGTCCTCAACTCGGACGAAGGTACAGACAGAATGAAGCAGATCTCTCAGTTCGTCAGAACCGGCGCAGCAGCTTTCCTGAAGCGTCAGTACCGTACTGTAATTATCTTTTTCATATTCATGTTCTGCGTGCTCTGCGGAATGGCTGCGGCTCATAAGCTGACATGGTACGTACCATTCGCATTCATTACAGGAGGCTTCTTCTCGGGTCTCTCCGGATATATCGGAATGAGCATTGCTACAAGAGCAAATGACCGTACAGCCTGCGCTGCTCAGCAGAGTCTTAACAAAGGTCTTAGAGTTGCGTTCTCAGCCGGCTCGGTAATGGGTTTCACAGTAGTAGGTCTCGGACTTCTTGACATCTCCCTCTGGTACGCGCTTCTTGACCTCGTGTTCCATGAATCACTCGAGAACATCACTGCTGCAATGGTAACATTCGGCATGGGAGCTTCTTCAATGGCTCTCTTCGCCCGTGTAGGCGGCGGCATCTTCACAAAGGCTGCTGACGTAGGCGCAGACCTGGTAGGTAAGGTAGAAGCAGGAATCCCGGAGGATGACCCGCGTAACCCTGCTGTTATCGCAGATAATGTCGGAGACAACGTCGGAGACGTAGCCGGCATGGGAGCTGACCTCTATGAGTCGTATGTAGGATCGATGGTATCGACATGCGCACTCGGAGCCATTGCATTTTATGCAAGCGGACTCGGAGTAAAATCCGTAGCGCTTCCATTGCTGATGGCAGCTGTCGGTGTAGTTTTCTCCGTAATCGGATCTTTCTTCGTACAGACCAAGGAAGGCGCAAGCCAGAGAAACCTGCTCGCAGCTCTCCGCCGCGGAACCAACTTCTCGGCTATCGCTACTGCAGTATTCTCGTTTGTCCTCGTATGGTGGCTCTTCGGAATCGAGTTCTACGGACTCTATCTCGCTATCATCGCCGGACTCCTTGCGGGAGTTCTGATCGGACTCTGCACAGAGTACTACACATCAGATACATATAAGCCGACACAGAAGATCGCTGAATCTTCACAGACAGGAACTGCAACACTCATCATCAGCGGACTCGGTACAGGAATGATGTCCACAACTCTTCCGATCCTTATTGTAGGAGCTGCCATCATCATCGCTTACTACTGCTCGGGTCTTTGCCCTGTAGATGTTGCACCATCGAGCATCGGACTCTACGGCATCTCGCTCGCAGCTGTCGGAATGCTCTCCACACTCGGTATCACACTGGCAACAGACGCTTACGGACCTGTCGCTGATAACGCAGGCGGTATCGCTGAAATGGCAGGACTTCCACCTGAAGTACGTGAGAGAACAGACGCTCTCGACTCGCTCGGCAACACAACAGCTGCTACAGGTAAGGGCTTCGCTATCGGTTCAGCAGGAATGACAGCACTTGCTCTTATTGCTAACTTCAAGGAAAAGCTCCTCGTATACATGCCTGACGGACAGGATCTGCAGCTCAATCTGCTTGACCCGAAGGTACTGGTAGGACTCTTTATCGGAGCATGCCTGCCGTTCCTCTTCTCGTCACTCACAATGGGCGCCGTAAACAGAGCAGCTCAGAGCGTAGTGCTCGAGGTAAGACGCCAGTTCAAGGAGATCCCTGGACTCATGGAAGGAAAGGCAGAAGCGGATTACGCACGCTGCGTAGACCTCTGCTCAAAAGCTTCCCTGAAAGAGATGGTGCTTCCTGCATGCGTTGGTATTGCGGCACCTATCCTGACAGGTCTTATACTCGGCGGACTCGGAGTAGTCGGAATGCTCTGCGGAGCTATCGTATCCGGATTCATAATGGCTATCTTCATGGCTAACTCGGGCGGCGCCTGGGATAATGCCAAGAAGTACATCGAAGCGGGTCACTTCGGCGGCAAGGGCAGCGACAACCACAAGGCTGCTGTAGTCGGCGACACTATCGGCGATCCGTTCAAGGACACATCCGGTCCTTCGATCACTATCCTTATCAAGCTGGTATCGATGGTATCCATCGTATTTGCCGGACTTATCGCTTCGGTAAGCCTTCTCTAGGAACGGTTTAAAAGCATTTGACAAAGCAGCATCTGCATTCTTGCAGATGCT
>JAFRJV010000138.1 GCA_017432075.1 Mogibacterium sp. | reverse complement strand
TCTCCTCTCCTACCTGTTCAAATGCGTCGCGTATGGATATATTGTCAAACTGGAATGTCCTTTGAATACGCTTGATGCTTTCATCGACATACCCAATCTTATAATGCGGTGCCTTGGAAATCATCCTATGTAGTAAAGACGCGCCGATATTGTCCGGATTATATAGCACCGTTGGAACATAATCATCCCTGGCAATATCCTCTTCAGTATTGATCTCCATCTCATACAGGTTGATCTGAGATAATTCCGCCTCACCCAGCGCGATACCGGAAACGTTCTTTACCGTGTCGTCCTGTTCGCTTGTTTCAACGCTGATTTCAAACCATATATCCCATTCCGGACACCAGACGAGCTTTAAGTCAGTAATGTCCTCCCATAGATTACAAATAATACCGTCAAGCTCTTTATGAACCGTGAACTGCAATTCAGATCCATTGGTCAGGCTGTCCCCATAATTTATCGCTTCTGCTTGAATAACACCAAGCTTTTTGCCTCCCCGCGTTGCAAGGACGAGAGTTGGCTGAATTGCATTGTGCATCTCATCAAATCGTATACGCACAGCCAATAATCATCACTCTCCTTCCCTGTTCTTAAATCGCGTTTTTGATAATTGGCGTATAGCTCATTTTCAATGTTATTGGAATTGATGACGATATAACATTAACTCTGTTTTCGTATGAATTGATGATCCTGAAAAAGTTGAAGTTGAAATCATTCATGATATTGTGAGACGAAACAGAAGATGATATGATCTGATTCTCGCCGTCAACAGTGATGATTTCTCCGTTCGCGCAGTTGTTGATGATCATCGGTGTATCCATCCGATCATTGTTCAACTGTAGCGATCCTGCCGCCTCACAGGTAATCTCCAACCTTGGATATATATATCCGATCTCATCCGATACGTCAGTATACACTATACTGTTGTCATCAATCGTACAAATTAATTCCTGCTCCTCGCCATAGCCAAATGGGCTGTTGGTCTCCATATTCAACCTTAGGCCGACTACTACGTCGTCTGATACAATCTTCTCAACATTGAAGCTTGCCAGGTAATAGCATTTGTCTTTTCCCAATTCGGTGTCGTCATATGCAATAAATGGCAAGAATTCGCGTCGGTTCAACCATCTCATGATATCCCTGACCTCGTTGTCGGATATCTCCAATTCGTCATCATAAAGATCCGGGTTCTTGCAGATATCAAATGAAGCGGTGATACATTCACCGTAATTCGCGCTTGTCAGGCTGTGCCTTTTCCCATGGTTTCTCGATACCTTATTAAAGGTGATGCTCGATCCGCCTGTAACAGGCTCGGCACCCGAACTGCCGCCGAAGCTGCATATGACAAATCCGAATTCACTCAGGGATATGCCCGCATATTCAAAATCACATGCATGCACGCATTACACCTCCTTCGAATGAAATCAGCCTTTTATTTCCTCGATGAGACTGTTGACCTCCGAAGCATACCGGGCCCTGAGCGTATTAAGCTCCCTGTACGCATTCTCATACTGGATTCTGGCGCTCTTTGCCTTCGCAATTTCCTCCATAAAATCTTCCTCGGCCTTTTCGATCCTCTCCAGCTTGGCCTTGCAGGTCTCAAGCTCATCATGTATGTCATCCCGCTCTTTTCTCATTGCCTGGTAATCTTCAAGCAGCATGTCATATTTCTTTTGTAGCGTCTCTTCCCGCTTGCTTATATCTCTTTTATTCCTAATCATACTTACCTCCGCTGTGAAGGAGAGAAGGATTTCTCCCTCTCTCCCGCTTTGCATTTTAGTTATAGAATCTCTTCTTGGCCAATGTTGATTTACCGACCAGTGGATCGACGGTCATTGTCTGGATCATCCTCTCAAACCGCTTGTCGTCCCTCATCTGTCTGACAAGATCATTGTAATCCTGCACATGATCGATCTGGAACGTCACATTAAATCCACCCATGTCGATGTTATTGCCGGCTGATGAAACCGGTGTCAGCGTCCTTGCGTAGCTGTTTACATCCATCACCTTTTGTAACACCGGCAGATGATTGACAAGCTTCTTGAACTGTGCAGCCTGTTCGGGTGTCAACACAGCCTCTCCGCTCTTGAGCGTATTGAAGGTAACGATGTCGTCACCGTTTCTGTACGCCGACCTTTGTGCTCCTGCCACAAAACCACCCGACGCAAATCCGTTGGATACAAGACCTCCTGAGAACCCGCCATAATCGAGATCGATGTCAAGATCGCTCAAATCAAGATCGAAGGTGAGATCATCCAGGTCAAGATCGATGGTCAGATCGCTCAAATCAAGATCGCTCAGGTCAAGCTCTGGCAATCCTCCAAGCGTTTGGTCAAGCTCCAGAAGGCTATCGCTGAGATCCAGCTCCAGATCGCCCAAATCAATGCCGGAATCACTCGGGGTGCCACCCGCTTGAATCTCTTCAATGGCGTCTCCGATAAGTTCCAATTCGCTGTATACATCGGAAACCTGATCAGATATTCCCGAAGTTATCGTCGTCGCCTTGGACGTGTTCTCATCGCCAGATGTTATCGCCTCCTTGGCTTGTGCCAGGATACTTTCCATGGTCGCTATCTGATCCTCGGCTGCTTTGGAAATATCAGATACTGTTCCTCCGACGGCCTCTCCTGCGGCAACCATTTTATTGACTTCTTCCGATATACCCGCCAATTGGCTGCTCACATTTGAAATCTGTTCAAGTACGCCGTTCGTCATTGATGTCACAACGGCCCCAGCCTTGCCGCCGGTTGACCAGATGTCATCCATAGCCTGTGTCATCGTAATACCAACGGCGCCGCATTCGCTCTCGATCGTAGCGCGAATGGTCTCAGAGTTATTGTTGCTTGAATCAATGATTTCCCTCATCAATGCATCGACATCATCAAGCCGCCTGTTGAGTATTTCCTCATATTCGTCATACAAATCATCGAGCAGGCGCTTCTGGTCGCTGATATATTTGTCGTACTGCATCTCCTGAAGCTCTTCGTTCGCGTTCTCGAACTCATCCCTCAGCCTCTGCAGTCTCGCCCTGTTCTCATCAGACGTATCACCGGAATACGCGGCAATCTGCTTCTGCAGATTTGCGATTGTATTGGATTGCTGGCTGACCTTCTTCTGGTAATCGTAAAGCTCCTTTGCGCTGTCTACGCTTTCGTTATACTTGTCTATCAGTTCCCTGAGCGCATCCAGTTCGATTCTGATGCCTTCCTCTACCAGCTCAACGACAGCCTTCTTCTCCTGCTCGATGGCAAGTACAGAGTCTCTCTGTAGCTTCAGAAGCTCCTCCCTGCGCTTGATCAGTTCGGTGTCGTATGGGTCGTCGGCTATCTCCTTGTCCAGGTCCTTCAGCGCGTCTGTATACTGCCTGACCTGTTCCGCATATACGTCATAATTGACGGCATGTAGGCCAAGCGTAGCATTTCCGGCATTGGTAAATGCGCCGTTATCGTCAAACAGTTCTGAATTTTCAAGCAGGTCAATCAGGAAGTCGGCTTCACTGCTTATGCTCGCGATCCGTTCCTGCAGATAGTCAAACGTATCCCACTTAAGCTGGCGAATCTTCTTGTCGTATTGAACCAACTGTGTCTCGGATTCCTGGATGCTCAGCTTTGTGGAATCAATGGCGTTCCGCATCTCATACCAGGCGTCAGATCCTTCCTTGATCTTGCCTGAACTGACTGCCTTGGTCAATGACGCCTCAAGCTCCTTAAGCTCATTTTTCCGCGTGGCAATCGTCTGGCTCTCTACATATTTCAGCTGCTCATACATGGAAGCGCCGCCCAGGTACCCCTTGGCCTCGATCATATTCAGGCCATTTTGCAGCGCTTTGGACGCATTCTCAAATACATTCAGCGTATTGGAATACCGCGCTTCAATGCTGTCAAAGGCATCCTTGTAGCTCTTCGCAATGGCAATCGCGGTATCCTCGGCTTCTTCTTTGACCTGGTTGATTGCTCCTACCATTTCAAACCAGACATCACTGCCTTCTTTGATCTCGCCGGAAGCCACGGCTTCATCCAGCTTTTTCTGCAAAGCCGCTGCTTCTCTGTTCAGCATATTATAATTCTGCTTTTCTACCTTGCGAACAGCTGCATAATCTTTGGGTTCACCCGTGTATGTGCTGGCCTCAATCTGCTTGTTCAACATATTCAGCGAATGCTGGATCGTAGACAGCTTGTTCTTGTAGGTATTCTCTACGGCGTCAAAGGCATCCTTGTAGCTCTTCTTGATCGCAAGTGCGGTCTGCTGAGCCTCTTCCTCGACTGC
>JAFRJV010000137.1 GCA_017432075.1 Mogibacterium sp. | reverse complement strand
TACAGTGTCCTTGCCATAGAGGCTTGTAGCATCGAATGTGAATGTGACCTTGACCTTGCCGCTGCTCATGAATGTCTTGAATTCCTGCTCGGCTGTGATCTGCTTTCCATTCATGTCAAGTACAGGTGCTTTTGTTGCCTTGTCCATCAGGACTCCCTTGGCTGTATAGGTCTCACCCTTCTTGAGGTTCTTGTACTCGATAACATCTACAAGGGTGATCTCCTTCTGAGGTCTGATGTTCTCCTTCTTTCCGTCAACAGAAGCTGTAGTTCCGATCTCCGGTACATCATCCGTGATGGTCTCAAGATCTACAAAACCGTTCTGGCTCTTCTGATCTACTGTGAAGTAGAACTTCTGAAGGATATATCCCTCGTTATGCTCGCATGGCATCTCTTCAAGGATATATGAGTCATATGGTAGCGCACCGAACTTGCTGTTCATAGGAGCCTTGTCTCCAAACTCACCTGTTCCGAACCATACTCCGTGGAGGATATCCTGGGATCTCTTCTCGAGATCTGCAGTCTTTATGTCCTTCGCCTCAAGAAGGTCATCGAACGGGTTCTGCTTTCTAGCAGTATCTGCATCCTCATCCTCATCGAGGTCACCAGCAGCTCTTCTGTCCTTTGTGGAGAAGAAACCGTTCTTGTCAGTAACTACTACGTGAGTTTCACCATTAGTCACGCTGATGATCTTGAACGGAACAAACGAGAATCTCTCGGAGGTTGAATCTGCGATTTTAGTTCCCTGGACATCTGATCTGTAGACATAGTCATCGAAAGTAAGAGCCATCTCGTTCTTGTTGTCGTCAAAGCTGACGATCACGCCATCTTCTCTGATGGTAAACATGTGCTCTGTCTTGTCCGTTCTCTGATATGTCTCATTTGTCTTGGACTCACGGATAGTGTAAGTTCCGTATGGAAGGTCATCTGCCAGAGTCTCAGCAGTATATGCCTTCTTCTCTTCGTTCCAGTGAACTGTGATCTTACCGACATCCTTGCCTGTAGCGACTCTCTTGATCGATTCGTCCTCAAACATCGCACTCTTGGATTCAAGCTTCTTCCAGTCAACTTTGTCAGTCTTGTTATCGAGATCCTTGCGGACTACTACATCTCTTCCGGATACGTTCTTGATGGTCATAACGATGTCATCAAGCCTTGCTCCACCGAGAGCTTCGGACTTTACGAGTTCCTTATCTCTCTTGATGATCTGTACTCCGCCTCTGATGACAGCTTCTCTTACCTTGTCTTCAGTAAGATCAACGATCTTTCCATCCTCACGGATAGTGAATGCTCTGGACCACTCAGTGTTCAGGAGATAGCCCTTGGAAGGCTTAGTTTCCTTCACGAGATAGGATCCGTAAGGGAGTGCGTGCGCATCAGAAGTTGCGATACCATCTGCATTCGTGGTGATCACGAGTGCTGCACCACCCTTTGCGATCTCCTTGCCGCCTACCATAACAGTCTCCTTGGACTGGTTATAGATGGTGAATTCTGCACCTGCGAGTGTTGCATCACCCTGGGCGTAATTGGTATCCAGATCATTATCTATTTTGGCTACTTTGACGCCGCCTCTCTGGATAGTATCGTTGCCTTTGATCGACTCATTGTAGGTCTTGACATGGATATTATCTGTTCCATCTTCAGTGATAGTTACTTCGAGGATCTCATCATTGACAAGATAGCCTTCAGGTGCTTTGACCTCCTGGATCAGATATGTTCCGAGCGGATAGCAGACCTTACCATCCTTGTCCTTGTAAAGTGAATCATTGGAATAGCCAGACGCAAAAGTCGGATTCTGACCGTCGATCTTACCATGCTCATCAGTCACAAAGTGCCATGTTCTGAGCGGAGCATCTGCTTTTGCTGCCTTGAGGAGCACTTCCTGATTCCTGAGTCTGTCGTAATACTCGAACTTATATACAGCGCCCTTAAGTGTCGCATCACCCTCACCGTGATCATGCGGATAGCCTACAGGATTCTTTGTCAGCAGGAGCTGCACAAGATCAGTGATAGGTTCATCCTTCGCAGTGAATGTGGTAGTCTCTTCGGACACGACTTTCACTGAATATGTCTCGTCATCCTTAGCATATCCCGGAGGAGCGTAAGTCTCTTTCACAGTGTACTTGCCCTCCAGGAGCTCGATAGTATTGCTCTCGCCATTGGCCTTAAGAGTGAGTGTGCCAACTGCTTTATTTGAGCTGTCATATACCGTGTACTCGGCTCCTTCGATAGAATAGCAGTTATTGCCGTCTGTGATCGAAGTCCTGTTCGATACTTTTTTCATTGTCAGATAACCTGGTGCTTCAAGATAGCCGACAATCATGTCCTGTACTCCGGACATATATGCGATAAACACCTTGAAGCTGTCAGGAACTGCATCATCTTTCGTGCTGTCAGCAGTCCACAGCGCATCACCCAGTTTTTTGGCTTTGGTCCACACCTCTCCAAGACTGGATGCATGTGTGCCGTTCCAGGTAGCCATATCCGATGGCCTTCCTGCATAAACATAAGATAGTGCCAGATGTGCGATACCCCAGTCCTTGCTGAAGTCTCCTGTGTAGTAGTCGCCCCTGATGTTCTTGACGTTCTTGTCATAACCCGGATAGGATGGCGAATAGTAGACAATATTTCTGAGAGCGTTCCACTTGCCCTTGTCATCCTCGTCCGTGACGACTTTATCTACCGTCACTGTTCCTGTTGGCGGTGAATTCTTCGCTGGCTGCACACAGTATGAATACCTGTTTCCGAGGTCATCACCGAGGTCACATTTTCTGGAGTTGCTGTAGCCTCCATCGCCGGATCCATATCTGATCTGGCCTCCGTCGGTCACAGTGTACTTGCTGCCCACCTTGCCGCCAAACGCTGATGCCTCCTGGGTCGCGATCGGGACCACTGATCCGAGCACCATGATCAGGGCAAGTGTCATTGTGAGCATTCGCTTGAATGCATCGATATACTTGTTGTCTGTCATTGCGTTATTTCTCCTTTCTCTAAATGCACATGAATGCGAGAATGATCACCGGCAGGCTGAGTACTACGCAGAGCCCTGTCAGGATCCAGCTGAGCCTGTTCGCTGCTTTCTCACTGAGATATAGCTGCATCCCTGTCTCATCCGTGCACATGATCACTTCGTCATTCGGTTTGTTGTCTTTTGTTTTCGTCATATGCTGTCCTTTCCCGCAATTCCGGACAAACAAAAAACGCCCAGGTCGTTAAGATCTGAGCGTTCCGAATTTGTCACTATATTGCGATTATTGTTATTATATTATTCTCTTATATTGATACTCTATTCTCTCTTCTTCGGGTAGTAACTGGTAGTAACAGAGGAGGGGTTACAGGGGAGGAGATGGGAATTTGTATCCACATTGCAAATATGATCATTTATGTGTGGCTGCACTATCTGGCATCATCTCTCGTTCTCTGCCGCTCACGATGTCTGCCGTAATACTCCATTGCCGCTGCTATATAATCCTCGCGTTTGGATACCGGGAGATCCGGCGGAAATAGCCTGTTGAATCTTGAAGACCGAAGCACAATCCGCTCCTGCTGATTGCTCTTAGGCTCCATCATGATCGCTTCGATAGCTTCACGTGTAAGTTTGCCCTCGTCGAACATCCTCCTCATGCGTTTTGCCTGTTCGTGGGTCGGAGTAGCCTGCTCCTGTTCTATCATGTCATAAACATCATGCTGTCTGTGGCCTATATACGAAAGCTCAACAGCCGGCCTCAGTCCGATCTTGCCCTCATCAACAAGATCAAGTAGTTCCGGGATGAGTTCCGTGAGGCGGATATATCTTTTAATTTGTGTAGTGCTTTCTCCTATCTCCTTTGAAAGGATTTCATTTGATCTAATGCGCGGACCCACTGGGTCCGCGGAATGATCATGCTTCCTCGAATCTGCATTTCCGAGATTACCAGCATACTCCTCTGAGACTCCGTATGAGTTAACCAGGTGTTCCCTCGCCTTTTCCAGCTGCGGTTCCACCGGCTCCCCTCCGAAGTTCCGTCCCTTCTTTTGGTTTTCCACCATTCTGGAGACAAGAAGCTTCATCGCATCGAGCCTCATCTTGTAAGCGAACGCCTTCTCGGACGGCAGGATCGTGGATCTCTGAAAATTCGACTCTGTCATGAGGATCGTGGCTTGCTCCTTTGAGAGTTCCACTATCTCGCAACGCAGTGTGTCCATCCCGAGGAGTTCACATGCACGCTTTCTTCTGTGTCCGGATACAAGCTCATACCTGCCGTCCTTTTTCTTTCTCACCATACATGGTGTGAGCACCCCCTGTGCCTTTATGCTTTCTATGAGGTTCAGCATGTCATCGTCATCTCTTACCTTAAAGGGGTGATCTGGGAAGGGATCTATCTGATCTATTGGTATCTCATAGATATGCTTGAGCTTCGACTCATCTCTCTCCTGCTGGCTTGAGAACAGCTCATCGAGTGATGGAAGTTTTATCTCGTTGTCTCTTCCGTTCGGCATCTGCTATCACCTCCTTCGTCAGTGCCTCATATGCTTTGGCTGGTTTGCAGTCTCCATCATATGCAAAGATGCTCCTTCCTGTCTTGCTTGCCTCAGCAGCCTTAACTCCTGTCGGGATCTGCGTATCGAAGATTCGTATGTGCATCCCGTAGTTGGTCCTTATGGCATTGATCACATCTCTGGCAAGATTCGTCCTGCCATCGACCAATGTCATCACTATCCCGTCGATCTTCAGGTTTTCATTCGTATGGCTCCGGACCATATCGATGCTCTTGAGAAGCTGCGTCATTCCTTTGGCCGGCAGGTACTGCGCCTGGACCGGGATTATAACGCTGTCTGCTGCCGTAAGAGCGTTGATGGTCAGCATACCAAGCGATGGCATGCAGTCGATCAGGACATAATCATAATCCTGCTTTATGTCTTTCAGGATATTGTCCAGTACCTTCTCACGGCTCATAGCGTTAACCAGCCTGGTCTCCATAGATGAAAGATCCAGATTGGACGGGATAAGGTCAAAACCTTCTTCATGGTGTATGATCGTGTCCTGCACATCAGGTTTATGGTTCTCTGTCGCCAGATACATCAGCCTTCCAAGTGACTTCTCGATCCTGTCAGCCTCGATCCCTGCTGACGCTGTGAGATCGCTTTGCGGATCTGAATCGACCAAAAGCACTTTCTTGCCTTCTCCTGCCAGGCCTGCACCAAGATTGAGCGCAGTTGTCGTCTTGCCGACACCGCCTTTCTGGTTACATATAGCTATGACTTTAGCCATCCGACCACCTCACCTTCACTATCTGAAGCAGGAACTATGAACCATGCTTCTACTGTGTACCGGTCAATTTCTTCAGCTCCCAGAAATTCATCCGCGAAGGCATCAAACACCTCACTGTCGAAGGGCTCACAATCTTCGAGGACATCCAGTTCCTCTGCTGCATGCTTCATTCCATGCGACAGGAAGATCGCCTGTATCATGCGCACCAGCGTCCTGCTGTCGCTGTTTTCAAAACGAATGACAAGCTGCTTCGCTGATCCTTGATCTGCCTCCTCGATGATTCCTGCAATTCTGCAAGCAGCATTATTTGCAAGATGGGCAGCAATATCCGCAGAAAGCTGTTCGATCGGACTCATCTGTTCATAGTCAGTCTCCTCCATCGCCTCTTTGTCTGCTGCCGCCGCAAGCTCTTTCAGCTTGGCTGCTATCTTCTTTTCTTCTTCGGACAGTCCAACTTCTTTTTCTCTTTTGCTTCTTATCATTTTTGATCCTTTCTACCGGCACCCCGGCTTTTGGCATAAAAAATCCCCACCCGGAATTGAGCAGGGATGTATTACCGGCAGAAAGGACCTGTCAGTCAAGAAGCTTGATGAGGAGCTCGTCTACAGCATCAGTGTAGCGGCCCTCGGCTATAAGGGTATTTCTCAATTCATTGAGAGCAAAGACGAGCACTCTTATCTCGTCATGCGTGAATCTTATCTTGGGTCTGAACATGCTGAACACCTCGTCTTTCCTTTTTGATTTAAGTCTAATGCAGGAAAATCAGGTCTGCAAATGTGCGATTATTGATCGAGGTTAGAAAAGTGTGAACACTTTTCTAACTAATTGATACTGAGCAGTTCTTTCCTGCCGTGTCAACTATGCCTGCGTTTTTTGACGATTTTTTGCGATTTCCGGCACTTTGCTTCTGACTATTTTTCTGACTATTTCCCTCAAAAAACCTACGTCTGTATAGGTATGAACAGGTTCATATGCGTTTTCATCGAAATCGGCAAAATCGCCGTACCGCTTGAAAACACTCGC
>JAFRJV010000136.1 GCA_017432075.1 Mogibacterium sp. | reverse complement strand
GCTTACAAAACAGCAATGAAAAGCTTCGATTTGTTTTCTGGATTAGGAGGAGTTCAAGAAGGTTTTGCCTTGATTATGACATGACTCTTCGCTCATCACACGCACAGCTTAACCGGTGGCAATGTCCATTGTGCATGTGGTGAACAGAAATTGAATATATACCGATTAATGGGCATGTCGGTCATTACTTGAAGCGAGATTGCAGTCTTTAAGGTGAATTGGCATACCTGTTTTTAATTGCCTTTCGGTACTTCTCGCTTCGGAAAGAAGAGGAGACCGAGATGCATATCAACATCATACACAGTCTGCACTGCAGATCGCCGTAACCCTCGTGGATTTCGAGAATACATAAGTTTTCGCAAATCTACGGAGGTACACGGATGAAAAAGTATGAGTACAGTTTTAGCAATGAACGCGTAACTATCGAAATCAGCGATGAATGGGCCGGCGTTTTGGCGGAGCTCGACAGAGAAGAGTACAATAACGATCATGCTGAGACCAGAAGACACGTTTCGCTCGATGACGGGGAAGACGGTGAGTGGCTCAGCACCGCAAAAAAAGGAGAGACGCTTATCAGGGTCGCCGGAAAGATCTTCAGTCCTGACGACAGGAGATTCATAAAGGGCAGAAAAGCCCTTTCAAAGAAGCAGACGGAACTCTACGAGTCTGTTTATGACCGCGGCGACAGCGTTGGTGAATATGCTGCAGATAACAACATTGATCAGTCAACTGCATCGAAAAGAAACAGCGCTGTGATTGAAAAGTTCAAAAAGATCTTCGAGTAGGATTAGTCCAGGGGATTCCGCTGCTGTCTGGCGGAGTCCCCGCTTTTTTATTTTGCGTAT
Organism: Mogibacterium sp.; assembly: GCA_017432075.1. Classification (GTDB taxonomy): domain Bacteria; phylum Bacillota; class Clostridia; order Peptostreptococcales; family Anaerovoracaceae; genus Crickella. The sequence goes on along the minus strand of JAFRJV010000136.1, from coordinate 6,032 downwards.
ATATGAGCAAACATCTGCGTAAAAAAGAAGTCGCATGAATGTTCGACAGCCTTATATTTCAAGGGCTTCAGCAACTGACATCTTTATGATGTCTGCATCCTGCTGTATAATAAATAATAGCTTACTTAAAGACGGGAGGCATTATCATTGCTGCTCCAGTCATGACTGAAGAACTGCGAAAATTTAGACAATGAAAAATCACGAATGGGTCAACGGCAAGCTGCTGCAGACGAATAAGAAATACTCACAGCTGAAGCTGAAGCAGAAAGAGAAGATACATGAATGGATGTATGCTGCGTTTCGCGACAGCTTCAAGAGGACAGGGAAGTTCCCGGGCAAGAAGGAGGATGACGAGATCCTCGCTGTTGTAATGCAGAAAATCGAGGAAGCGGAGATATGGATCCCGTGGTATGAGGTCGAGAAGCACTACAAGGGCGTCAAGTCCAGACTGAATAAGCGCTATAAGAAAGAAAAAGCAAGAATACTGATGCAGAATCAGCAGGCATGTATTGATATCGAGCCGCTTGATGTCAGCCTGTCGGTATGCAAGGTTGAGAATTACTCCGGTATAGATATCAGTAAGCCGTTCTGCTTCACGGGGAGTACCGATGAGGAGTGCTCTCTTGTGTGCCCGGCGGACATGGTGCCGGATAACACTGTTGAACGCGATGACGGGTGGAAGGCATTCCGGATAGTCGGCGTACTCGACTTTTCACTGATCGGCATACTTGCGAAGATATCCAGGATCCTCGCGACAAATGAGATCGGCATCTTTGCAGTATCCACATACAACACCGACTATATTCTGACGAAGGAAGAGAACTTCAATAAGGCACTGGAAGTGCTCAGAAATGCAGGATACAGGCTGAAGACGAAAGAAGAAAGTGCTGTATGCGGGGATGGTACCGCATGTGATGAGGGAGCGAAATAGGAAATGTCTTTGCAGGAAAGCGGCAATGTCCGCCTGAGAGAACTGAACAGCGCAGATGATCTGGCAGATCTTGTCCATGCTGTCGGATTTATCCCTCTTTTTTCCAATGCCGTAAAAGGCTTTTCTGTGGAAGAACTCACAAGAGGCAGCGCGTGGTGGACTGGAGATCCTGATACAGATCCATGGGAGTGGAGAAAGATGCTTGCTGTCGATCCGGATATTGCATACGGCAAGTTCTTCGGCAGGAATGCAGGGTTTGTAGATAAGGACTTCTTCCCGGTGTTTGCAAATTACAGGCGCAACGGTTATGACTACGATGCCCTGTATGAGGACGGACTTGCTTCTCACCGGTCAAAGAAGATAATGGATGTGTTCGGGCTGGATGAAGAAGCCTGCGGATCAGAACTCATGACTCCGGAAATCAGGGCAAAAGCCGGATTTGCCAGAGAAAACGGGGAAAAGAATTATGAGGGTGCCATTACGGATCTTCAGATGCAGACATATCTCATCACAGGCGACTTCCGCAGAAGGACTAACAGGTTCGGGCAGGAGTACGGATGGCACATAGCGGTGCTTGAGACGCCTGAGACAAAATGGGGATACAAGTTCATCGCATCCGGCTATGAGGAGGAACCTGCAGAATCATGGGAGCGCATCGTCAACAGAGTAAAAGCGGTCTGCCCGGATGCCGCTGATGCGGATATCCGCAAGATCATGGGCATACGATATCCGGGAGAGTCTGCTGTCAGGGCGTCAGCCAAACCAAAGGAGCCGCCAGTGCCTAAACAGGTGCGACCGCAGAAGCTGCCGTGGCCTGAGAATCTGATAACAGAGATAGGTCTGGAGAAAGTCTTTGGTTCAGATACATATACACCGCTGAGCGATGATCAGATGTGCGGTCTTGAGTTTGCTATGGACAGTCTGAAGGACAAGGAACAGACTGCACTTCTTCTGCGGTACAAGGACCACATGACTCTGAATGATACGGGAGAACAGTTTTCACTGTCGAGAGAACGGATCAGGCAGATACTGGCAAAAGGCATCCGCAAGCTCCGACATCCGGACAGACTGAAATATATTCGCGATGGTCTGCAGGGAACTGTCAGAAAAATGGAAGAGGACAAGAGAAGAATAAGAGAATCCATCGAAAAAAACGGGGTGATGGAGACACTGCACTTGATTGGGCTGGAAGACTGCGGGTTTTCCATAAGAGCATACAACTGCCTGAAGAGAGCAGGGCTTACTACCCTCGGAGAGGCCGCTGACAAGGTGGCTGGTGATCCGGCCTTTATCGTAAGGATCCGAAGCCTCGGCATGAAATCGCTGATCGAAGTGGTCGATAAACTTGAAAGCTATGGGGTTGACTGCGACCCGGTACGCAAAGAATCGATAATAATATATGGTGACAGGAACACGCTGGTAAAACGCAGCAGGATATAGTTGTACGGGGAGGGACATTGTGATCAGAACAGTATCGGGAGAATCAGTAAGCAGATTTCTCAGTGCATCATTTATAGACCTCATGTCGCATTTCTGTGACACAGAGATAATCACACCTTGTGAAGGGGAAAAGTGCGTCCTGACAGAAGCAGAATGGAATGCCGTGCCGGAGGAACTGATCGAGAACACTATGAGCAGTGCGGTTCCGGCTTTGGAGGAAGCAGGAGGGGTTCCTTTTATACGCAAAAAGATCGCGCAGCTGATTAAGATCGCAAAGGCAGAGAATGAGATACAGCTCGATTTGGTCTCCGAGCTGATCCTTTACCTCATTGGTCTGAATTGCATCAGTCTGTCGTGGGAAGATGCAGACGGGCAGATCCATTATCCTGATGAGACCTTTGATTATCCGGAGAGGCAGGAACTCCTTGAGGAATTGAGACTTGATCCGGAAGAATTTGAAGACGAAGAGGAATTCGATGTGCAGGCAGCAAATGATGATACTGAGGCCGCCTTCGACTCATTCTGGTCGCTGATGCGAATAAACGAAGAACAGGGCGGATATGTATTCTTTGATGATGACTTCACCTTCCTCCTTGACGCTGATGATGTTGCTGAAGGGCTCCATAATCTTTATAAAGCTGTCAGCGATTATGACAGGGAGTGGCACGCAAGACCATGGACGGATATAGGCGAAGAAGTGCCGCCGGTCGTCGCCTATGAGCTTGATGCTGTAGAGGTGGAAGGCATCAACTTCGGAGGTGTCAGCGAAATGCGCAGTGAATACGCAAAGGCTGCCATGGATAAACTGTACGGCAAAAAGGACTGAACTCCAAAATGGGCAAGGGCATAACCCTGACCGCAGAGGAAATTGAGAAACTGAAGGAACTGCTCTGATACGGGCAGGAGTGCGCTATGGATAAAGACAAACAAAACATGGTGAAGGCCAGACTGCTGGTGCTGTCGGAGATGTTCTTTGAGAAGACAGACGATGAGCATCCGATGGATACCTTCGAGATCATAGATTATCTGGCGGATAACGGCGTGCCTGCGAATACCAAGACACTTCGCAGCGATATAGCTTTGCTCAGGCAGCGCGGCATGGACATCGTGACGATCATCGGCAGGCCTAACAAGTATTACTGCGGCAAGAGGCTCTTCGATATCCCGGAGCTGAAGCTGCTGATCGATGCTGTCAACTCCTCACGCTTTATCACCGACAAGAGGAGCAGGGTGCTCAACCGCAAACTGCTCAGCACTGTCAGCGAATATCAGAGGAAGCAGCTGAAGCGCAGCGTGTACACAACCGAGAAGATCAAGCCGAAGAACGAGAAGATATTTGCTGTGGTTGACTGCATCAACGATGCCATCCGGGATAAGGTGAAGATCAGTTTCAAAATCAGGGAATATGACGGAAACAAAAAGAAAGTCCTTCGCAACGGCGGTGAAGTCTATGTCATCAGCCCGTACGCCATGTACTGGAATGAGGACTTCTACTATGTCGTCGGCTGGAGCGATAAGCATGATAACATCTCTGCTTTTCGGGTTGACCGCATGGTCGAGGTGACCTCGCTGAAGGAGAAAGCAGTCAGAAAGCCGGAAGGTTTCAACGTATCTTTATATGCCCATAAGATATTCGAGATGTACGACGGAGAAGAAGTCAGAGTCAAGCTCGAATGCAGAAACGAGCTGATGAAATATGTCATTGACAGATTCGGCGATGGCGTGGAAACCGAGCCATCCAACGGTGAGACCTTTATATGCTATGCCGATGTGTGTCTCAGCCCGACATTCTATGGATGGGTTTTCGGGTTTGGAGGAGATATACGGATTCTGGAGCCAGAGAAGGCAACTGAAGACATTGTCAATATGGCAAATGCGATAATAAGGGTGGACTAAAACCTGTTGATATGCTGAAAGAACTGTTTTTCAGCATAAAAAGAACCATCCTTACTCAGATAAACTGCGGAAAAACTCCAGATCTGTTGCAAGAGCTTCTTCGGCAGGCATGTCAAGCCAGTTTCTTCTGGATCTGCTTACATTTTGTACAAACGACTTGCTGCTGAATACCTGCTCAAGGCGCAGTGTAACATCAGCCATGTTGCTGACGGACAGAGTGTTATCTTCAAAGATGTATTTTTCCATGCAATAAAGCAGTTTCTCTTTGTCTGCCCGCTCACTGAGATAACAAATGTCGAATACATCTCTGTATCTCGTAGATCTGGTTCCGAATCTCAGCAGGGATTTCAGCTTCTCTGTTATCATTTGGGCGGGACTGTTAATGAGAAGGCTGACAGCATCTTCCTGAAAGCCTATATCAAAAGAGTATTCGTCCTGCTCAATGTCAAGATCTTTGTGAACACCTATATCCATCTTGAGAGATAGCGAGTTAGCATGCTCGTCAGTGATGGTGATGGTCACACGCTTCCCTTTATAATCCTGGTGATTGAGCTCGATTATCGGGCCGCCGATTTTTATGTCCAGTCCCTCAAGACAGTTCAGCCTTGAAACGAAAGCTCTGATCGATTCATCTGAAATGGAATATCGGATCAGATCGATATCGATATCCTGCGTGGCGCGTCTGGCATTGCCGGAAATGCTGCGCATGACGACTCCGCCTTTGATAGTTGCGTTCTTTGCCATGCCGCTGTCAGAGATCGCTTTGAGAATGATGTCCTGACAGAGCTTAGCCTGAGCATTTGCCTCGTTGTATCCCTCAAGAATGATTCTTTCGGTCTCTTCTCTCAGATCCATCAAAGCACCTCCGTTCCAATGATCTTCATTATATTGTCCCCGTTTGCGAATAATGCTGCATATTCTTCGACTTTCCAGAAATCCAGATCATATATTATCCTCCGATAGTTCAGAAGGATCTCTTTATAATAGTCACGGGGATATCTGGAGCGGAATCTCATAAGCTCGATCAGCATGCGCTCGCGAGAATAGATCCTGATCACAGCATTATTATATGACATATCAATAATGCCATGGTCAAAGACTTCGTTAGATATAAACGACTGAATCACTCTCTTGTCTCTGATCCGTGAGTCTGTCCGGCGGGTTGCAAGGAAATAATGATCAGGGATCACATCAGTAAGGTCATGATAATAATAGGCACTTTCATCTGTAAATACAGCGTTAGGATATTTTAGTGATACAACGGCAAGCTCAGAAGCATATTTCTCTGATGAGTAGATGCCTTTTTCGATTTTGTACAGCTTTTGATCTGAAAGTGCTTTCTTCAACTGGTAGTCACTGCCATATTCTTTAATGCAGTCGTTATAGGTATATAGCATTATTATTCTCCTGATTGGCATTGCAGTAAATGTACACGTAATTCCCACAACGTGTGTATGTTTACTTAAACAAATAATAACTGCTGCAAATGGAGATGTCAACAACAATAATAAAGTAAATATACACACAAGTAATAAATTGTGTGTATATTTACCATAGCAGTAGGGTATGTTGCTGTTACCACTGTTGAGCCACGTCTCTACTGAGAATCAAATGCTGTCATCAACAACCAGGCTGTCGATGATCAAATGGATTTCTTCCATAGAGAGCTGCCCGGTTATGGCAATGTATGTACCATTCTTCTCCATATATACAACAATGAGAGGACTGGTTTGATCACGGAAGACTATGAGTTCATACTCACCAT
>JAFRJV010000135.1 GCA_017432075.1 Mogibacterium sp. | reverse complement strand
TCAACTATGCGCAAGACACCGGCTCAGATACTGGCAAGGACAGACATCTAGGCAATTCAAAAGCCTGCCGTACGGCAGGCTTTTGAATTGCCTAGATGTCTGTCCTTGCCAGTATCTGAGCCGGTGTCTTGCGCATAGTTGAGAATACCGGTATGAGTCCTGCCAGAAGATTGAACACCAGTATAATACCGAATGTTATCGCGGCTACCGCCGGCGTAATAATATACAGACCTTCGATATAGTACGTGACCTTCACAAGCTGTGTAAGGACGAAGTACATGATCACTATGCCCGGCACCGCTGTAATGAAAGTTATCACCAGGATCTCGCCCGTGAACATCCTGTAGATATCCTTTTTTTTGAGGCCTATAGCTCTCAGCGTACCGACTTCCTTTATCCTCGAAAGGAATGACGATCTGAGCATAAGGAACATCTCGATAAGTGATATGAGCATTATGATGACGGCTACCACCACAGATGAGGTCAGCTGATCCTTTCTTGAATTGATGTAGTCCTTTCTGTCGCGGGTATCATTGATCTTTGCCGGAAGCCCTTCATTGTCCAGTATCTGTTTCACAAGGGCCGTATCAGAAGCAAATGCCGAGAAATTCTTTTGCTTTGCAATACAGTACTTTTTGATGGTTGATGAATGTACATAGTATGTATCGTCATCCATCGAATCGCTTCTGTAGTATCCGACTACGACCAGCTTACGGCCTGCGACAGCTGTGTTGATCGTCTTGCCGATCGCCATTTCTTCATCATGGGTCTCATTAACGATGGTTTCGAAAGCGTCTTTAGGCTTCTCGCCTTTTACGACTTTTATCTTGTTCCTGGCGAGGTCAAGATCCATGACTCTGCCGCTCCTGACATCATCTTCCTCACCGTCTTCCTCAAAGTCAAACGAATACTCATCAACAACATCGTTCCCGTTACTGAGAATATATATCGCCTGACTTTTATCGACGAAGAGCGTTGGAGATTCTGTATCTGAAATACCTGCGATAATATAATCATCGAGATTAGGCACCGTGATCCTGCGGCCTAAGAATTCCTCCATCGTATCCAGGCCAACAGCGTTACCGGATCCGTTTCTCAGGAAATTGTCTATGATGGCTTTATCTATTATTACTTCATGCGGGTCGGAAGGCATGGTGCCGGCGATCAGCTTATCCTGCTGAAGCACATTTGTGAGTGCAACAGATACGTTGATATCTTCCTGAGCATAATTGGTCTGAAGATAGTCATCCAGCGGAAGAGTAATGCTCTTTCTCGTATCACCCGGCAGCACGAACGCCACCGTATCAAGCTTTTCCACCTTGTCCAGCAGCTGTTCACTCCTGTCAGCATTAGGTATCGTCAGGTAATTAGCGTGCGTGGTCCTGTAATCCACAGGTTTCACATCGATCAGTCCCAGTACATTGCTGACCGCAAGGAAGGCAAACATCGCAGCAAAGACGAAGCCCAGCATCAGGAACTTTCTTATCTTCTTGAAGCCTTTAACAGTCTTCCAGCCGCTGCTGATCATGTTTGTCAGCCTGTAGATCGAGCTGTATTTTGCCTTGTATTTCGATGGCAGACAGGCTGTATAGTCGAAATCCTTGTCTTCGAAGTAGCTCTCGTCCATGGCAGTATAGTGATCATCTACCATTTCGATGTTGGCCGTCTCGTCGACTACATTAAGTCTGCCTCCGGTATTTATGTATAGATTATTGCCTCTGATGACTACCTTGATATCCGCCTGACGCTCCTCATCGCTGTAAACACCAACTCTGATATCGTCCTTAGCGAAATCCTTGTGGACCGCCATGTCCTTGAGGTAGATCTTGTTTTCAAGCTGATAATCGAGATATCTGGACGAGTCGTTGTTATACGCTTTTATGATCTTTCCGTCCTTCATCTCGGCGACATAGTCGGAGTAGAACTCCGCTATGTTCCTCTCGTGCGTGACGAGTATGACAAGCCGCTCCCTTGAGATCGTCTTTATTATGTTCATGATCTCCAGAGTGTTGGCGCTGTCGAGATTTCCCGTAGGTTCATCAGCGATGATGATGCTTGGGTTTTTGACTATTGCCCTGGCGATCGCGACTCTCTGCCTCTGTCCTCCTGACAGTGAGCCGGCAAGCTTGTTTCTGTACTGGTCAATGCCCACCTTTTCAAGGCAGTATCTCACGCGGGCTGTTACGGTCGTCTTATCCCTTATACCGATCATGCGCAGCGCGATGGCTACATTCTCAAATACCGTCCTGTCATCCAGCAGGTTGAAATTCTGGAAGATGTAGCCTATTCGTGCGTTACGTATACTGTCGATCTTGTTTGATGAGTGCCTGGTTATACGCTGCCCGTCGATCGAAATGGTCCCGCGGTCAACTGTGTCGAGTCCGCCGATCGCATTCAGCAGAGTCGTCTTTCCGCATCCGGACGGACCGAGGAGGCAGACTATACCCTCATCAGGCAGACTCATCGTGGTGTTGTTGATGACATGGATCTGGTTCGCCTTGCCTTTATTGTAGTATTTGTTGACGTTTTCGATCTTTATCATCGCTACGCCCCCTCTCTGAATGCCTTCATGGCACTCTTCGTGAAGATGTGCCTTGAATACCTGTTAGCGATCAGGAGGGACATGAACAGCAGCAATGCCCCGAGTATGCAGTAGTCAAGCGGAGTGATGTAATACAGCAGCTTGACGAGCTCTTTCAGGTCCGCCTGGACCAGATCCTGCAGTATGCCTTTCTGAACCAGAACGGCAAATAATATATCAACGCCATATGCAATAAGCATCATCAGGATCAGTTCGACCCTCAGTATGGTATCTGTATTGCCCTTTGTGGCGCCAAGTATTCTGAGTGTTGAGTAATAGGAATTACGCGACCTCATGATCAGTCTGATGACTGCGTAAGCAATAAAGAACAGTATTATGAATTCCAGTGCAAGTCTGGCGTACGTCATCAGACTTATTGCACCGCCGAATCCATCCATTGTATCTGTCAGCGAATCCTTCAGGGCAAGAGTTGTGAAGCCTTTCTCATTCAGAGCCTTAAGGGTCTCTTCAGAATTCTGCTCATTTACCATGTACGCGCTTATCTGGAAAAAGCCCTGATCAAACAGTTCCCGGTAGTCATTGTCGCTTATGAATACACAGTTGTAGTACATATCAAATTCTTCCTTTGGTATGCCTGCAAGCTCTGTGCAGTTTGATGCTGTCAGCACCTTGTCGACCGTATATTTCCCGGTGGATTCAAAGAATCTGTTTTTCACCTTCAGTCTGAAGTCCTTGCCGGTAACATTTTCGCCTTCATCATCATAGTAATAAGCCTGGTCTTCAAACAGATATACTTTACCATCAGGGACTTTCGGCGACGAGAACACCGCCCTCTCATAGTCGCAGTTTACCTTTGTTTTTCCAAAATACAGCTCAGATTTGGACGTGGCTGCCATCATGGAAACAAGGAGATCATTGCTTATTTTTTCACTTGTGTAGATCGTTGAGTAACCATATAGAGCAGAATCGGAATCTTCATTTATTTCACTGTCCACTATTATGCCTGCGACCCGTATCGTATCGTCGAATTCATAAGTCTGCATCTGGCTCATGTCCTTGAACTGGACAGGCTTTCCGATGTACTCATCTGCGTTGCCGCCAATGCCTATCATTGCATCATTGCTTGGATCGAGCTTGATAACTATCTCGTAGTCGTTCTCCGGCATGTGCCCATATGATATTTCATCCTCATTGATCTGGCTGAAAGGCATTAAAGGGCCTTCTACATAAAAATCACCCAGACTGAAACTGACCCCGCTGTCCACAGCAAGATCGTTCTTCACGATCTCTCTGATGTTAGGCGTTGACTGAACTGCTTCAAAATCCGCATCGGAGAATCTGCTTTCGTCTGCTTTTTTTACAATTATCCTGTCAGAACTTGCGTTAGTGAAATATGGATTGCTGCCCAGAATAGAACTCTCATGCATGCTGCTTTTAGTTGTTGCATACTGTCCGAGTACTGCAGTTGCGACAAAGAAATAGACTATGAACAGCAGGATAAACTTTGCAGGCAGGTTGAAAGTATTGCGGATCCCCAGTCTGATCTCTGAACCCTTACGCATCTTTCTCGGCAGCGGAGCTTCAGAGTGCTGCGTCGTGATCCCGGCTTCAGCGGCTTTTTTTGCTCTTTCCGCTCTTGCAACGCGGCCTTCTCTTCTCGGAGCGCCTGCATTTTCTGCTGATGCAGGATGCGGATCAGAACCATAGGTTCCGACCTCGGAAAGATAGTTCTCTGCCGTAAGACGCGATGATATCTTCTTGTCTTCGATTATTTTTCCGTCATGCATGGTGAGCTTGCGCGTTACAAAAGGCTCGGCCTGCTCATAGTTATGCGTGACGACAACTACCAGTTTGTCATGGGAGACCTTTGCCAGTGTCTCCATTACGCTTTTGGCTGACTCGCTGTCGAGATTGCCCGTAGGCTCGTCCGCCACGATTATTGGTGCATTTTTTGCAAGGGCACGCGCGATCGCTACCCTCTGTTTCTGACCGCCGGACAGCCTGGAGACTTTTGTGCGGCGGTATTTGCTGAGTCCTACAAGCTCTATCAGCTCAAGGATCCTGTCCCTGCATTCTTTTCTTTTTTTACCGGACAAAAGCATTACGGTCTCAATATTCTGATAGACCGTATAGCTGTTTATCAGGTTGAAGTCCTGGAAGATATTCCCTATATAAGTTTTTCTGTAGACCTCATAGTCCTCGGTGCTGTAAGCGGTCGTATCTTCACCGCAAACAAACATCTCACCCTCTTCATAGGTGTCGAGTCCGCTTATAACGTTGAGGAGAGTGGACTTTCCGCTTCCACTCTCGCCTGTTATCGCTACGAACTCACCGATGTCAAGGTTGAGATCTATACGCGAAAAACCCATGCTGACGGAATCATCGCCGGCATAGTATTTAGAGACCTTTCTTAACTCAATGGTATGAGACAAATTATATCCTCCCCGCTATGACACGAATGGCATGTCATATTCCCGGTTATTATAGCATTTCAGTTTCCCCGCAGTCTGAATCCTTACAGAATATACATATTGAGCCGCAAGTCTCAAAGCATTAAAAAAAGCGGCACAGAGCTTTCTCTGCGCCGCCGTTTACATGATTGTTTCTGTTTTTTAGATCTTTCCGTCCGATCCGAGTACGTTTACGATCTTGTGAGCTACCATGTCCTTTACAGCCTGTCTTGCAGGTTTCAGATACTGACGTGGGTCGAAATGATCAGGATGTTCTGCGAAGTACTTGCGGATGTTGCCTGTCATTGCGAGACGGATATCCGAGTCGATGTTGATCTTGCATACTGCAGACTCAGCTGCCTTACGGAGCTGTGCTTCAGGAATACCTACAGCATCAGGCATGTTGCCGCCGTAAGTATTTACCATCTTTACGAATTCCTGAGGAACCGATGAGGATCCGTGGAGAACGATCGGGAATCCCGGCAGTCTCTTTGTTACTTCTTCGAGTACGTCGAAACGCAGTGGAGGCGGTACGAGAATGCCTTCTTCGTTTCTTGTGCACTGTGCCGGTGTGAATTTGTATGCGCCGTGGGAAGTTCCGATCGCGATCGCCAGAGAATCGCAGCCTGTTCTGCTTACGAATTCTTCTACCTCTTCAGGTCTTGTATAGCTCTCGTGGCCGGCTTCTACTACTACTTCGTCCTCTACTCCTGCGAGTGTTCCCAGCTCAGCCTCGACTACTACGCCATGAGCGTGAGCGTATTCTACTACCTGCCTTGTTATAGCAATATTCTCCTCGAATGGCTTTGAGGACATATCGATCATTACCGATGTGAAACCTCCGTCGATGCAGCTCTTGCAGAGCTCGAACGAATCACCGTGGTCGAGGTGGAGTGCAATAGGGATCTCAGGGTTCTCGATGATAGCAGCCTCTACGAGCTTAACCAGATATGTGTGGTTAGCATAAGCGCGGGCGCCCTTCGAAACCTGAAGGATGACCGGGCTTCTGAGCTCGCCGGCAGCCTCTGTGATGCCCTGCACGATCTCCATATTGTTTACGTTGAAAGCACCGATGGCATATCCGCCGTCATAAGCCTTCTTGAACATTTCGGTTGTTGTTACGAGTGGCATAATGTACCTCCTTTTTCAAAATAACACACTATTATTTTACCCGTAAAACAGCGTACATTCAACCGCATTTATGCTTCTTTAAAATACATAAGCCCTGTTCATGACACTAAAAGAGCCGGTCCGGAGACCGGCTCTCTGTGAGTTGTGTTATGCCGCGTTATGACGGATTACTCTGCAGGTGCGTAGAAGTCTACGAACTTGACGAGCTTGTCGTAACGTGCCATTGCAGCTGCCTCGTTCTCCGCGAAGAGCTTCTCTGCTCTTTCCGGATTCTCTCTGGTCAGTCTGTTGTAACGTGCTTCGTTCTTCAGGAACTCCTGATATCCGCCTGCAGGTACCTTGCTGTCCAGTGTGAACGG
>JAFRJV010000134.1 GCA_017432075.1 Mogibacterium sp. | reverse complement strand
GATCGTGATTCCTCTTTCTCTCTCTTCCGGTGCCTTGTCGATCTGATCGAATGCTACATCGCCGCCAAGTCCGTACTTTCTGTTGAGTACTGATGTGATTGCTGCTGTAAGAGTTGTCTTACCGTGGTCAACGTGGCCGATAGTACCAATGTTGATATGCGGTTTGGTTCTCTCATACTTCTGCTTTGCCATTTAACTTCCTCCTTAAAATAATAACGTTATTATTGGAAAATATTAGGGACAAGCGTCCCTGTCCCTAAGCGGGTTTGCATGGAGCTGATGAGCAGACTCGAACTGCCGAAACCTCTTCCTTACCAAGGAAGTGCTCTACCTACTGAGCTACATCAGCGCATAGCAAAAACGATAGTACAACATCGGCCCCCCGATGTCAAGTTCGTAAAATGTTTTTAACCGCATCCAGTACCTGTCTTGAGCAGGAGGCCGTAAGCTTCATGACTTCGGTCTCAAGAGTGCTGATAATACAGCCCATATCTTCCATCATATTTATGGACAGTTCGTGTCCGAGTTTATCCGGTGAGCTGCAGCAATCCTCAAGAACGGTCACCTTATAGCCTCTCTTTATAAAGCCTTCTGCCGTCTGCAGGATCTCCACATTCGTGGCGGCACCGGCTATGAGCACCTTTCTGCAGTCAAGCGCAGTGACGTATTTCCCGAGATCAGGTGCAGTCCAGACATCCGGATGGATATGCCTGACCGTCTCTGCTTCGCCGCCATGAGCCTTCACCTGAGGAAGAACATCGCCCATGTCATATGATTCCGCAAAAATGAGAGGCTTGCCCATCCTGCTTACGGCGTGCGCAAGCTTTTCAAGATTGGCACTCAGCCTGTCTGCATCCTTCACACGCACAGGCATCTTTTCCTGCGGATCGATGATGAGTGTGAGACAGTCTGTTTCCGTTACAAGACCTTTGAGGCGCATAAGCGCGACCGGGTCCGAAAGCGTTGTAGGGATTGGAGAGACTGCCACATAGCTCTCCGCACACCAGTCTATATCATAGAGCATCCTGTCATCGAGATAGTCCGCTCCGCCTGTCATCTGATAATTGCCGTTCTTTTTCTTCTCAAAGAAGAACCTTATACCGTAACCGCGCGGAGCCGCTGCACAGACGCGCATTCCCTTTATCTCCCAGGAAGGAATGTCAGGCGCATTAACGCTGAGGACAGTTCCCGGATCGATCTTCATGGACATATCCATCAGCTGCGGCAGAAGGCCGACAAGATAGTCGAAATGTTCGACATCCATACCGCCCTGTCCTCCAACAGACAGAGCTATCGACCTGATGCCGTTTATGGCGCCTTCACGTGCACCTGCAACGGTTCCCGAGTAATATGCTGCAAGTCCGGTATTGAACCCCAGATTGATCCCGCTTATGACAAAATCAGGCTCTATACCCTCTTCATCTCTCAGATAGTCGATGGCCCACATAACGCAGTCAGCCGGCGTACCGTCGAGCACCCAGGCTGCCACTGCTCCTTTCACGTCTCTCTCCTGAGGAGTGACCTCGCGCAGGAAAGTGATGCTGTGGCTCTTTCCGCTCTGCTGATCTGCAGGTGCCACAACATAGACATCGGCATGTTCCGCCAATGCCTCTACAAGGATCCTGAGTCCGTAAGCATCTATTCCGTCATCGTTTGTAACCAGTACTTTTATCATTTTACTGCCTCAAATCCTGCTCCGTCAGTCGTCCGTATATCACCGTTCGACAGCACGAATACGCCTTCCACGCCGTCCTGCTCTTCTATGAATTTCACCCCTTCATCAGCACCTTTTATCAGACATATCGTACTCATAGCATCGATATCTCCGGAACGCCCCTTGTCTGCAACGAGGGTGACGGCATCCAGATCGGTCTCGACCGGCCAGCCCGTTTTGGTGTCGAGGATGTGGTGATATCTCTTCCCGTCTACTTCTATCTGCCGCTCATACACGCCGGAAGTCACGAGAGTCTTATCCCTGGCATCTATCTTTCCGATGATCTCGGTGCGGTCGCTGAATGGTGTCTCCACCCCTATGACAAAATCGTCCTCATCGGTCTTGCCGCCTATGCAGATAACGTTTCCGCCGAGATTTATCACCGCCGAGACGACACCTTTGCTCTCCAGGAACTCCGTCATGCTGTCGCCGATGCATCCCTTCGCGATTCCGCCGAGATCAAGCTTTGTCTCAGGATCCGCCAGACGTATCCTGTTGCCATCGATCTCCACGCCTTTGCTGCCTATATGTCTGGCAGCTTCTGCAAGATCATCCGCATCAGGGATCGCCGCTTCACCTTCAGGTGCGTGGAAGTCCCACTGCTCTGTCACTCCTCCTACGGTTATGTCAAACCCACCGTCAGACAATTCAGAATACTCGATTCCCTTCTCTATGAAATCCCGCGTTTCGGCGCTGACTTCGACCCATTCGCCTTTTGCGTTATTGATATTGCTGATATCCGAATCCTTGCGTGTGCGGCTGGTCTTTGCTTCAAGATCCTTGCACAGCTCGAAAGCTTCGTCGATCGCTGCCTGCGCATCCTCGCTCATTTCGGCAGCAGCCTTCACATTTCCGTCAGCATCAGCCATGCGGTATATGGATATACTGCAGACGGTATCGAGATAGTAGCCGTCTCCCATGACCGGCTCCGGACCGGCTCCGCCTGCTCCGCTGCATCCTGCAAGCACGATAAGTGCCGCTGTCAGCAGGAGGATATTCAGTTTTTTCAGAGCGCGCTTCATACGGTCGGTTATCCTTTCAAGGTCTTACATGGTATACTATGTTCAATGAAACAGTTCATACGAAAAGCAGACATAATACTCTTCATAGTGCTGGTCGCCATAGGACTGGCGGCTTCGGCTGCCCTCACTCTTTCGCATGGTGAGGCAGGAAGCGGCGCAAAGGTCATCATCGAGTCGGGCGGCGATCTCTACGCCAGATATCCGCTCGCTGAGGACCGCACTGTTGTTGTGCCTGCACCAAAGCAGACCGCTGTCGATGCCCCGCAGTCGTATCCTGACGACCCTGCGGAACTGCAGTACGACTACTATAACGTGGTCGTTATCAGCAACGGCAAGGTGTCTGTCACCGAGGCTTCGTGCAAGAACCAGGTCTGTGTAAAGCACGGAATCATTTCGAGACCGGGTGAGAGCATCGTATGTCTTCCGAACCGGATGGTAGTACGAATCGAGAACGGCTCAGGGGAAGGAGGCGGCTATGACTCAGTCACATCGTAAGGTCTCAGGCCGCAAGCCTCTGAGCGCTTCTTTCATTGCGAGAGTCGGCCTCATGGCCACACTGGCTCTGATCTTTTCGTATGTCGAAGCCATTATACCATATAATCCGGGTGTTCCCGGTATCAAACTTGGCATAGCGAATGTAGTGACCGTAGTGGCGCTTTACAAGTTCGGGGCTAAGGATGCAGTGGCCGTGAGCGTGATTCGCGTGGTGCTCGCAGGCTTTCTTTTCAACGGCCTCTTCGGCATGCTTTACGCGCTCGCCGGAGCTGCAATCAGCCTTACCGGCATGATACTCCTCAAAAAAACCGGCCTCTTCTCAGTGACCGGTGTAAGTATGGCTGCTGGAGTCCTCCACAATCTGGGCCAGCTGCTCGTGGCTGCCGCCCTTATAGAGGACCTTCGCATATTCTTCTATTTCCCTGTTCTCCTGTTCAGCGGTATCGCCGCAGGCATTCTGGTTGGTATTGCCTCTGTTTTGGCGCTTCGGGCTCTCCGGTGATCAGTCATCGTCGTCGTCATCATGATCATCATGGTCTTGATCATGGTCGTCATCATCGTTCCGGTCATCGTCAATGTCCTTTTCCGATTTGATTATTTCTCCCGTCGATGCGGCTATTTCATACTCATACTCCTGCCCGCCGTATCTGAATTCGACCTCATAGATCATTGCTCCGTTTTCACAGTCCATCTCCACTTCCGGGTCGGTGATCTGCGAGCTGTCCAGTCCGGCATCGCCAAGCGCTGCAGAGAGCGCATTTTCATATCCTATATACTCACCTGTGTAAGCCGTACCCTGCATGATGACGCCTTCAGCATTGCGCTCCTGTCCCAGTACGATCAGTTCCTGTGTAGACAGTTCGAGCAGAGATTCCTCAGTCATTTTCTGTCCGCCTGTTTCCATCAGTTTGCGGATCAGCCATGCCTTTCCGAGCGAGATGCCGTTCTCTTCGGCAAAATCCTCGAGTTCGTCATCGTCCTCAACATACTGCCCCAGGATAGCAGCTGTAATATCAGAGTCATCCAGATATGAGCTGATGCCGTCGGATAGTTTCTGCTCGATCTCGTGACCTTTCTCAGGGTCACCGGCACTTACCGAGACCATCAGGGAATTCGACTTGTCTGTCAGGTAGCCTTTCGTCAGCATCGAGCCTACGATGGCATTACATGCCACTTTGACATCGCTCCCCCTGAGATCCATGTCCGCGAGAATAACTTCTCCGTCTTCATTCACCGCTTCGGCACCTATGACCTTCTCTTTTCCGTTTATCGACAGCTCGATGCTCGGATTGACATCCAGATCAACGACAGCAAAAACCCTGTCATTGATGTTTTTCCATACGGCAGCTGCACCCACCAGGATTATCAGTGCGGCTGCACAGCTGATCAGAGCTCTGAAAGATCTGCTTCGTATAGCGGCCTTTTTATATCTTTCCTGCCCGTCCCCGGCAAGCTTTTCCCTCAATGACGGTTCAGGATTCTCAGTGAGATCCAGCTCCGCCATCAGCTCATCCAGCATGTCAGGGGCAGCGGCATTCAGCGCAGAGGCAAGCCTTTTTTCGATCTCATTATTTTCGATCATCTGTCTACCCCCTTCGATTCCATCTCTTTTCTTATTTTCTTTAACGCTCTGTTATATTTGGACAGGATCGTTCCTGTCGGAAGGTCGAGGATCTCCGCGATCTCCCTGTGTTTGAATCCTGTCATCGCATGTAAAATGACGATCTGCCTCTCCTCAGCATCCAGCACGTTCATTGCCGTCTCCAGCACCATGCGGTCGAGCATGGTATCGCTGTCGTTCGAAGTTCCCGCGAGCTCGTCATATTCCGGCAGTTCCTCGCAGACTTTGCCCGCACGGATCCTGTTCAGGCAGAGATTCCTCACGATGGTGAGTATCCAGGCCATCGGATTTCCGGATGGCTTATACGTAACAGCACTCGCGTGTATCCTGATGAATGCGTCATGCATCACATCTTCCGCATCGTGTTTGTTGCGGAGTATCGACATGGCAAATCCGTATACCACACCTGATGTCTGCTGGTACAGTTCGCGGAATGCGGCGCCGTCGTTCGATGCCATCCGGATTATTAAGTTTTCATCCAGCTGCAGTGTCGCCATTATCTGAAAAATCCCCTTTTAGTTGCCGGTCACCTTCCACTCATATCCGATGATCTTTCCATTAGGAGCAAGCACGTCATACTCATAGGAACGGCCGCCCTTGCTGAACCTGATCTCGTAGGTGCCTTCTCCGTCGTCATATTCATACCTGCATGTACCTTTACTGATAATCTTATAGCTTATGCCTGAGGATTTGGCAACTTTCTTCCTTGCCGCCTTTTTTCCGATTTTCTTATGTGAAGAGTTCCTTTTATACTTGTGATCCACAGACTTTTTGATGATACTGCCGGTGCCGGCGGCTATTTCATAATCGAACTTTTTTCCGTTTGATTTCTTTGTGAACTCCACTTCGTACACACCGTCTTCATCGTCAAACTCCACCTCGATGCGCTTGACCGCAGATTTCTTCAGCTTGGCGTTTTTCAGGGCCGTTTTCAAAGCTGCGTCATTGCTGCTTATGCTGCCGGCAAATACAGATATGCTCATCGTCATTATCATTGCGAGAGCAGTCAGCAGTGCGATGGCGATACTCATTCTTTTTTTCATGGTCCTTACCTCCTTGTTTTCTGCAGTCACTCTAAAAGACTGCCTTCACTATGTATACACATAAGGCAGTCTTTTTATTGCATCTTTATTATGTTTTTATTTGTTTTTCAGGACCGCTGATATCTTTCCGCTTCGTATGACTACTGCTGCCGCCGCAAGGATCAATGCCGCTGCAGCCGGATACACTATGAGCAGTCTGTTGGTGGTCCCGTAAATGTCAAGTGCTCCTTTCAGCAGGCTTCCCACAGTCAGTGTCACTACCATGGCCAGCTGTAAATCCTTTACACAGGTCATCTTTTCATACAGGCTCCCCCCGCGTTTTCCGCAGGCCATACTCAGAGCTGCCATCAGATGCGGCAGTGCTCCGGCAAGCAGAGGTATCATGAATGCGTATGTCATGAAGTATGAGTAGACCCCGTGGCTGAACAGCCCGTATACCGCTGCCGCTGCCGCGATCACTATGGATGCCGCAAGGTATCTCATTCCTGATTTAATAGCCGATGTATACAATGTCGCTCACCTTCCTTTCGCTTCCGCTTCCGTTGCCTATGCCTCCTCCGGTCGGAGTGTTGACCACGCTTCCCTTGAAGACCATGGTGGATGATCCGCCGCCGTCAAGGTTGTAAGCCGTCTCGGCCCCGAGCGTCTTCATGAACTCCGCGAGCTGCAGGAGCGATAAGCCTTCGCTCTCATCAGTCCTGCCGTCAGACACTACGAAGATATACGTACCATCCGGCTTGATGCCGATCGCCGTGCGGGGGTTGCTTGCCATCGCGCGTCCGACCTCATCATCCCCGTCTACGGACACCGTTCCGCCTTCAACCAGTGCCGGTCCGAATGACAGCGTCTGGACCGCTCCTTTTGCGATCAGCTGATCAGCTGTCACTTCACTCTCATTGATTATCTCAAACGATCCGTCCTTATAAATGACCAGATCCTCTTTGCCGCTGACCGCGGTGCTTCTGTAAAGTTTTCCGTTCCTTATGACGTAGCCCTTCTCCTGGGCGCCATAGTAGTCACCGTTGATCGCAAGAATGGCATTGACGCTGTCAGCGATATCCGAAGTCGCCGCTGTAACATTCTTTCCGTACGATCCCTGCGCGAATGCAGTCTTCAGATATTCCGCATCCGCCTTTACCTCTGCGGCATATACCACCGTGCCGCTTACCGTGTATTCGCTCAAACTGATGGAAATATTATCATCGCTGTAGGTATCAGCGGTTGCTGAGCTGCTTATGTCTGTACCGGATGATGAGGCGCTGCTCCCGGAGCTGTCTGATGAGCTGCCAGAGGATGAACTTCCGGAGCTGCTGCCCGGCTTGCCGTGTTTACCGCCATGGCCAGGACCGCCGCCGTGTTTGCCGCCAGGTCCGTGGGAATTGCTGCTCTCCGCATCTTCTGCGGCGCTGCCATCCGTTCCGTCTGCAGTACTTTCTTTTGTCTGCCCTTCAGTATTATCGTTGTCTGCCTGCATCGCCGCTTCGGTTCCGCTGCCGTTGTCAGAGGCTTCTCCGTATACTCTGGTTATGACGAAAGTATCCATCACAACATATGTCGTAAACACAGCCAGCACCAGCATATACGCAAGCAGCTTTTTATGTTTTTTCATCATTTCTGTCATATCTGTCTCTCCTGTGCATCGAGCTTCTGAATCCTCTCCGTCCCGGTATCATCGCTGTCTTCCCTGAAAAAGATCACGTACTTCTGTACAGTCCAGCTGATCGCAAAGAATATAACTTCGGTTATCAGCTTGGCTGCGAATCTGTTGATCCCCAGCGTGCCTGCAAGCGTACTCAGGACTATCGTGTTCCCTGCCAGGATGAAAGCCGCCAGCAGGAAGTACTGTACCGCGGATCTCGCAAAACCCGTCCTGCTTTTGAATACCAGCTTCCTGTTCATCGCATAGTTTGCAGTGCCGCTCACAATCCTCGCTCCTATATTGGATATGACCAGACTGTTCGCAATGCCCGCCGCCCCGGTCACCGCCAGAAGCAGCGCGTACATCCCGTAGTCGATCGCAAAGCTCACGAGCGATGAAGCCGAGAACTTCAGGATCTCCTTATAGATCCTGAACGAATCACTCACTGTCCTGAAATGTGACCCGCTGTTGTTGTCTTCGTATACCGTCTCGATCCTCTCCTCTATTATCGGCACCCCTTCCGACGCGAGCTGCATGAGCATGTTGATCTCGTACTCATAACGGTCGCCTTCGATCCTGAGGAGTCTCGGAATGAGGCAGCGGTGGAATGCCCTTAATCCTGTCTGCGTGTCATGGATGCGGACCCCGGTCGCCGCGCTGTATACATGCCTTGTGACTGTGTTGCCGAACCTGCTCCTTACGGGTATATCCTCACTCAGAGCCCTGCTGCCGAGCACCAGAGCATCCCTTCTCTGAGCAGAGATCTCCGCCACTCTGAGGACATCATCCGGAAGATGCTGCCCGTCAGCGTCGACTGTCACTATGACCGCGTCCCTGCCCGAGATGGTCTCGGCTCCCGCCGGAGTCAGTACCGACTCCGTATATGCCATATACTTGTTGATGTAATTCAGTCCGGTCTTAAGTGCCGCGCCTTTACCGCGGTTTTCACTGTGTATCAGCACTGTCGCCTTCTGCGAAAGCTCCTCAAACAGCGACGCATGATCCGGGCCGCTGCCGTCATCCACGACTACAATGTCAAACCCTTTTTCGATGAGCTCAGCAGTGAGCCCCTTTATCTTTTCTTCCGGTTCATATGCCGGTATAAGTGCTATGTATCTGTTTCTCATCGTCCGCCTCCTTCTTTCAGGAAGCACATCCCGTTCTACGGATGCTTCCTGTTTAAGCCTCTGTATCGCCGTTCAGCTCAGTTGCTCCGGTGATCCCGTCAGGTGCTTCACCCATACCGGGTCCGCCGTGATGCATTCCACCGTGCATGCCGCCGTTCATATCATTGTTCATCTCTCCGTTCATTCCCCCTCGGGGACCGCCTCCGCCGAAACTTCCGCCCATGCCGCCGTTCAGTGTGCTGTACATGATGTCAGAGAGAGTGATGCTTTCGCTGTAGGTTCCGGCCGTCAGAGTATATGTCTCACCCTGAGCCATGTCCTGAGTGCTCACGTAGACTACCGCGTAGTCGAGTTCAGGTGTGACTTCGGCAAGCACATTGCCTGCTTCATCCTTAAGAGCCACAGTGCTGCCTGCTGACTGATTGCCTACGCTTACCGCGATAAGTCCCTGGGAAGCGCTCGTGAAGCTCTCGGCCATTCCTGCTCCGCCCGTTCCTATGAACGTACCGCCTGTGATAGTGCCTTCGCCGTTGAAGTCGATCACGGATGTATCTCCCTGAGTCGGCCCGCAAACGACTGTGTAACCGCCGCTTATTGCCACCGATCCGTTCGAGTCGATACCGTCTCCGCCTGCCTGTACATAGATGTTGCCTCCGCTGATCTCGATGCTGCCGTTGGTGCCTCCATCGCTGAAGCCTCCGCGGGCTCCGCCGCCCCAGTCATCGCTTCCGAATGTCTGGCTTCCGCTCGAAGCGTTGCCGCCTGCTGCGTTAAATCCGTCGTCACTTGCTACTGCCTTGATGTCACCGCCGGACACCTTTATCGACAGGGCCTCGATACCCTCATACGACTTGGTAACGTCAATGGCACCGCCTTCGATCAGAGCCTCTGCATCCGCATGGATGCCGTCGTCTCCTGCAGTGATGGTGAGACTGCCGTCCGACATGTAGAAGAAGCTGTCAGATTCTGTTCCTTCCTCTTCATCGGCATCATCCGAAACGTGGATGCCGTCCTTGTTCCGTGCATCGACTGTCACTGCCGCCTCTGCGACTCTCACGCTGTCGTTGGCCTGTATGCCGTGATTCGCCGCGTTGATGGTTACTGTTCCGCTCGCGATCTTTACATCGTCCTTGCCGACTACGCCGTGACCTGCCGGTGAGTCGATCGTGAGGCTGCCGCTTCCGTTGAAAGTGATGTCATCCTTTG
Source organism: Mogibacterium sp. (assembly GCA_017432075.1). Classification (GTDB taxonomy): domain Bacteria; phylum Bacillota; class Clostridia; order Peptostreptococcales; family Anaerovoracaceae; genus Crickella. The sequence goes on along the minus strand of JAFRJV010000134.1, from coordinate 71,539 downwards.
CGAATACCGCACCGTCGACATTCGTATCTCCGTCTGCCACGAAGCTGCCGCCGTTCGCCAGAGTGTTTTCCGTACCTGCTGCCGTAGTCACGAAGACCTTGTCAGCCGACTTGACGTATATCGCTGCTGAATCGCTGCTCGTGACCGAAGCGCCTTTGAGAACGATCTGAACCTTTGCCGAATCGTCCGCGTCGACTATGATCTGACCGTCTGTGAGAGTTCCGCTCACGATGTATACTCCTTCAGCTGAGATGGTGACGGTGCTTCCGTCTACGCTCACGCCTGATTTGGCTGAAGTCTGTATGCTGCTTCCGCTGAGGGTTATGGTCTCAGCCTCGCTTTCATCGTAGTCCTCCGAGAGATCTCTATCGGTGAACATCTCCGACTTGCTTGCTGCGTTGTACGATGTTTCTGTTGATGTTTGTGATGTGATCCCGCCGGTCGATCCCGCCTCTGCGGTACTGCCGCACGATGTGAGGGTCAGCACCAGAGCGAGTATCAGCGCCAGGATCACCGTCATTGCCTTTGCGGTGACACCGCGCTCCACGCCGGCGTCTTTATATATTTTGTTTTTATACTCCTGATTCCTGTTCATATCTTTATCCTCCTGATTGAAGACTGCTGCATGCAGTCTGTGGATCGTCGCCTTATAATTCAGTTGCTGCTGTCGCCTGTCTCGAAACATTTATCTCGAGATTGCCGTTGCGGCAGCGCAGTTTATCGATCAGTTCCTTTTCTTTGTCAGGATCCTTCAGTGTGACATCGTATGTCAGTCTGAACATGCTTCCCATGTTTGTCGTCCTTACATTTACCAGCTCGCATGCGCTTGTGTACTCCTCGAACAGGTCATCGAAGACACCTGTGTAATCGAGATCCTCCGGAATGACTATCCTGAAGCTCTTATATTTGTTCGCATTTCTTTTGGTTCCGAAATCGAATTTCCCGGAGAGCAGTATCGCCAGTGCAAGTACTGCCGTGAATGCCGTTGCGAGTCCCAGATAGCCCATGCCTGTAGCGAGGCCCGTCGCCATTGCCAGGAATATCGCGCAGATCTCCTTGGCGGTACCCGGGACCGAACGGAACCTTACCAGGCTGAATGTTCCCGCTACCGCGATCCCGGCGCCTATGCTTCCGTTTACCATCGCGATGATCACACATACGATCGCCGGAAGCATCGCGAGCGTTACTACAAAGCTTTTGGTGTAACGTGTGTTGTACATGTAAGCCGCAGCAATGAGTATGCCCAGGAGCAGTGATACTCCGAACGATGCTCCGAACTGAGCTGCGCTTATAGTTGTTGCTGTTGTTGAATCATAGATGCTTGTCAGTAAATCAGACATTGCTGTCACCTCCTGTTAACCTTCTTCTTAGTATTCCTAAATATGCTTTTCTCCTGTTGTCACCCGCATAATAACGGCCCAAACTTAAATGAAACTAAAGCGCCGGCCTGATTTTTTTTATTAATGAAAAGAGAACGGCCGCGCGGATGGCGCGGCCGTTCTCCTTGGATTTTGTAGTTATAGGTTGTTATGAAGGTTATGAAGTTTATATGAAGAAAAAATATGTTGCAGCTGATTAAGCGGATGCCCTGCCAAAAGAGGTGGGCCTTTCCTGCAGGCGGCGTCCGGCACGGCCGGTTCTGCGCGCACTGCTGTTTGTGCGGCAGGCTTCTCTTGCCGCCGCGTAGTTTTCGTAGCCGGCCGCTGCTATCTCGTGCGCGCGCTCATGCGGCGCTTTGTCCATGAAGCTGCAGTAGGCCGTGCCGTACTTTGAAAACGATGTTTTGTAAAGGTGCTCTTCCGACAGGATCTTAGTCATCCACATCGGTATTGCTCCGGGACACTTGAGTTCCATCAGGAACATACCTTTTTCAAGAATTGCTGTCCCATATGGATCTGATCTCAGTGACAGGTCGCCTTCCCTGCATAATATATTGCAGTCGAACGTGATCCTGAAACCGGAGCCGCCGTCGAGTGCGGAAGCATCCTTCTTCATCCGGTATGCCTCCCGGTCATAGCTCAGATAGAGTACAGGCTTAACTCCGCGGTAAAGGTTCATGAAGTACTCGATCTCTCTTTTTACCTGCGAAGACTCCGCTTCTGCCTCGCGCATGAGTACCGGATCCCTTGAACCCGCCATCCATTTCATGGCGTCCGTTTCCGGAAGGCCGATCCTTCTTTTATACACGACTCCGTCGTATTTGCGCTTCAGCTCCACGAAGACCGTGCTGCCTGCATCTGCTTTCGAATAGCTCCTTATGCGGAGCTTTTCCTTGAAGTCAGGCTTGGCGATGGAATGTCTGGCGAGTACGAAGTCGTCCGTATCGAAATAGATATTCCTGACAGTCGACCTGCCGAACCTGTCCATTTCCATATAAGGCTCCATCGCTTTCAGGATGCGGGCCTTCTGCTCATCCGTGACCAGATATTTGATTTCGTATCTCTTAAAAACTGCCTGATATCCCATGGCACTTCCTCCTTACAGTGCCTATGATAACGGGCGAAACTTAAATCAAACTTAAGTAAATGAAAAAAGCCCCTGCTTTTTCAGCAGGGACTGACTTTACTGCAGCGGGAGGGTCGCCGTGACTATGAATTCACGGCCTGTGTCTGTATGAGCGGTGATCTTTCCGTTGTGAGCGTTAACTATGGCGTTTGCCATCGAAAGCCCGATGCCGTGACCGCCGGTCGCGGAATTGCGGGAGCTGTCTGTACGGTAGAACCGCTCAAATACATGTGACAGCATCTCGTTTGTGAGTTCGCTTTCAGTCTCGTTGCGGACCTCCAGCACTGCGCTCCGTCCCTCCTTGCGGAGAATGACATCGATCCCAGGAGGTGCCGGCATTCCGTCTTCATCCTCACCGCAGTTTATTACGCGCGGAGGTTTAGAATACTTTATGGCATTCTCGAGGAGTATGGACATGAGTTTTTCGAGCTCCTTTGTGCTGCCCTTCACGGTGACATCAGGAGCTATATCGCCTGAGATAGCCTTGCCTCTCTCCCATGCGAGCGACTCGAACGATTCAATCGACTCGCTGACGATGTCAGATAAAGGTACGTCCGTCATCACGAGGCTGTTGTCAGCTTCCTCCATGCGTGAAAGATATACAAGATCGTTGGTCAGACCCGTGAGTCTGGTGATCTGATCGTTTATGTCTCCCAGGTTTTCCCTGAGGCTGTTCGCCATGTCATACGAGATGCTCTCACCGCCTTTGTTCTCTGCCTCGCTGTCTATTTCCATGTCCATGAGGTCGACATTGGCCTTGATTATAGCCAGAGGGGTCTTGATCTCATGACCGGCGTCCGTGATGAAGCGCTTCTGTTTTTCGTAGCTCTCTGCAACCGGTCTCACAATGCGGCCGGCAAAGTACAGGATCACAAAAAATACTGCGATCAGGCCGGCCAGCGACATCAGTATGCTCGCCCCCAGGAAAGACCGGAATGACCCAAGTGTTCTTCCGCAGTCCAGGAAAACGATCGTTGTGTTACCGGCAGAGCCGCTCACGGCGTATCTGAATTCCTCTACAAAGCCTTTTTCCTTTCCGGAAGAAAGCGCCTTGACCGCGTACTTTGCAGCTTCATCAGTGTCCACCGCGGAGATCCTGTCCGTATATGTCTGCAGCACGGATCCGCTTTCGTCAACAGATACCATGAAGAACCTGGATTCCTCAGCCTCGTCCTGTGTCATGTGATGGCCGCCCGGTCCTCTGCGTCCGTACAGAACTCCATCGCCTTCATCAAAAAAGAATTCATCAAAATCCCTGAACGGATTGAGCTTGTCTTCAAGCATGATCCTGCCGGAGTTCTCCTCAAGGACCTCAAGCTTTGTGTCGGCATCGCTTACAACTTTACTGTAGTTGATCATGTTCATGCCCGCGACAATAACTGACAGCAGGACTGTCAGGGATACCATCGCAAGCACTATGAATCTGATCTTGAGTTTCTTTATCATTTTTAGATTTTCCGGCTTTTCTATTCTGCTTCAGCAGGCACGATCGAGTAGCCGGCGTTTCGTGTCGCTTTTATCTTCACGTCTGCATTCAGAGCAGACAGCTTTTTTCTGAGGTATGACACATAGACCCACACCACGTTGCTTTCCGTATCGGTGTCGTAGCCCCAGATGTGGTCCATGAATGTATCTACGGAAATGATGTTGCCCGGCTTTGCCATGAGGAGCTCCATCATCTGGAATTCCTTGTTGGCCAGCTTGACCGATCCTGCAGGAGTCGACATCTCGAAACTTGCCCTGTCGAGCGTGAGGTTGCCGCAGCTCAGCTTTGTGTCTACTTCGTTGCCCGAGCGTGTGATCGCCCTGACCGCAGCCAGGAGCTCCTTGGCGTCGAAAGGTTTTGTCAGATAGTAGTTTGCACCGCTGTCGAGTCCGAGCACCTTGTCGTCTATCTCGGATTTTGCAGTCAGCATCAGCACAGGCAGGTCGGATCCGGATGCGCGGAGTTTCTTCAGCACGGTTATGCCGTCGACTTTAGGCATCATAATATCGAGAACAGCACAGTCATAATTGCCCGCCTCAAGATAGTCGAGTGCGTCCTGTCCGTCGTGGACAGCGTCGATCGAGTAGTGGTTGCTCTCAAATATTTTCACCAGCACCTTCGCCAGTGCGATCTCGTCTTCAGCAAGTAAAATGCGCATCGCAGCCTCCGTATTTTCAGTGTTTTTATTATAATAAAACACGCCTGCCTTAACTATACTTTAAATCGTCACGGCAGGCATGTTGTTTTTGTGTTATTGCATGTGTTTACAGCATGCGCTTAAGGTACTGGCCCGTCTTTGACTCGCTGATCTCCGCCACTTCTTCAGGTGTACCCTCGCATACGATGCGTCCTCCGGCATCGCCGCCCTCAGGACCTAGGTCGATTATGTGATCGGCCTGCTTGATGACATCGAGGTTGTGCTCTATGACAACGACCGTGTTGCCTTCATCGACCAGTCTGTTGAGCACGTAGAGGAGCTTCTCTACATCGGCGAAGTGAAGTCCTGTCGTAGGCTCATCGAGGATGTAAAGAGTCTTGCCCGTGCTGCGCTTCGAGAGCTCGGTCGCAAGTTTGATCCTCTGCGCTTCACCGCCCGACAGCTGTGTTGACGGCTGGCCGAGGCTGATGTAGCCGAGGCCGACATCGTCGAGCGTCTTCAGATATCTCAGTATGCTCTGCTGGTTCTCAAAGAACGGTATCGCCTCCGCGACCGTCATGTTGAGGACCTCTGAAATGTTTTTTCCCCTGTAGCGTACTTCGAGTGTCTCGTGGTTGTACCTGGCTCCTCCGCAAACCTCGCATGGCACAAACACATCTGGCAGGAAATTCATCTCTACCTTTATGATGCCGTCACCGCTGCAGTGTTCGCAGCGTCCGCCCTTTACGTTGAAGCTGAACCTGCCGGCCTTGTAGCCTCTTACCTTGGCCTCAGGCATCTCCGCGAAGAGGTTGCGGATATGCGTGAACATTCCGGTATAGGTCGCCGGATTTGAGCGCGGTGTCTTGCCTATAGGCGACTGATCGATATTGATGACCTTGTCGAAGTTCTCTATGCCTTTGATCTCACGGAACTTTCCCGGACGCTCCTGCGTGCGGTTCGTGACGCGCGATACTCCTTTGTAAAGGATCTCATTGACGAGACTCGACTTGCCTGAGCCCGATACTCCCGTGACGAGCACCAGCTTGCCCGCCGGTATCTTTACATCTATGTTCTTGAGGTTGTTCTCGGCTGCGCCAAGCACCTCAAGGTATTTGCCGTTTCCATCCCTGCGGACCATAGGCACCGCGATGTGTCTCTTGCCAGAGAGGAACTGGCCCGTTATAGATTCAGGACAATTCTTGATATCCTCGACTGTGCCCTGTGCCACCAGCTCTCCGCCGTTGACACCCGCTCCCGGTCCTATGTCCACGATGTGATCAGCTGCGTACATGGTGTCTTCGTCATGCTCGACTATGATGAGCGTATTGCCCATGTCGGTGAGTCCGCGGAGCGACGCGAGGAGCTTGTCGTTATCTGCCTGATGCAGACCGATCGACGGCTCGTCAAGTATGTAGAGCACGCCAACGAGGCCTGATCCAATCTGTGTAGCCAGGCGGATGCGCTGCGACTCTCCTCCGGAAAGAGTGGCCGACGTGCGGCTCAGAGTGAGATATCCGAGGCCTACGTCTTTGAGGAACTTCAGTCTCGCCCTGATCTCCTTTGTGATCATTGCGCTGATCTTCTTTTCCCTGTCCGAAAGCTTCGAATCGAGCTCCTCGAAGAAGTCCATCGCCTGAATGACTGAAAGATCAGTCAGTTCCATTATGTTTTTGCCACCGACAGTGACAGCGAGAACAGTATCCCTGAGTTTGCGTCCCTTGCAGACCGGGCACACGTCCTCAGTCATCATGTCGCTGATCTTTTCTTTGATAAAGTCGGAGTTCGTCTCGCCCCATCTTCGTTCGAGGCTCGGGATGATGCCTTCGAAGGTGTGGTTCATGTGCGAGACGCGGCCGCTGCGGCTCTCGTAAGTGTATTTAAGCTTGCGCGAACCCGTGCCGTGCAGCAGTTCGTCCTTGAACTTCGGCGGAAGTGCCTTGAACGGCACATTGAGATTCGTGCCGTGATCTATCGCCAGGCGGTTCAGCATCTGCCTGTAGAATCCCATCGCGTCCAGCGTAGAGAAGACATTACCCAGCGCGCCGTTTATGATGCTCTTGTTTTCGTCTGTGATCACGGCGTCATCAGTGATGCGCAGTGTGAATCCCAGACCGCTGCAGTTTTCGCAGGCACCGTAAGGAGCGTTGAACGAGAACATGCGCGGCTCCATCTCTTCGATGCCGATGCCGTGGTCAGGGCAGGAGAACTTAGTAGAGTAAACGGCCTCGTGCTCTTCGTCCTTTATTATCTTTCCGTCTGCATCGCCGGCATCAGGCTGCGTGTTATCTCTCTTTGGCGTGAAGAGAACGCTGCATATGCCCTCGCCTTCCTTGATCGCGAGCTCGAGAGCTTCCGCGATACGGCTGCGGTTATCACTTCTGAGAACGATGCGGTCGATGACTATGTCGATGTTGTGCTTGTTGTTTTTGGCGAGCTCGATGTCGCCGTCGTCGAGACGCGACATCGCGCCGTCGACGCGCACTCTTGTGTAGCCGTCGCGGCGCAGGCGGTCAAGGACCGCCCTGTGCTCGCCCTTGCGTCCTCTTATGACAGGCGCAAAAACGGTCAGTCTTGTTCCCTCTTCATACGACTGTATGTTCTCGATAATGCTGTCGATGTTCTGGCTGGTGATCTCGCGTCCGCATACAGGGCAGTGCGGGATACCTATCCTCGCGTACAGCAATCTCAGATAGTCATATATCTCGGTTACCGTTCCTACTGTGGATCTCGGGTTCTTGTTGGTGGTCTTCTGGTCGATGCTTATGGCCGGCGACAGACCCTCTATGGCCTGCACGTCCGGCTTCTTCATGAGCCCCAGGAACTGCCTCGCGTACGAAGACAGCGACTCGACGTACTTCTTCTGCCCCTCGGCGTAGATCGTGTCGAAGGCAAGCGAAGACTTGCCGGAGCCGGACAGCCCGGTCAGCACGATCATCTTGTCACGCGGCAGAGTGACGTCTATTCCCTTGAGGTTGTGCTCACGAGCACCCTTGATTACTATATTTTTTTCCATTTCTATTCTTTGGCTACAGCCGCGCGCCGGAGTATATCCCGCCCGGAATGAGCGCTGTTGAACGCAGCCATTACACTATGCAGTATATTACTTTACAGCCCTTAAGCTTAAACATCATCTCGCAGGCTTATGAGCGATAAACTCCGGAAGGGATATCTCCGGATCAGCTGCGGCTGCTTGATTTAAGCTCAAATAGTATATCACGCAGTTCGGCAGCACGCTCGAAGTCGAGCTGCTTTGCCGCTTCTTTCATATTCTTCTCCACTTCGCGTATAGTCTCGCGAAGCTCCTTCGCAGTCATGGCCTTCGGATTCTTCAGATCCTTTCCGCCGCTGTACTCTGCTGTCGCCCTTGCGATCTCGCGTACCGGTTTGACGATGGTCTTCGGCACGATCCCGTGTGCCTTGTTATACTCGTCCTGGACCTTGCGGCGTCTCGACGTCTCGTCTATGCATACGCGCATCGCCTTGCTGATATAGTCAGCGTACATTATGACGCGTCCGTGTTCGTTACGCGCTGCGCGCCCTACTGTCTGTATGAGCGAGGTCTCCGTTCTGAGGAATCCCTCCTTGTCCGCGTCGAGTATCGCGATCAGCGACACCTCAGGCAGGTCGAGTCCCTCTCTCAGCAGGTTGATACCGACGAGCACGTCGAACTTGCCCATTCGCAGGTCGCGGATGATCTCGAGTCTCTCAAAGTTGTCTATCTCGGAGTGCAGGTACCTTACTCTGATGCCCTGTTCCTGCAGATATTTCGTGAGGTCTTCGGCCATGCGTTTGGTGAGGGTAGTCACGAGCACGCGCTCACCGTTTTTGGCTGTCTCATTTATCTCACCGATCAGGTCATCGATCTGACCCTTGGTCGGCCTGACTTCGATCTCAGGATCGAGCAGTCCTGTCGGCCTTATCAGCTGCTCTGCAGTGACACCGCCTGATCTTTCGAGCTCGTACTTGGCCGGAGTCGCGGAGACATAGACAGTCTGACCCGTCAGTTCGTTGAACTCTTCGAACTTCAGCGGCCTGTTGTCGAAGGCCGAAGGAAGCCTGAATCCGTATTCGACTAGCGATTCCTTGCGGGCGCGGTCGCCGTTGTACATCGCGCGGAGCTGAGGCAGCATCGCGTGCGATTCATCTATTATCGTAAGGAAGTCGCCGTCCGGGAAGTAGTCGATCAGCGTGTACGGCCTCTCGCCCGGTTTGAGGAAGTTGATATGCCTCGAATAGTTCTCGATGCCTTTACAGGTGCCGACTTCCATCATCATCTCTATATCGTAGTTTGTGCGCTGCTCAAGCCTCTCGGCTTCGAGCAGTTTGCCGTTTGAACGGAACCAGTCGAGTCTCTCGCGCAGTTCCTCTCTGATCGACGCCACCGCCAGCAGCATGTCTTCCCTGCTGGTGATGTAATGGCTTGCCGGGAAGATCGAGATGTGCGAACGCGTACCGGTGATCTCTCCCGTCAGAGGATCGATCTCGCGGATGCTCTCTATTTCGTCTCCGAAGAGCTCTACTCTGACCGCACTCTCGCCGCCCGCCGGATATATATCCACGATGTCTCCCCTTGCACGGAAAGAACCTCTCGCAAAATCCATGTCATTACGCGTGTACTGGATGTCCGTGAGCTTGCGCAGAAGCTGCATGCGGTCCATCTCCATGCCCGGCCTGAGGCTTATGAGCTGGTTGCGGTACGATGACGGACTACCGAGACCATAAATACACGAGACCGAAGCGACTATTATGACATCGCGCCTCTCAAGCTGTGCCGCAGTGGCGGAGTGCCTGAGTTTGTCGATCTCGTCATTGATATCGGCGTCCTTCTCTATATACAGGTCTGTCGATGGCACGTACGCCTCCGGCTGATAGTAATCGTAGTATGAAACGAAATACTCGACCGCGTTGTCAGGAAAGAACTCCTTGAACTCGCCGTGGAGCTGTGCCGCGAGAGTCTTGTTGTGTGAAATGACCAGCGTCGGCTTCTGCACGGCTTCGATTATTTTAGCCATTGTAAAAGTCTTGCCGGAGCCGGTGACACCCATCAGCGTCTGCGCCTGCTCCCCCGCAAGTATACCGTCAGCGATCTTCCTTATAGCCTGCGGCTGATCGCCCGTCGGAGCGTATTCACTTTTAACTACGAACTTTCCCATGGTGCACATTATCTTTTGTTTAAAAAAAATAATCAACCCCTTTTCAGAGGTTGATCAAAGTATATCATAATAACATTTTCAGAACAAGCGTTCAGTTTCTACTGATATGCAAATCCTTCTCCCGCACTCTGTACAGGCTCGAATATGGACTGTGCCTGCTCATCGGTCAGGTCGATGCTGAAGACTTCCTTGTAGTAAGCTTTTGCCTCTGCAATTACGTCAACGTCCTCGAACTTTTCAGGATATGCAGCCTTTGCCATCCACAGCAGTGTGACCGGGCAGTCGACTCCAGGAGTGTAGCTTCTGTACATGCCGAGCGGCATCTTGAAGACTCTCTTGTCCTGCACTGCCTTTACGGCGCTCCAGTCATATCCCTCTACGGTGTTGTTGTACAGATCGTCCGGATAGTATGCGTTGAAGTTTGTCATGAAGATCAGATCAGGATTCCATCCGTATACCTGCTCCATGTTGACCGCAACGGAGTTGTCTGTCGAAAGCTCCTTCGCTACGTTCTTTGCTCCGATGGCATCTGCCCACCACTGACCGAAGAACTGCTGTCCTGAAGTCAGGAGTGTTGTGTCGCTGTACTGGAAGAGGAAGAATGCGTTGGCTCTCTCTTCGTCAGGGATGTTCTTGACCCTCTCCTGCACCATGTCGTACATCGCGTTGGACTTCTCCTCTACGATCGCAGCCTTGTCACTGTCAGGGAACATCTGGCTCAAAAGAGCGATCCAGTTGTTGAGCGTCTCGATACAGTTGTAGTCCCACTTGTTGACAGAGATAGCTACTGCAGCGAATCCTGCGTTGGCAAGCTGGTCACCGAGCTCAGCGCTCGATGCGCTGTAGAATACTACATCCGGCTCAAGCTTCGCGAGCTCTTCCATGTTGACATTCACGTCTTCGATGTAGCCTGTCTCTGCATTGAGGATCTCAGGATAGAGCTGGCCCAGAAGTCCGTTCTGTGCAGCTGTCATCGACGGCATCGGCATGCCTACGATCTTGTCAGCAGAGTCGAAGAATACAGCGAGCACACTCGGGAGCGGATAGATATCGCATACCGCTATCCTCTGGATGTCTGTCGGGACTTCGACCTGTCTGTCAGCGTGGTCTGTAATCGTGATGGTTCCGGCTGTCTCAGCAGGCTCGGCAGCTTCTTCTCCGCCGCCTCCGCCGCAGGACGCGAACGCCATCATGCTCATTGCGAAGACCATGACAAGCACAAACAGTTTTAACGTTTTGTTCTTCTTACTCAGAAAACTCTTCATAATCAGAAACCTCCTTTGATTTATTTGATTTTAATTAATAGCTCATTTATGTCTTCGACCAGATCAGGGATCTCGTCTCTGTAGATGCGGCCCGAGAAAGCCTCGCTCGGAAGCGATATGAATTTTGCGCTTTCCGGAACGATTGGTTTGTAGAGAGGGTCCGCTATGACGAATGCCGCTCCCTCAAGCTCAGGGATTATGTCGTCCTCATCGGGAGTCATTCTGTCGCACTCTCTCAGTATGTCTTCAGGACACTCAGTTGCGCAGAGGACCTTTGCAGGGATCCCGCACTCGAGTTCGATCGTGCCTGCGAGAGAAAGCGATGTGATGCCCTCGCCTATAACGGCTGCAAATCCCTTTTCATAGGTGCTTCCGCCTTTGCCTTCGCTTCCGTCGAGGAACACGCCAGAGTCCACGCTGATCTCTGCTGCCTCAAAGGAATCTGCTCCGCCCTGCTCTTTGAATTGCTTCACGCTTAGTATTATCCGGTCTGCCAGCAGCCCCGGCAATTCATTTCCTGCAGGGAATCCTATTGCGTACGGCATTCCGAATCTTTCATAAAGCACTTTGGCTGCACCATAGCCCGCTGCCGAAACTACGAGATTGACGTCTGCTTCGGCCGAGCGTCTTATCTCATCGAGGCTGCTGCCCATCGCCCACTTCGATACGACCTCAAAGCCTTCTCTTTCCAGCCACTGAACGATGGAATCATCCGTTCCGTTGACTGAGAAGTCGAGCGGTGTAAGCCCGAGAACGTTGACCTTGATCCCGTTCGGCCGCATGCAGCAGCTGTCCAGGACCGATGCAAGTTTGCGCGCGGACATATTCAATGTATTGCTTCCGCCGCTTTTGCTGTCTTCAGGATCATCAACGAAGCGTTCCGCGATACCTGCGAATGCCATCGATGCCCCGTGTATGTATGTGTTCATTCCCGTTGTAGGGAAGCCGAAACTCGGTATGCCCGACCTCTGCTCTATCACAGCTGCGACCGCTTCGAAGTCGAAGCCTGTCATGGTCGGGATAGGTGTGCCTGCGATCGCTATGAATGCCGGCTTCAGGACCGCCGCCGCGTCGACGATGTCGCTTATGAGCTTCTCATCATCGCCCATTATTGCTTCCATCTCGCTGATGCCGGATATGTAGACCATGCTGTCCATGTCGTACCAGCGCGGCTCGTCGTGCGTCGTGTAGGTGGAGTTGCATCCCGATGCGTCGTGCATCACCGTCATGCCGCCCAGCTCAAAGAGTGCCGAGCATACGCCCATCACGTCCGCAGAATATGTCGATATTATTCTTGCTGTCTGTTTCATCGTATGCACACCTCGCAGCCCAGGCCCTTCACCTGTACCAATTCACGCATCTCCTTCTTCTCAAGGAAGGCCTCTCGCATAAGCCTGCACGTTCTCATGACTGCCTCATAGCCATTCATTCCGCCGCCTTCAACTACGTTGATGAAATGATCAGTTTCCTCGAAAGCAGCCGCCTTCTGTCCGATCGCCAGGACTTTGACCTCGCCCTGCTCTTCAACGTTAGCGGTGCGCGCAAACCTCATTCCCGGGTGCACCGTCGGATAGATCATGAGATCCGGGTGCTCTTTCTGCAGGCTTTCGAAAGCCGCTTTGTCACCGCCCGGTATGCCATCCGCATATACCTTTGTGACATTGAAGCCGTGATCGAGCAGCAGCTTCGCCAGCCCCAGAGGTCTCGGGCAGTATGTATAGTCTATGCTCACCGGCGTTTCCCCGATAAGCTTTTTTGTCTCTTCAAGTTCCTTTTCGCACTCAGCTCTCAAAGCTGAGATCTCCTCGCTGCTGCGAGGTGCGGTCCCGAGAACTTCAGCGAGCCCCGCGAAGGTCTCGTCGATCTCATCGTAATCGAAGCTGAACTTCAGCGCGTAGTGGGTCCCGCCCAGCCTTTCCGAGAGCATGTCACCTCCCGGAGCTGCATCCGGGTTGTACGATACATAGACACGGCTCTCAGCCATCTGCTGGTATTCTTCGTAGTTTTTGCACGATGTGATCTCATGGATCTTCAGACCTGCGCCCTTCAGGATCTTCATCAGATCGCTGTCCTCATCTGTCGGAAGATCGTTGCCGATTATGGCAACAGCCTGAGGGTCGATCTCACGCTCATGCAGGAGCATGTAAAGGCGCGACCTCATAAGCTGGTCCGGAGTCAGACCGCTCTTGCGCATGATAGGATTCATGTAGCAGTCCGTGAAATCGATGTCCGGGAAGCGGCTCCTGAGAGTCGCGTAAATCATGTCGAGGTCGACTCCCGTAAAGTGGTGTACGCAGCTCGTATACACGAGCACTGCAGGCGGACGCTTCGGGAGCTTGTTGATTATGTCCGTAACACCTTCTATAACGAGATCTTCCATGTCTCCGTCGAGCAGGTTGTTCTCTCTTACGGCGACCGTGGAGAACCTGTCCGTCGTACCCATCTCAGCGGCAGTCAGAACGACACCGCGCAGGCAGCCCGCGGCGCACACGAATATTTCGTGTGCCTCCGGGATGAGCATCCCGGTGTGGACGATGTTCCACGTGCCGCGGGCCGGAGAAGAATACTCCAGACCCGATCTGAACGGCGCCGGGAAGTTCGCGTCCGCGATCCTCACGTGAGGGATCTCATCCGCGCTCAGCCTTATATTCTGTTTTTCGTTTACTTTCTTAAGCATCTTTTTTATTTATCATTGCATATATCAAGCAGCGTTTTTGCGAGTTTGCGGTACTCGCCGGCCATCTCGCTGTCAGGGAATGCCTCGATGACTGTCTTTCCGAGGTCCTCTGCATCCGTAACTGTTTCGCTGCGGCTCAGCTCTCCTATCACTTGAGAGTTGATGTCTGAAGCGAGCTCGGCCACCTTGGCATCCTCGTCGCGTACGTTCCTGCGGTTGAGGATGATACCGCCCAGTGTCGCATATCCCCTGTCCTTGAAACCGTCGAGGGCTACCGCGATATTGGCGGCGGCATGTATGGCCATGTTCTCGCCGGAAGTGATAACGAACACCTTGTCGGCATAGCCGCCGCGCATCGGCATAGAGAAGCCTCCGCAGACTACATCGCCAAGTACATCGTAAATAACGACGTCAGGTTTGAAAGTTTCGTAGGCGCCCTTCTCCTTCAGCTTATCGAGCGCCGCGATAATGCCGCGCCCTGCACATCCGAGTCCCGGAGTAGGTCCGCCTGCTTCGACGCATATGACTCCGCCGTAGCCTTCCTTCACCATATCCGAAAGCTCAAATGCATTCTTGCACTCTCTTACGAGATCGAGAACCGTCGTCATGTCTCCTTGCCCATGGAGGCTGGATGTTGAATCGGCCTTTGGATCGCATCCGATCTGCATGACCTTGTAGCCCATGTCCGCGAGTGCTGCCGACACGTTCGATACCGTTGTCGATTTGCCGATACCGCCTTTTCCGTAAACTGCTATTTTTATCATTTTATTACCTTTCCCATATCCGCCGGAACTGTCCGCACGGTTCTATTCATATGTGGTTTTCACGCTGATGTCCGGTATCAGGCTCAGTCTGTGAGACAGCGCATCGATGTCCGAAACCGGTCCCTCGAGCATCACGCTTATGATGTACTTATCTGACCTCCTGTGAGGCAGTCCCATCCTGCCGATCAGCAGATGATTGTATTCCCTGAATGCGTTGTTGATCAGATTCGCACGCTCGTTGCTCCTCATGATCACCGTCACGGAAGCAAGTATCGTCCTGTCGCCGTCAGCCTCAGTGTCCGGACCGCTTTCGCCCGTTATGCCGACAGCAACGACGTTCTTCATTATGCTTTGCGGTGTCTCGACCTCACCTATGAGCGCCTTGACCCCGAATGCGTGGCGGATGTTCTCTTCAGTCACTACAGCCGTGGTATCTCCGAAGATGCTTTTGCCGTCCTTCGAAAGCATCAGCGCCTTGCCTGCGCGCTGAAGTGCGTGAGCCGGATAATGCGTGTTGAATATACAGGCGACTCCCTCTGCAGCAAGCGCCGTCATCGCGTCGAGAACTATGAGCTGGTTCTTGAAATCCAGGTTGGATTCCGGCTCGTCGAGGACCAGTATCTCCGGTTCTGCCGCCATTGCGCGAGCTATGAGCACCATCTGCAGCTCTCCGCCGCTTATCGCGTAGCACGGTTTATCTGCGAGATGCGATATGCCCAGTCTCTCCATCACCTGCTCAGCTATCTTCATGTCCTCAGCGGACGGAGCTGAGAAAGCGCCTATGCGGCTGCTCCTTCCGAGCAGTACGGTCTGGAACGCCGTGTATGAAACCGCTGCAGACCTTGCCTGCGGCACGTATGCCATCCTGCGCCAGAGCCTGGACGCCGGTATGCTTCGTATGTCTTCGCCGTCCAGCAGGCTGCGGCCTCTCTGCCAGTGTAGCATGTCCATCATGCATCTCAGCAGGGTCGTCTTGCCCGCTCCGTTTGGCCCGAGCACCGCGAGTATCTCGCCCGGCTCTACATCTATATTTATGTCTTTCAGTATCTGCGGTCCGCTCTTATACGCGAAGCTGCCGTTTTCTATCCTGAGTAAACTCATATGCGCCAGCCTCCGCTTCTTCTCATCAGAGCTATAAAGAACGGCGCGCCTATCATGGCAGTCAGTATCGAGACCGGGATCTCAGCCGCGGATATGCTGCGCGCCATGGTATCTACTATTATCATGAACACGGCTCCGAAGCTTACGGAAGCCGGAACTATCGAAAGGTGGTTGTTGCCGAACAGCATGCGGCACATATGCGGGATGAGGAGTCCCACCCAGCCTACCTGTCCGCACATCGATACGCAGGATGCTGTGATGGCTGTCGCAGCCACTACGGTGACGCCTCTCAGCAGCCTTATGTTGACTCCCGACGCCTTTGCTTCATCGTCGGAAAGAGGCAGCAGGTTCATGCGCCATCTGATGAGCATGAACAGCACCACTCCGGCAATTATGACCGGCGCACCGAGCGAAAGCGTGCGGTAGTTGGCCTTGTCCAGACCTCCCATAAGCCAGTATGTTATGGCAGGCAGCTGTGATTCAGCATCGGCTACAAACTTTATGAAAGATATCAGAGCTGAGAAGAGAGAGCCTATCATTATGCCTGACAGCACTATGTAGCTCAGTCCGCCTCTGTCCCTGCCCGAGCCCGCGAGCCATGTGAGGGCAACTGCTGCGCCGCCCATGAAGAGGCCCAGCAGCTGTATGCCTATCAGGTTGAATCCCAGCAGTATCCCGAGGGCGGCGCCGAAAGCCGCGCCGCTTGCCACACCGAGAGTGTCCGGCGTAGCGAGAGGGTTCGCAAAGAGGCTTTGGAACGCGCATCCTGACACAGAGAGCCCGGCTCCGACCAGTGCCGCGAGTATGATGCGCGGCAGTCTCAGCTGCATCACTGTCTTTTCTATAAGCTCACTCGATGCATGCTTTCCGGCTAATGCGGCGCGGAGCACATCAAGAACTTCGCCCGGGGCGATCGACATACGTCCGATCCCAAGGGCGATGATGGCTGCGGCAAACGGCAGCACTATTAATACTACGATCCATGCGGCGCCAAGCCTTCCGTCTCTTCTGAGGCTCATGTGCTTGCTTTACTTCCTTTTTTAATTTTCTTTTACGGTGACCCTGCTCCAATCAAAACAGCCCCGCTCCGTGTGAAGCAAGGCTGCATAAATCAAATCTCAGTACGCAAAAAAGCGCTCTTACAAATGATCACCTTCGCATCTTGCTTCGGCCTCAAACCCTTTTCATGGGATTTCAGCTTCAGAAGGATGTTTCAGACTTTGGCGTAGGTCACCTTGGCATTTATACCGTCAAGGCGTCCGAGTGCTCCGGTGAGTGAGTTGATCTTATCCATCGGTGCATCAATGGCTATGCTGATAATGCTTATTCCCTTCTCTTTGTACGGGATCCCCATGCGTCCGATGATGAATCCGGAATACTCATGGAGAAGATCGTTCAGCATTTCCACCTTGTCGGACTGCGTGACGATAATGCTTATCACGGCGACTCTGGTTTCCATTGTTGATCTCCTGTTTTCAGTTGTAAAGTGATTGTAACACATACCTAGTTGTGCGGCAATCTCCTGTGGTCTTTTACCTTGTCGATACTCAGGAACACAACGGCAGCTCCTGCAGCTGTTATCAGAGCAGCAACAAAGGTAAGCACCTTTGCTCCGGAAGCGTCGAGTATCCAGCCTCCCGCAAAGCTTGCGATGATAGTCGCGAATGTAAACATCATCGTGAAGAGAGACTGTCCCTTGACGGCCTCTCCCGGGCTCATTATCTCATTTACATAATAGACCATGGCGGGCATCAGAAGCGCGAATGCCACAAGCTGGAATGCCTGTGCTGCAAAGAGCACTCCTACCGAACCGGCGAGCCAGCAGACCACTATCTTTCCGGTGAAACCGACCGATGCGATCTTTATGAGCGTGCTGCTCCGGAAGTGCTTCCTTATCGTTCCGATGAAGACCATCGTTGGCATCTCGAGCAGGGCCATCAGGGAAAGGATCCTTCCGGTCTGTTCAGTGGTGCCTCCTACTCCGCCGGCTATCTGCGGCATGTAATTGCTGAGGATAGCGTTGCTGAAGAGCAGCCCTGAGATCCCCAGGTTCATAATGAAGAAGTATTTATTGCGCCTGATGAATGCCTTGAGGTCTATCCTTTCGTTATCATCCGCATCATCTTCTGCCGGTTTCCCTCCGGCGTGCTCTGCGATCTCAATATCGTTTGCCCTCTTCATTTTCGTGAAGCTGTATTTTGTAAGGAAGAGCAGTGCTATCAGCAGCGCGCAGGCCGCCTCCGTACATACAGCTACGGACATTTCTCCTTTTTTCTCTACGAGAGTTCCGAGCACCGCCACTATCAGGGAAAACCCCAGTGAGCCTCCGGCTCTTCCTATCCCGAAGTTTACTTCCGTGCCGCTTTCGCCGAGCCTGAAGGCAAGTGAATTGAGCAGCGGCTGAATCAGGGCATGTATCGCCAGAATCACCACGATCACTGCGGCCAGCATGAACGATCCCCCGCTAAAGACAAAATAACCCACACCGGTCAGCATCATGAACAGCGTCATCCATACCGACGCGTCGATTATCTTTATCCCTTTTGCCCTGTCCATGTGGTCGGCAACAAAAGGTTGCAGCGCAAGCGCAAGCAGGTTTGCAGCAGCCAGCGTCATGCCGATATGCATGTTGTCATAGCCTTTTGCGAGCATAAAAACCGAGGCAAAACTGCCTGCGATCGCGTAGATCATCCAGTATGCCCCGAGTGTTGTTGCGTATTCAGCATTAAGTTTTAAAGAATTCAATTCTTAGTTATTTCTCCAGTCCATTTCCATTGATCAGAATTCGTCCGGTGAGAACTCCAGCAGGCAATCATACGCTTCCTGACCGAAAAGTGCAATATAGTCTGCAACGGCTCTGTCGATCATTTCCTTTGAGTCTTCAGGAAAGTGCTTGCAGAGCTCATCTGCGACAGCACAGTAGATGTGAGCGGTATGGAAGTTGAAGTCCCTTATTGCGCTTGTACCGAGTTCGGCTTTCTTGTCAGCAACCATTTTCAGCTCTTCTGCGCTGAGAGGCTTTCCCCAGTCAAAGTCGCAGCGCTCTCCGCCCCAGCTCATGGCTGTTGAGATCGGTGTGCATACAGCCCCGCAGCCGAATCCATCGTATACGGCTGCATCCACATTTACGCAGTATTCACGTCCGTACTCGAGGATGTCGTTTTTCTTCCATGCCTCGCACCACGCGCACTTTGCGATATATGTCTGATAAGTCGGCTCTGAGCGGAGCATTCCGAACTCCATCTGGCCTGCGTAGTCAGGCTTCCACTCACCGTACGCCTGGTTAGTCCAGAGATCGACCGGGTCGCCGGCCTTGCGTGCACGCTCTGCCATTCTGGCACCGCGCTCTCTTCCGTAGCGTATCATGCCGTCCTGGATAGCAGCCCTGCCTTCTTCTCCCTTAGCTTCTATAGCCGCGCGGCTGAGGAAAGCGAACATCATCGCCTGGTTTTCAATCTTTAAAGCAATCATTACAGTTCCCTTTCTATATGAAAGTTTTAAGCGTTATCTTGCCGTTGAATTACAGATAAATTTATGTGTAGTAATAAAACCAGTGCTGTCATAGCGGTGGACGGTTAGCCCTTTTCGGAGGGCCCAATCCCTCCTGCTTCATGAAAGGAGGTGATTGCCATGAGTGTATTCGAGACGATCTACTTAGGCCTGACCTTCGGGTTATTCCTGATTACTCTGCTTGCTTACATAAAGAAGTAGCCGCCCTCAGCTCCAAACTCAGGCGACTATTTCTGTAGTCTATTGTTTTTAGGCTAGCCGTCTATCGGCAGCACTTTTTGTGTTCACAGAGTAACATAGCTTATATCACATGTCAATTACTCAAAAGCTCCAGTATCGCATGGGCGGCGACATTTCCTTCACCAACCGCCTTAGCGATCTGATACGGCCTGCCCGTGCAGTCGCCCGCAGCATAGCAGCCTTTATAGTTCGTCTCCTGGCTGCGGCCCACCTTTATGTGCGCGCCGTCCATTTCAAGTCCGGGAAGAACCGTCGACGGTGCGATGGCAGGCCTCAGTATGAAGATCCCGTCAACGTCTATCTTCGTTCCGTCCGTGAGCTCTATCGAGTCGCACTTCATTCCTCCGTCCAGCTTCTTCACAGGCAGCTTCAGGATCTCAGCATTCTCCGCGTCTGTCGTATAACCGAAGCTTGTGTAGATATAAAGTTTGCCGCAGACTTCCTCAAGATATTTGATGTCGTGCTCCATGCGCTCATCAGTGCAGTAGACAGCAGCTGTCTTTCCCTTGTAAAGGAAGCCGTCGCATGTAGCGCAGTAGCTGACTCCGGCTCCGAGAAGCCTTGCCTCGTTCTCCATTCCCTTGGCAGCAGCGATACCCGTTGAAAGCAGCACCGTACGAGCCTCAAACATCTCGTTGTCGGCGAGGATCATATAAGTGCCGCCCATGTCAGCGATATTGGTAACGCGCTTGTCTACAGGCTCGAGTCCCAGCCCGGCAGCCTGGTCTCGGAACTTCTTATTAAGATCCGCGCCGGAGACCATAGCCACACCCGGATAGTTGGCGATCTTCTCGGACTTGCCGACCTTGTCGCTCAGCTCGTTCGAGCCAAACCAGATGATATCCTTGTTATGAAGCTTCAGCGTAAGTGCCGCCGAAAGGCCCGCAGGCCCCGTCCCAATAATTGCCACATCAAACATAATTGTAACCCCTTTTTAAAATGCTTTAGCCAGTTCGATCTGTCTCTTCAGCCAGCTGATCCATGCGTCGAAGCCTTCGCCGGTCTTTGCCGATACGAAGAATACTTCTGACAGCGGATTCAGCGCGTGTACTCTCTCTACGAACGCTTCGTCATCGAACGCGAAGAACTTGCGTGTGTCTGTCTTGTTTACAAGAACGGCCTGCGTAACTGTGAACATGAGAGGGTACTTCAGCGGCTTGTCATCACCTTCAGGTATTGACAGTATCTCGATATTGATGTTTGCACCGGTATCCTGCTCTGCAGTGCAGACAAGGTTGCCAACGTTCTCAAGGAACACAACATCGAGATCCTTGGTATCGAATTCGTTGATCGCAGCCTGTGTCATGGCAGCGTCCATGCAGCACTCACCGCCTGTGTGGATCTGCATCGAGCGTACGCCGGCTTCCGCCATCTTATCGGCATCAACGGTAGCCTCGATGTCGGCTTCCATGACTCCGATCGCGTACTCACTGCCGATCTCTTCTATTGTGCGCAGGAGCGTTGTTGTTTTACCTGCTCCAGGTGAAGCCATCACGTTCACAAGGAATGTGCCGTTCGCCTTGTTCTGCGCTCTTACGTCAGCAGCGATGCGGTCATTTTCCTCGAAAATACCTACATTTACATCTATTACTCTTACATTGTTTTCTGACATATCTGTTTCCTCATTAATCTACGAATTCCAGGATCTCTTTAGCGCGCTCTCCGACCCACTCGGAAAGTGCTATTATGCCCTCGCCTGTAGCTGCCGACACCATGAATACCGGAGCATCCGGTGAGCACGCAGCAACATTCTGCTTGAATTTCTCAGGGCTGAAATCGAATGCTTCCATCGCGTCGATCTTGTTGACGACTACGACGTCCGCCTTTGTGAACATCAGAGGATACTTGAGCGGCTTGTCGTCGCCTTCAGGTACAGACAGGATCACGAGATTGATCTGTGCTCCTGTGTCGAACTCTGCAGGACATACCAGATTGCCTACATTCTCAAGAATGACAACGTCGAGATCCTTTGAGTTGATCTCGCGGAGAGCCTGACGGCTCATGTCTGCATCAAGGTGACACATTCCGCCTGTGTGCAGCTGCACCGAAGGGATACCTGCTTCAAGCATCGTCTTTGTGTCCACATCACCGTCGATATCTGCCTCAAGCACTCCCACCTTGCAGAGCAGCCTGAGCTGCTCCACCAGTCTTAAGATGGTGGATGTCTTTCCGGATCCCGGTGAGCTCATAACATTGATGTAAACAGTCTTTTCCGCTGCCAGTTCCTCGCGCAGCTTATCTGCATCCGCGTCGTTATCGGCCAGGATGCTTTCCTTTAGATCGATAATTCTTACTTCTTCCATTTCTATATGTCTATCTCCTTATAAAAAGCGTGATTTTTTTAACTTTATCTTTAAAAGTTCTCCGGGAACGTGTATTATATGCCCCGCAAAACGATTATATGATATAATGTGATTTCGTAAACTACATTATATGACTAAGTATTAATTATTGCACGAAATATATTCAACGAATTATATAGAAACAAAACCGTTATCGCAAGCATAAAGCGAATTGGGACAATTATATGAGCAGAAAATACACAGACGCAGAATACAGAAACATCAAGAGGCGTGAACGCGAGGTCATCGAACAGATGCTCAGCGAGCTGAAGAAGTCCAAGGACAAGCGCTACCTCTTCAAGGACAAGCATGTCGTTACCGACCTCAAGGACATGCTCAACTACAGCGCGGACGAACATCCTGATCTTCCGCTCTTCATGCAGAAGTACAAACCGAATCAGCCGTTCAGAGAGATCAGCTTCCGCCAGGCGCGTGAAGACGTGAACGCGATCGGCACCGGACTTCTCGATCTCGGACTCGAAGACAGACACATCGGTCTCATCGGCCGCAACTCTTCCGAGTGGGGTGAATCCTACCTTGCGATCGTAGGCGGAGTAGGAGTCGTGGTTCCTCTCGACAGAGAGCTGAATGAGAGCGAGCTTACCCAGCTCACAGTAAAAGGCGAGCTCGAGGCAGTCATCACGATCAACAACAAGTACTATGAGATCTTCAAGCGCATAAAGGCAAGCGGTGAGACAAACCTCCGCTATGTCATCAACGCAGACATGGACGAGGACGAAGATGCCGAAGCCGGCCTCATTTCGTGGAAGAAGCTCCGCGAGGAAGGCCGTCACAAGGTCTGGAACGGAGACCGCCGCTACATCGACGCGCAGGTAGTCAACACCGATCTCGCCGCCATCATCTTCACATCTGGTACCACAGGTGTAGCCAAGGGCGTAATGCTTTCGCACCGTAACCTGATGCTCGACACCATGCTCGTGCAGTCAATGTTTGAAGCACGTCCGAAGGACATCTGCTTCTCGGTGCTGCCGATGCATCATTGCTACGAATGCACAGCGACCTTCCTCAGCTGCGTATACAGCGGAGCTACTGTCGCTTTCAGCCGCGGGCTCAAATACATCCGCAAGGACATACTCGAGGTGAGACCGACTATCATGCTCGCCGTTCCTGCCATCATCGAGAACTTCCACAACAAGATCAGACGCTCGGTCGCAGACAAGCTGAGTGACAAGCAGATGAAGGTGTTCGAACTCATGGATCGCGAAGCCAGCCGCTTCAAGGTGAAGCTGCCTAAGAAGGTCACAAAGGATATCGAGGCGGTATTCGGAGGCAGGATGCATACCATCATCTCGGGGGGAGCCCCGATCGACGGAGCCATCCTTGACTCTTTCTGCAACATAGGTTTCAACGCCATCCAGGGATACGGTCTCTCGGAGTGCGCTCCTATCGTCGCGCTGAATCCTGCAAAGCGTAAGTACATGAAGAACGCTTCAGCCGGTCACATCATGCCGTTCACCGAGTGCAAGATCCTCGACGCAGACAGCAACGGTATCGGCGAGATCTGCTTCCGCGGACCTCAGGTAATGATGGGATATTACAAGGATCCTGAGAACACAGCAGCCGTGCTCGATGAAGAGGGCTGGTTCCATACCGGCGACATCGGTTATCTCGACCGCGACAACTATGTGTTCATCACAGGCCGTAAGAAGAACGTCATCATCGCAAACAACGGCAAGAACGTTTTCCCTGAGGAGCTCGAAGGATACCTGCAGGCACTGCCGGTAGTAGCGGAATCCATGGTCTGGGGCGGTGACCGCGATCCTAACTCACCGTGGAACGGTATCTGTGCCACTATCAGACTCGACAAGGAAGTTCTTGAGAGAAAGCTCGGACCGGACTATACGCCGGAGCAGGCAGAAGCTCTAATTGATGCAGAGGTCGACAAGATAAACAGCGACCTTCCGAGATTCAAGAGGATCGCACACGTGATAGTGCGTGACCGTGATTTCGACAAGACCACGACAAACAAGATAAGACGCTTTGTTGAGGATAATAAGCGCGCATAATATGAAAAAGAAATCCGGAGCCCGGAGCTCCGGATTTTTTATTTGTTCTTTATGGCACCCATGCGTACCGCATCGTAGTTATCCACGGGCTGTACATAGAAGCGGAACTCTTTCCGTTCGGTCCTAAAGCCTTTACCTTATACCAATACCGCTTACCGCGTTTGATCAGGCGGTTCGAATAGTAAGTGTTCCTTGTCGTCTTTACTTTTTTCCATTTTCCGCCATCGGCTTTCCTGTAAACGGCATAACGGTCCGCACCCGGCACAGCGTTCCATACGAGCTTTCCCTTCTTGCCCTTCGTGTATTTAAGCGAAGTGTGCGGACGGTCGAGCCTTGTTTTTGTACTCACTTCCTTGTCGCCCCAGGTCTTATTGCCGTCCTTATCAACTGCAGCAACTTTATAGTAGTATGTTTTGCCGGCTTCTGCAGTGTCATCTCTGTATGAACATGCTTCCGTTTCTGCTATTCGTGAAAAGTTCCCGTTCTTTGACGGAGACCTGTATACATAATAGGTCTTTGCACCGGAAGTGCGGGTCCATACGATCCTGGCAGTTCCGTCCCTGACAGTGTCAGCGCTTGCTGTCTTCGGCTTGCTGTAATGGCGGTACTTATTTATCCTCACTATAAAGTGCAGATAACTGTATTTGGAACTTTTGTAATGATAAAAATTGATGAAGTCCCTTACCGTACCATGGCGGTAATGTATAACGTTGTCATGGTTCCAGTTGCAGTCAGCCCACCACACCTCTTCTGAAGTTACCTTGAACAGCACTATCGCGTGCGACAGCGATCCGTTCTCGTACGTTGCCTGTCCGAGCACGAGCTTCGTACCCGGTGCACAGCCTTTGCAGACAGACAGGAAATTCTTCCTGTTGAAGCGCAGTCCTTTGTAGTTTACCTCCTTTGAAGAGGATGAAAAGACAGCACGCACCATGTTGCTCCAGCGACCGCAAAGGCCTCCTCTGCCCTTCAGCCTGGTATCATCCTTCCAGACTCCCTGGACATAGTCAACATACGATGCCTCGAGTGATCCAGGTTCGTAAATGTCTTCTCCGGTATAAGTATTATGTTCGTAGTGACACACCGGCAGCGCAAACGACTGCACCGGAGCGGCACAAAGCGTTATCAGCATTATAAAAACAATGCTTATGTGAAAAATCTTCTTCATATCCGAAAATCAGGCAATAAAAACAGACCGAAGCTGTGCGTCGGCCTGTTTTTCAATTTCTTAAAGTGCAGCGGTAATAATCGACATCTTGTAGACTTCTTCTGCGTCGCAGCCTCTGGAGAGGTCGTTGATAGGCGCATTGAGTCCGAGCAGGATAGGTCCGTAAGCAGCATAGCCGCCGAGTCTCTGAGCGATCTTGTAGCCGATGTTGCCTGCCTCGATGATAGGGAATACGAATGTGTTCGCATATCCTGCTACCGGTGATCCAGGGAACTTCAGCTGGCCGACTGTAGGCGATACAGCAGCGTCGAACTGCATCTCACCGTCGATAGCCATGTCAGGGTTGAGCTCCTTGGCGATCTTTGTAGCCTCTGCCGAGAGAGCAACTGTGTTGCCCTTGCCGGATCCCTTTGTGGAGAAGCTGAGCATAGCGACCTTAGGATCGATACCGAAAGTCCTTGCGCACTTCTCGATCTCAACTGCGACCTCAGCGAGCTTCTGAGCGCCGGTGAATGTAACGTTTCCTTCCTTGTCCTTGCTGTCCTCATAGGAGAGGTTTACAGCGCAGTCGCCCATAGCGATGGTTCTGAGGTTCTCGTCTCCGCAGTCTCTTGTGAGGATGAAGCAGGAGCTTACGAGGTGAGCGCCCGGTTTTGTCTTAACGAGCTGAAGTGCCGGACGGATGGTGTCAGCTGTGGAGTATGTAGCTCCGCCGAGCAGGCAGTCAGCCTTGCCCATCTTTACGAGCATGGTGCCGAAGTAGTTGCCCTTCTTAAGAGCGGCAGCGCATTCTTCCTCACTCATTTTGCCCTTTCTGAGAGCTACCATGGTCTCGACCATCTCAGCCATTCCATCGTACTTCTCAGGATCGATGATCTCAGCCTTGCTGATGTCGAAGCCCTTCTCTGCTGCTGCAGCCTTGACTTCCTCTTCATTGCCTACGAGCACAACGCCCATGAGATCCTCAGCAAGAAGTCTTGCTGCTGCCTCCTGGATGCGGGCATCGGAACCTTCTGTGAAAACGATTTTCTTTGGCTCAGCTTTTACTTTTTCGATCAGTTTGTCAAACATGTCTTGTCTCCGTATTATTTCTTCATATTGAGCAATAGGGTTTGATTCCGGGGATCGCGGCAGCACAATTGACTGCCCGCCCCTTTACACATGCAATTGTACCATATCCTTGCCATTTCGTGGCTATGTGAAGTATACTTTTTGTGCAAATCGGACCCGTTGATTGAAAGGCCGGCAAGAATCATGAATGAAAAAAAGAAAATAATCCTCGGTATCTCGGGCGGCATCTCCGCCTACAAATCCGTATATATCGCAAGCGGACTGAAGAAGAAGGGCTATGACGTGCACGTCATAATGACCGACGGCGCTGCAAAGTTCGTAACGCCTCTCACATTTGAGACCATGAGCGGCAACAAGGTCGTTACAGATATTTTCGATCCTGCCAACGAGACCCCTACCGAGCACATCACGCTCGGACAGTCGGCAGATCTGGTGCTCATCGCTCCTGCGACCGGCAACACCATAGCCAAGCTCGCACGCGGCATTGCAGACAACATGCTGACGACTACCATGCTCGCTTGCACCTGCCCGGTACTCATCTCGCCTGCAATGAACACGGCGATGTTTGAGAATCCGGCTACCCAGGCCAACCTCGAGACACTTCGTGAAAGAGGCTTTACGATCATCGAGCCTGCGGAGGGAATGCTGGCGTGCGGCGTTGAGGGCAAGGGCAAGATGCCTGAACCTGACGTGCTGATCGACTACGTTGAGCAATGGGTCTCCAAGGAAAAGGACATGGCTGGCCTCAAGGTGCTGGTTACCGCCGGTCCTACCCAGGAAGCTATCGACCCGGTACGCTATATAACCAACCACTCCAGCGGCAAAATGGGATATGCGATCGCCCATATGGCTGCAAGACGCGGTGCCGAAGTGACTCTTGTATCCGGCAGGACTGCCCTTCCTAAGGAACGCTTCGTTGAGACAGTCGATGTGCTGAGCGCACAGGATATGTTCGATGCGGTCACATCGCGCGCGCCTGAGATGGATATAATCATAAAGGCCGCGGCGGTTGCCGATTACAGGCCTGCAGAGATCGCGACCGAAAAGATAAAGAAGAGTGATGCCGCGGCCGGACGCAGCGTAGAGCTCGAGCCGACACAGGACATCCTCGGATATCTCGGTACAAACCGCAAAGAAGGACAGTTCCTCTGCGGATTCGCCATGGAAACGCAGAATCTCCTCGAGAATGCAGCTGCAAAGCTGGTCAAGAAGAACGTCAACATGATCTGCGCCAACAGTCTGAAGACAAAGGGTGCAGGTTTCCAGGGCGACACCAATGTCATCACCATTCTGACTAAAGATGGCATGAAACAGCTTCCTCTGATGAGCAAACTGGAAGCTGCCGATGCGATACTGGACGAGATCATGGCCCGCAGATAATGATGATAGCGGCACTTAAATGAAGAAAACTGCTTGACAATAACCACAATTCCGGGGGTTATCGTCAAGCAGTATTTGTTTTTCCGGGACGTATTTCTATCAAAAGATACATATACGGAGAAAGAGCCTTAAATTTGTACCTTTTTCTAAAGAACTCCTCTTTTTGCAGGGATACAGACTATATATCCGCTCCGGATACACCTGTATCGCCCTGTCCTGTTTCCATTTACTTGCTGCTCAGGTATTTGTCTATGGAAGCCGCAGCGAGCTTGCCTGCGCCCATAGCAGATATGACTGTAGCAGCTCCTGTGACTGCGTCGCCGCCGGCATATACTGCCTCACGGCTGGTCAGTCCGTCTTCATCGACCACGAAGCCGCCCTTGCGGTTGACCTCGAGACCCTTGGTCGTGTTCTTGATCAGCGGGTTCGGCCTGGTTCCGAGTGCCATGATGACTGCGTCAACATCAAGTTCGAATTCGCTGCCCTCTACAGGGATAGGTCTCCTTCTGCCGGATGCGTCAGGCTCTCCGAGCTCCATCTTGATGCATCTGATGCCCTTTACGAATCCGTTCTTAGGATCGCGTGGATCATCAGGATCATTGTATCCGAGGATCTCAACAGGATTGTTCAGCAGCCTGAAGTCGATACCTTCCTCGATAGCATGCTCGACTTCCTCTTTCCTTGCAGGGAGCTCTTCCATCGATCTTCTGTATACGATGTATACGTGATCCGCTCCGAGTCTCAGGGCTGTTCTTGCTGCGTCCATGGCTACGTTTCCGCCGCCGACTACAGCTACCTTGCCGCCCTTCATTATAGGCGTCTTAGGGTCATCCAGATATGCCTTCATCAGGTTCGATCTTGTCAGGTATTCGTTAGCCGAGAACACGCCCTTAAGCGATTCGCCCGGGATGTTCATGAACATCGGAAGTCCTGCTCCGGAGCCGATGAACACTGCCTCGAATCCCATCTCGTCGAAGAGCTCGTCTACTGTAAGTGTCTTTCCGATGATGACGTTCGTCTCGATGTCTACGTCGAGGTCTTTCAGGCCTTCTACTTCTCTTGCCACGATGGCCTTTGGAAGTCTGAACTCAGGGATGCCGTATACCAGTACTCCGCCTGCCGTGTGGAGTGCCTCGTATACTGTTACCTTGTAGCCCTTCTTTGCCAGGTCGCCCGCGCAGGTCAGTCCCGCAGGGCCCGAGCCTACGATGGCTACCTTGTGGCCGTTCGATTCAGGTGCGACAGCCTTCTCAGTTGCATTGGCATTGTGCCAGTCTGCCGCGAATCTCTCGAGTCGTCCGATGCCTACAGGCTCGAACTTGATGCCCATCGTGCACTTCGCTTCGCACTGCGTCTCCTGCGGGCATACTCTTCCGCAAACTGCAGGAAGCGTAGATGTCGCGTTGATGATCTGGTATGCGCCTTCCCAGTCGCCTTCCTTTGCCTTCATGATGAAGTCAGGGATGTTGACGTTTACCGGGCAGCCTTCTACACATGGCTTGTTCTTGCAGTTGAGGCATCTCTGCGCCTCTGCGATCGCTATCTCTTCTGTATATCCGAGTGCTACCTCGCTGAAATTATGCGCGCGGACCTGAGGGTCCTGTGACGGCATTTCATGTTTCTTAGGATCAAGTGCCATTTTTCTTCCCCCTTTCCTACGCGTTCTCTGCCTGTTTGAACAGGTTGCATGTTTCTTCGTGTGCATGTCTCTCATAGTCGAAATACATGCGGCCTCTCGAGATCGCCTCGTCGAAGTCCACCTCATATCCGTTGAAGTCAGGGCCGTCAACGCATGCGAACTTCATCTTGTCGCCCTCTTCTGTGTGGACTGTCAGTCTGCAGCCGCCGCACATGCCTGTTCCGTCGATCATGATCGGGCTCATCGAGACCGTGATCGGCGCGTCGTATTTCTTAGCTGTCAGCGTCACGAACTTCATCATGATCAGCGGTCCGATCGTGATGATCATGTCGAACTTCTCGCCTGCCGCCAGCATCTCATCCAGAGGGACTGTTACGTTGCCGTGTCTGCCGTAGCTGCCGTCATCTGTCATCACATACAGAGTGTCTGAGCACTCGGTGAATTCTTCCTCGAGGATAACGAGATCTTCACTTCTGAATCCGATGATACTCGTTACATTCGCGCCTATCCTGTGGAACTCCTGTGCTACAGGCATCGCAATCGCGCAGCCTACGCCTCCGCCTACGATGCACACCTTCTTTATTCCTTCGGTCTCTGTCGCATTACCGAGAGGTCCTACGAAGTCCTGAAGATATCCGCCTTCAGGTACGTGGTTCAGGAGCTCTGTCGTTGCTCCCACTACCTGGAAGATGATCTTTACTGTTCCCTCTTCAGGGTTCACTCCCGCTACTGTCAGAGGGATCCTCTCGCCCTCTTCATTGACGCGCAGGATGATGAACTGGCCCGGTTTCGCCTTGCGCGCTACCAGCGGCGCCTCGATCTCCAGCTGTGTGACTGTAGGTCTGAGAGCTTTTCTTCTTACTACCTTATACATATACTGTCTCCTCCTCCTACGGTAAGGAAAATATTGATTACCTATCAATCTTATCACGCTGCAACAACTGTTAACAATACCAGATGAGTACCATTATGACAAAAGTGCAGAATCACATGCTGACCGTTTACATAAGAAAACAGAGCGCAATGTATGCGCTCTGTTCTTTACATATTATTCTTTTGTTTATTCAGCTTCGAAGTTGTCTTTGCCTACTCCGCACAGAGGGCAAACCCAATCTTCAGGAACATCTTCCCATGCTGTGCCCGGCTCAACTCCGTTATCCGGATCACCGACTTCAGGATCATAAACATAACCGCAGATAGCGCATACATACTTATCCATAATTTTCCTCCTGTAAATCAAAGCAAAATGAGCTTTCCTACACTTGCATTCTACAATTATAGAATCTGTAAATCAATAATATAAGGCGGAAATACCAACCTGCAAAAAACCCGCAGAAAGTGCAGAAGCACACCGCGGCAGCGATCCGACGACGAAACGAACTCCGGGAACTTATTCCCGGAGGCGACTGGAGGATCGATGGTGCGGCTTGTGCTTCGTGCTTTCGAGGACTTTTGCAGGGTGGTATTTCCGCATGTGTTAAGTATTACTATTCACATTGATTAAAATCTATAGTTTTACTTTAATCAGATCCAGGCCTATAATACAGACAAGAAGAGAAGAGAAACGCCGGACGGCGAATCGAAGACTCCGATCTTCAGGAATGAAGCCGAGGGGCGTATGGAAATAAAGGAGGTAAGGTCATGTTAGTAGAGGGAATCATCATCGCAGTCGCAATGGCAATGTACGTAGGTGCTGAGTGGACAGCTGAGGACGTGATCGATAAATAAACCGAACAAAAGGACTTATCCATAATACGATCATAAAAAAGGAATCCGGAGGTGCAAGCCTCCGGGTTTCTTTATTATCATTCTCCTCTGATGCAGCGGATGGCGTAGTCGTAGAACTTCTTCGCCGCCGCTGTCATGTGTTCTCTGGATGTATATGCTATGCCGAATTCGACCTTCTGAGGCGGATCCAGCGGCAGTTTTACAAGATGATCGTTCCAGAACTGGGCGGAGAGTTCGTTGACGAAGCTCACACCCAGGCCCATCCTCACCATTGCGAGCGTAGCCGGTGTATCGTAGGTCGTATATTTTACATTCGGTGATACGTCGTTCTTTCTGAAAATATTCTGTATCTCCAGGTCCTTGCCCCATGAAGTCATTATGAAATTGTCTTTTTCACATTCTTTGATAGGGTACGCCTTTGCGCCGGCCAGTCTGTGATTCTCGGGAACGACCGCTATCACAGCTTCCTCGGCGAGCGGAGTCCACTCATATTCCATTGGCTCTGCGTAGGCCAGGAATCCCATGTCTGCCACGTGATCATCGAGGTGTCCGAATATCTCGCTGCGAATGCCTTCCATTATATCGAACTGCACGTCCGGAAAGTCTCTCTGGAAGGTGCGGACGATCTCGGGAAGCCATGTAGTGGCGACACTCGGGTACGCTGCTATAGTCAGGTTTCCGACGGAGACACCCTGCATCTCTGATGCAAGCTCATACATCTCCTTCTCACGGGCGAGGTAGGAGCGAACTATAGGCGCAAGTTTTGCCCCCTCCGATGTCACCTTTACTCCTTTTTTTGAACGGACGAGAAGATTAAGCCCCAGATCCTTTTCCAGTGCAGCGACAAGCTGGCTCACGGCAGACGGTGTGTAGCCGAGAGCCTCTGCGGCAGCCCTGAAGCTTCCGCGTTCGACTGATTCGATGAATGCCTTGCAGCGTGCGCTTTCCATATAGCTATTTTTTACCGGACAGCTCTGCAAAGATCTCAGCTGCTTCGGAAAGGACATCGGCGGTATGCTGACGCATCTCCATTGCCAGTTCAGGATCAGCCTTTGCGATCGCAGGCATATTGGCTTCTACATTGTAGTATGCCGATCTGATACCGGCATACAGGTGGAGCGCAGCAACGAAAACGTCGCTCTCAAGCATCTTATTGGAGCGGCCCTTAAGTGTTGCAGCAAGGCGAAGCGCTGACAGTGAATCCTCCATCACCATGAGCGGAGCCTCTGCAGCAAGAACAGACGCAGAGGCGATCTCAGCTGAACGCTTCTCCTCGTCAGTTTTAGGCAGAGCGTACGCAGCAGATACCTTTCCGAATGCTATGGCGTCATTGTCGATACCATCTGTAAGACTTCCAAGCAGTACTTCTGCCTCACTGAGTATGTCCTTATTGAGTTCTTCGAACTCCGCATACTTAGGTTTTCCTATGGTGTGGTTCGCTACCATCATGATGAGGGCGGCTCCCTGCGCTGATGTCAGCGCAGCGGCGGCTCCGCCGCCGGGGGTCGGGTCCCCCGACCCGAGCCGTTTCAAATAATCTTCTATATTAATATCCTTGAATGATCTGCTCATTCTTTATACCTCTCTCAGTTTTATTCTCCCGGGAATTCCACGACCGGTTCTTCCTTTGGTGCTGCCACCGGCATCTCACCTCTTGACTCTTTGCTCTCGAACAGCTCGCCCAGGCGGCCGTCTCTCTTTGCAAGTATAATGATTACTACAGCGAGTAAAAGATCTATGAACACTGCAGGAACGCCGCCTTCCACACCGAATTCATAACTGTATATCCAGTTGCTGATGCCTGTTGCAGCATCGAGATGGAACACCGAAGCCTCCGAAACGAGTCCGCTGTTAGGAAGTCCGAACAGAAAGTTCTGTGTGAAGTTCCACATGGTGTGTATCCCGAAGCATGTCCATATGCTGCCTGAATACCAACACAGCAGCGAATACGTCAAGCCGCAGATGATCAGATCCGCGACTGCCAGCGCAGAGATGCCCGGATTGCTGAGGTGCATCAGTCCGAATATAGATCCGTTGATAACGATGGCGACCCAAAGAGGATAATGTACACTTATCCTTTCATACAGATAACACCTGCACCAGAGTTCTTCAGAAGTACTCTGGAAGAACACGCTTATAAGCGCGAAGATCATCAGCGGGATCTGTGATACGGAAAAATCAAGATACAGCTTTATGTCTCCGTGTATCAGAGCACAGAGTATGCAGAAGAAGTTCGTGAGAAAGCCCAGCAGCAATCCCATACCAAGCATCTTCATGCTCCTGCTTTGGCGCGAAGGCTTTATGACACCCAGCATGAACCTGTTCTTCCTTACGATCATGCACAAAAGGATAAAGAATATGCATGATGCAAGCAGCGGTGTGTAGTACTCGATAACGAAAGACAGCCCTGCGGACCGGTTTGGGATAAACAGCTTCAGCAGCCCTCCTGCAAACAGTGTCAGGAGACTGTCCACAAACTCATAAAGCGCAAA
Source organism: Mogibacterium sp. (assembly GCA_017432075.1). Classification (GTDB taxonomy): domain Bacteria; phylum Bacillota; class Clostridia; order Peptostreptococcales; family Anaerovoracaceae; genus Crickella. Next base: position 38,351 of record JAFRJV010000134.1, on the reverse strand, counting down.
CCATATAAGCAGTATCCAGATTATCCTGTTCGTGAAATGCGTCTTTGTTAATATCTCTTTCATCGCCTAAGCCTCTATGCTCAGCCACTTTTGATCCTTATTTGAAGTATCTTATGCCGCTTTCAAACATGTGCATGAAGTACTCGCCCGGCACGTTCTTGTACAGGCCGCTTCCGACTCTCTCGGCATGTCCCATCTTGCCGAATACTCTGCCGTCCGGCGAAGTGATTCCCTCGATCGCCATCATTGATCCGTTCGGGTTGAACAGGATATCCGATGATGCATTGCCGTCGAGGTCGACGTACTGAGTCGCGATCTGTCCTGAAGTCGCCATGCTCTTTATCACGTCTTCAGGTGCGATGAATCTGCCCTCGCCGTGTGAGACCGGTACTGAATATATATCGCCCACATTGCAGAATCTCAGCCATGGCGATTTGTTCGAGGCGACTCTCACGCGTACGATCTTTGACTGGTGGCTGCCGATCGTGTTGTATGTCAGGGTCGGACAGTTCTCGTCAGTGTCGATGATCTTTCCGTAAGGCACAAGTCCGAGTTTGATGAGCGCCTGGAATCCGTTGCAGATACCGCACAAAAGACCGTCATTCTTATCGAGGAGCTCCGTGACGCCTTCCGTCACTGCAGCATTCCTGAAAAATGCAGTTATGAATTTTGCGGAACCATCAGGTTCGTCTCCGCCTGAGAAGCCACCCGGTATGAATACCATCTGGGCCTCTTTGAGGGACGCCGCGAATGCTTCGACCGATCTGCTGATCTCGTCAGAGCTGCGGTTCTTGATAACTATGATCTCCGGGTTTCCGCCCGCTTCGCGTATAGCACGGGCACTGTCGTATTCGCAGTTAGTTCCCGGGAATACCGGAATGAGCACTTTAGGTTCTGCACGCTTGAATACCGGCGTATGCCAGCTGCGCGCTCTGTATTCAAGATTGCTGACCGGACCGGTCATGCCGGCTGTCAGTGTCGGGAATACCGTCTCGAGTCTGCCCTGATACAGTCCGAGCAGTTCTGCGAGTCCTATGCTCTCAGTTCCCCAGCTTATTGTCTGCTCCTCTGTAGTATATCCGAGAAGTTCTATGTCGAACGAGCGTCCGGTGATATCTGCCGTATCGGTGACTTCGAGTATCATTCCGCCGTAGCAGTACCCGAAGATATCCTCCAGATCCATTGGCTCGAAGCTGAATCCGATGCCGTTTCCGTAGCTCATCTTCATCACTGCTTCTGCTATGCCTCCGATGCCCGGTGTATATGCAGCGACCGCTTCACCTGATGCGGCCATCTCAGACACCTTGTTCCACAGTCTGATGAGAGAATCGGCCTTCGGAAGCCCTTTTCCTGCGCCGCTGCCGTCCTCATCCAAGTAAGGCCTGAACAGCACCACTCTGTGCCCTGCCTTCTTGAATTCAGGCGAAACGATATTGCCCGTCTTGCTCATGGTGACCGCAAACGAGATGAGCGTAGGAGGCACATCGAGTCCTTCGAACGTTCCGCTCATGGAGTCCTTGCCGCCTATCGATCCGATGCCGAGTCCGATCTGAGCTTCGAACGCACCGAGCAGGGCCGCGAAAGGCTTGCCCCATCTTGCTCCGTCCTGCTTAGGTGATCCGAAGTACTCCTGGAACGAGAGGTATACATCCTTGAAGGATGCTCCTGTTGCTATCAGTTTTGATACCGATTCAATGACTGCGAGGTATGCACCGTGATATGGCGATGCCTCGGAGATGTACGGGTTGTAACCCCATGCCATGAGTGAGCAGTCGTCAGTATTGCCCTTCTCCAGCGGGATCTTGTGCACCATCGCCTGGATCGGTGTGATCTGATTGATGCCTCCGAAAGGCATGAGCACCGTGCCGGCTCCGATCGTGGAGTCAAAGCGCTGCGACAGTCCCTGCTTCGAGCAGGTGTTGAGGTCTGCAGCGACTCTGCGCATGCCTGCGCTGAAGCTTCTGCTGCTGCCGTAAAAGCTTGTCGACTTCCAGTCGCGCGGCGACTCAGGTGCGATGTCTATATGTTTGTCCGCTCCGTTCGAGTTGAGAAACTCTCTGGAGACGTCTACTATCTTGTTTCCGTTCCAGCGCATTACGAGACGCGGCTCTTCTGTGACCGTCGCCACCTTCACGCACTGTAGGTTCTCGCCGCTCGCGATGAGCTTGAACAGCTTCTCGTTATCTGCTGAAATAACGCAGGCCATTCTTTCCTGAGACTCGCTTATTGCAAGTTCAGTGCCGTCGAGGCCTTCGTATTTCTTAGGAACTGCATCGAGGTCGATGTCGAGGCCGTCTGCCAGCTCGCCGATGGCTACGCTGACTCCGCCCGCTCCGAAGTCGTTGCACTTCTTGATCATGCGGGTCGCGATACCGTCGCGGAAGAGTCTCTGTATCTTGCGCTCTTCCGGCGCGTTGCCCTTCTGGACTTCTGCGCCGCATGTTTCTACCGAGTGCACGTCATGAGCCTTGGAAGAGCCGGTCGCACCGCCGATACCGTCGCGTCCCGTGGATCCGCCGAGCAGCATGACTACGTCGCCCGGTTCCGGACGTTCTCTTCTTACGTTGACTGCCGGAGCCGCCGCCATGACAGCGCCGACTTCCATGCGCTTTGCAGCGTATCCCGGATGATATATCTCATCGACTATACCCGTGCACAGTCCGATCTGGTTTCCGTAGCTTGAATAGCCCCTTGCAGCAGTGGTCGTGATCGATCTCTGCGGGAGCTTGCCCGGCAGTGTCTCCGATACAGGCTGCAGCGGATCTGCCGCGCCGGTGACTCTCATTGCGGAGTAAGCATATGCCCTTCCCGAAAGCGGGTCTCTGATACATCCGCCGAGGCATGTCGCCGCTCCGCCGAACGGTTCGATCTCAGTCGGATGGTTGTGTGTCTCATTCTTGAAGAGCAGCAGCCACGGCTCGTTCTCACCGTCGACTTCGACGTTCACCATTACCGTGCATGCGTTGATCTCTTCTGACTCATCGAGTTTGTCAAGCTTGCCTTCTCTCTTCAGAAGCCTTACCGCGATCGTCGCGATGTCCATGAGGGTAACAGGCTTGTCCCTTCCGAGCTCTCTTCTGACGCTCAGGTAATCCTTGTAGGCCTTCTCGAGCAGAGGATCTTCAAAGGTGACGCTGTCGATCACCGTGTTGAATGTCGTATGTCTGCAATGATCGGACCAGTAGGTGTCTATCATGCGGAGCTCTGTGATCGTAGGATCCCTGTGCTCTGTGTCGCGGAAGTATTCCATGCACATAGCGAGATCCGCTTCATCCATTGCGAGTCCCATCGACTTGATGCAGCCTCTCATCTCGGCTTCAGTCATGTTGTTGAAGCCCTCGAGCACTTTCACCTCTGTAGGGATATCGTAATGCATCTCGAGAGTCTCCGGCATTTCGAGAGAAGCCGCTCTCGTCTCTACCGGGTTGATCACATAATTCATGACGGCGTCTATATCTGCCGGCATGAGCTCTCCGCAGAGCACGTATACTCTTGCAAACCTTACCGTCGGTCTTTCTCCGCGGCTGATTATCTGTACGCACTGTTCAGCTGAGTCCGCACGCTGGTCATACTGTCCCGGAAGCGCTTCGACAGCGAATACGAAGGCTGCCTTGTGTGTCCTCTCCTCGTCGTCGTACGCATAACCGTTGTCGTCAACGAAAAGGTTTGTCAGCTCCTCAAGCGAGTCAAAAGTGTTATCGAGCTGAGGTTCAGCAAACACCTTCCATCTGCAGTCCGCAAACAGTGCCTCGTCGATGTTCTCAACATCGTATCTGTTAATGACCCTGACGTCTTCGATGCGGTCGATTCCAAGCAGCGTCTTTATATCGCTCCTGAGTGCGGCCGCCTCGTTCGCAAGGCCGGTTTTTTTCTCTACGTATATCCTGTAGACCATTATTCGCTCCTTCTATCTGAAAGCTTTAAGCGCTCTCTGTCCAATATCCGCTCTGTAATACTTGTTTGCAAAATCTATCCTGTCGAGCATGTCATACGATGCTTCTATGGCTTCTGCCAGTGTCGGCTCTACAGCCGTGACACCCAGCACTCTTCCGCCGGAGGTGAGCAGTCTGCCCTCCTCTTCGACGGCGCCGGCAACGTATACATGCGGAAGAACATCATCAGGGATGTATATCTCATATCCTTTTTCATAGCTGATCGGGTATCCGTCTGAAGCGGCGATCACGCAGCATGCGCTGTCCTCCTTCCACTTAACATCGATATCCGCCAGTCTCTCCTCGGTGACCGCCTGCATGACAGTCAGAAGGTCTGTTTCGAGGAGCGGGAGTACCACCTGTGCTTCAGGATCTCCGAACCTGCAGTTGTACTCTATGACTTTAGGGCCCTTTGCCGTAAGCATGAGGCCGAAGTACAGGCAGCCCTTAAACGTGCGGCCCTCTGCGTTCATCGCGCGCATCGTCGGCACGAATATCTCCTCCATGCATCGTGCCGCCGCCTCATCCGTATAATACGGATTTGGTGCGACGGTGCCCATGCCGCCCGTGTTGAGGCCCGTGTCACCGTCGCCTGCGCGCTTGTGGTCCATCGAGCTTATCATCGGGACTATTGTCTTGCCGTCCGTGAACGCGAGCACCGAAACCTCCGGTCCCTCGAGGAACTCCTCGATGACTATGCGGTCGCCGCTCTCTCCGAATTTGTGATCCTGCATCATCGACCTGACGGCATCTACGGCATCCTCACGTGTTTCCGCGATCACAACGCCCTTTCCGAGAGCCAGACCGTCAGCCTTTATGACTGTAGGTACAGGCGCGCTCTCAAGGTAGTAGAGTGCATCGTCAATGTTGTCGAATGTATGATAGCGTGCAGTCGGTATTCCGTACTTCTTCATGAGGTTCTTCGAGAACACCTTGCTGCCCTCTATCACGGCCGCAGCCGCGTTCGGCCCGAAGCACGGGATGCCGATGTTGGTAAGCTCATCGACGCAGCCCATCACGAGCGGATCATCGGGAGCCACAACAGCATAGTCAGGTCTGTGTTCCTTAGCGAAGGCCTTGATGCCCTCTATGTCAGTCGCCTTTACCGGATAGCACTCGGCGTCCATAGCGATGCCGCCGTTGCCCGGCAGTGCGTAGATCCTGTCTACACCGGCGTTCTCTCTCAGCTTCTTTATTATGGCGTGCTCGCGGCCGCCTCCTCCGACTACCAGAATATCCATCCCGGACGCTCCTTCCATTTCACTCTTTGCAGTTTTAATGATGGAATAAACGCATGCCTGTGAAGGCCATTGCTATTCCGAGCCTGTTGCAGCAGTCGATAACTGCGTCATCGCGGATCGAACCGCCTGGCTGTGCTATATAGCTAACACCCGATGCGGCTGCTCTCTGCACGTTGTCGAAGAACGGGAAGAACGCGTCCGATCCGCACGATACTCCGCTGATCGAATCGAGGTACGCCCTCTGTTCCTCATCCGTGAAACGCTCCGGCTGCTCTGTGAAATACTTCTGCCATACGCCTTCTGCGCAGCAGTCCTCTTCATTCTTGTTTATGTAAGCGTCGATGACATTGTCTCTGTCAGGACGTCTTATCTCGTCTTTGAAAGGCAGGCCCAGCACTTTATCATGCATGCGCAGGAACCATGTGTCTGCCTTGCTGCCCGCGAGTCTTGTGCAGTGCACTCTGGACTGCTGACCCGCGCCAACCCCTATAGCCTGTCCGTCGTGCGCGTAGCATACGGAATTCGACTGAGTATATTTGAGAGTGATCAGAGCCACGATGAGGTCGCGTACGGCTTCCTCAGGGAGCTCCTTCTTCTCTGTCACGACATTTGAGAGAAGCTCGCGGTCGATCTTAAAGAAGTTGTGTCCCTGCTCGAAAGTGACTCCGAACACCTGCTTCGTCTCCTTCTCAGGAGGAAGATAATCCGGGTCGATCTGCACTATGTTATAGCCGCCCTTTTTCTTCTGTTTCAGAAGCTCCAGAGCCTCTTCTGTGTAGCCCGGCGCGATGACTCCGTCCGAGACCTCGCGCTTGATGATGCGCGCTGTTGTCTCGTCGCAGATATCCGACAGAGCGATCCAGTCACCGAATGAGCACATGCGGTCCGTGCCCCTTGCCCTTGCATACGCGCAGGCAAGCGGTGAGTCATCCAGGCCCTCGATATCGTCAACGAAGCATGCCTTCTTCATCTTATCCGTCAGCGGGAGCCCTACGGCGGCGCCTGCCGGGCTGACATGCTTGAATGAAGCGGCAGCCGGCAGTCCGAGAGCCTCTTTGAGCTCGCGGACGAGCTGCCACGAGTTCAGCGCGTCAAGAAAGTTTATGTATCCCGGCCTTCCGTTCAGGACCTCAAGTGGCAGCTCAGCGCCGCCCTCCATGAAAATCCTCGCCGGTTTCTGATTAGGGTTACAACCGTATTTGAGTTCGAATTCTTTCATTCCATATTCTCCTAATGGCGCAGGCTGTCGCCGGAAACATATTCGTCCCGGCCGCCTGTGTAACTAGCAATGTTTATTTATAAGCCGGCATTCTGTTTTTCCGCTTGAAACATCCGTGTATCTCACGTACAGCGAGATCCTGTTGTCTTCATCCAGCGCGTTCCAGATCTCTTCAGTGAACGCGTCTATGTCATCAAGGATCTCCACGCGTTCAGGCTCGCCGCGGAATGTAGGGAGCGGATTGCCGTCGTGCTCGTAAGTATGGATGAAGTGTCCCACACCCGCTACAGGAGCATAGTCATATCCGAAGCGGTTGCATGCGCTTCCCTCTGCATCGGCACTCTTGAGTATGCTCATCCTGTATCTGAAAGTCCCGTCGCCGAATACCGCCTCCGCGCTGATGCGAGGGGTGAAGTTCGGAGCATCAGGCTCAAAACACCTCGTCTCAAGCGCCTCATAGAACGACTTGCCCTCAGCAAGACCGTCGTATATGGTGTCTGTCTGATCGCCGTTCGTGACTATCAGATGGTTATCGTATGTTCTGACCGCCGCATATATTATGAGGCTCGGATCCTCGAGCTTCGAAATGTCGAACGGCTCAGTGAAAACAGCTCCGTCCCTTTCAACGAATACACGGTTTCTCGAATTCTCAGACCGTCCCATAATAAAATATGCGATGACAGCTTTGGTGCCATCGCAGGACTGTCCGACCACGATGCCGCGGCCGGGATATCTGTTTCCCTCTACCGCATCACCGAATTTCCTGACTTTATAAGTGTCCATGTCTCTCCTTTACAATCTTGCGGCAGATCTTTGCCACCGCTACCGGCAGAATAAGCCACTCGGCCTGTTCCATAACACGCCTCTGGAGTATCTCAGGCGTATCGCCTTCTTCTACACTGACCGCTTTCTGCGCGATTATCTCGCCGCCGTCAGCGATCTCGTTCACATAATGAACGGTAGCGCCCGTTACCTTTACGCCTCTTTCGAGCGCAGCGATATGAGGCTTCAGCCCATAGAATCCGTCTCCGCAGAACGACGGAATTAGTGACGGATGTATGTTTATGATCTTATGGTCGTAGCGCGTCACGAAGTCCTTGCTGAGTATCATAAGGAATCCGGCGAGCACTATGAGATCTATGTTCCTGGAATCGATGATCTCGCAGCACGCTTCCTCAAATCCCGCCTGTCCGCCGCTTGCCTTGCGCGTAATGACAAAGGACTCGATACCATTTTTACGCGCGCGCTCAAGAGCGTACGCGTCTTCTCTGTTGGAGATGACGAGCACGATCTCGCCCTTTTCGATGAGGCCCGAACTCTGGGCATCTATAAGGGCCTGCAGATTGGTTCCTGTACCGCTGACCATTACAGCGATCCTTGCTTTATCTGTCATGTCTAATCCCTCGAAAAGTTAGTTACGGCAACGCCGCTGTTTCTCTGAAACTATTATAATACAGTAGCAGAGAAAAATATATTTTATTCTATCGTAATCTTCTCGGATCCGCGTGCGATAACGCCTATCACATAAGCGTCCTCACCGTTCTCTCTCAGCACATTCAGCGCTGTTGGTGCATCCTCGCGCGATACTATCACTGTCATGCCAACGCCCATGTTGAAAGTGTTGAACATGTCGTGATCGCTGATGACTCCGACCTTTGCGATGAGGTCGAAAATAGGCAGCACTCTGATGGCCTTGCGGGCGATCCTTGCCGTCAGTCCGGCCGGGATCGACCTCGGAATGTTCTCGTAGAAGCCGCCGCCCGTTATGTGTGAGATGCCTTTGATCCTTTCAGCTCCGAGTCTGTCGATGAGCGCAAGGATAGGCTTGACATAGATCTTTGTAGGCTCGAGCAGCACATCTCCGAGAGATCTTCCTTCGAGCTCGGTGTTGCCGGCCTTCATCGCCATGAGATCAGGCTTGTCGAGTGCAAATACCCTGCGTACCAGCGAGAATCCGTTCGAATGAACGCCGCTTGACGGAAGAGCGATGATGATGTCTCCCTCAGCCATGCGGCTGTTGTCTATGATCTTGTCTTTGTCTACGATGCCCGTGCAGTATCCTGCCAGGTCGTATTCATTCACAGGATAGAATCCCGGCATCTCGGCAGTCTCACCGCCGATGAGTGCGGCTCCGGACTGAACGCAGCCTTCGCATATTCCCGCCACGATCTGCTCGATCTTTTCCGGGTAGTTTTTGCCGCATGCTATATAGTCGAGAAAATACAGCGGTTTTGCTCCCACGCAGATGACGTCGTTGACGCACATTGCCACGCAGTCGATGCCGATGGTATCGTGCTTGTCAAGCATGAATGCGAGCTTCAGTTTGGTGCCGACACCATCCGTGCCGCTCACCAGTACAGGTTTGCTTATGCCTTCAAGATCAAGCTCGAACAGGCCGCCGAAACCGCCGACCTGACCCATCACGCCCGGGACTGTAGTCCTCGCGATGTGCTTCTTCATGAGCTCCACCGCCTTGTATCCCGCCGTGATGTCGACTCCTGCCGCTTTGTAACTGTTTGATGATGAATTCGTAATCATTGAACACCTTCTGTTCTGTCTGCTCCTGCACTGCCTGTCTCTCTAGTCGTCCTTACCTGTCCAGCAATATTTGCAGAGCTTGCACGATGGAAGCCCTATCGCCTCAACGACACCGTCGAGTGTCTGGAACTCCAGTGTTTCGAAGCCCATCTTCTCGGCGATGACCTCGCGCATCCTGCGTCCGCGTTCGGTGTTTGCATCCGAATACTCGTCAAGATGCTTGAGTCCTTCTTCCCCTTCGATCTCAACGATTATCCTCCTCGAGAGGAGATCCATGTCGCTCCTGTTTCGCGAGAAGTTGAGATACTTGCACGCGTACATGATAGGCGGGCAGGCAGATCTCATATGGACCGCCTTCGCGCCGTTGTCGTAGAGGAACTCTACGGTCTCACGAAGCTGTGTGCCGCGGACGATGGAGTCATCCACGAAGAGAAGGTTCTTTCCCTTGATGAGCTCGGTCACCGGGATCTGCTTCATCTTTGCGACCTTGTTGCGCTCCGCCTGTGTAGTCGGCATGAAGCTTCGTGCCCATGTAGGCGTGTATTTTATGAATGCCCTCGCAAAAGGCAGATGCGTCTCGTTTGAATAACCGATCGCGTGCGGGGTTCCGCTGTCGGGAACTCCGCCGACATAGTCGACCTGCGATGTGTCAAAGCTGTTCGCCTTGTCATTTCTGGCCATTATGCGTCCGTTCCTGTAGCGCATGACCTCTACGTTCACGCCCTCGTAAGTCGTGGTCGGGTATCCGTAATAGCTCCAGAGAAAAGCGCAGATCTTCATTTCATCTCCGGGAGCCATAAGCTGTCTGCAGCTGCCCGGTGTGAGTTCTACTATCTCTCCCGGACCGAGGTCCCTTGTTTCCTCAAATCCGGCTTTGTGGAGAGCAAAGGATTCGAAGCTTACTGCTGAAGCGCCTTCGCCCACCGCGATGCTCATAGGAAGCCTTCCCTTGAGATCCCGGGCAGCGATTATGCTGCCGCCCTCTTTGAGCACAAGTATCGTTGCCGAACCGTCGATCGTCTCCTGTGCGTACCTGATGCCCTCTACAAGATCATCCTTCTCAGAGATGAGTGCCGCTGCGAGCTCGGTCTGGTTGATCCTTCCGCCTGTCATGGCCTCGAGATGTCCATGCGATCCCTTGAGCACGATATCCGCGATCTCGTCGACATTATTGATTATGCCCACGGTGCAGATCGCATATACACCTGCAGCGCTGCGGAAGAGCAGCGGCTGAGGATCCATGTCGCTTATGCAGCCGATCGCCGCATTGCCTTTCATCTTGCTGACAATACCCTCAAATTTCGTCCGGAAAGGCGCGTTTTCGATATTATGGATCTCGCGCTGGAAGCCCCGCTCTTTATCATATGAGGCCAAACCGCCCCGGCGGGTGCCGAGGTGGGAATGGTAATCTACGCCGAAATAGACGTCAAGTATGCAGTTGTCGACGGAGGTGATGCCGAAAAATCCGCCCATGTCACCTGTCCTTTCGGTTTACGCGAAGAAGAGTTCGTTAAGCTTGAGCGGCTCGATGTACTCGCCGTCCTTGTATACGCGCATGTTGCCCGATGCGATCTCATCGATCAGCATGACCTTTCCGTCTGCATCATATCCGAATTCAAACTTGATATCGTAAAGGTCGAGTCCCTTTTCTTTCATGTCATCAGCAACGATCTTTGTGATCTTCTGAGTCATGTCTCTGAGGTCGTCATACTGTTCCTCAGTCATGACACCGAGAACTACGAGGCCGTCCTTTGTGACCAGCGGATCACCGAGTGCGTCGTTCTTGAATGTAGTTTCTACATAGTAAGGGAGATCTGTTCCCGGCTCAACGTATTCGCCGTATCTCTTGATGAAGCTGCCGACAGCCTTGAGTCTGCAGATGACCTCGAGTCCGTGTCCGAAGACCTTTGCCGGCTTTACTTCCATTGTAGTGTCATCGAAGTTGGCCTTTACATAGTGTGTTCTGATGCCTGCTTCGTTGATCTTATTGAAATAGTAATCTGTCATCTGAAGATTGATATCTCCGACTCCCTCGATGGTCAGCCCGATCTGGTTTTCGCCCGGATCAAACTTGCCGTCCTTGCCGGTAACGTCATCCTTGAACTTCAGAAGATAGTTGCCGTTCTCGAGTTCAAATACATTCTTGGTCTTTCCTGTGTAAACCAGTTTCATCTTAGTCCTCCTTAATACTTATAACATGTGCCTTTAAAATCCATCGTCCGGAGCACGGCTCGCGCCTCGCCGCGGCTATACGCAGCGGAGTCTCCGGCCGCTGCATTTTAAAGACTCCCTTTTATCAAAAATTAAATGCGGTCCGCGATTCCCCGGTCCTTTTTGAGAACCGCCTCCGACTCTGCTTCGCGGCGCGCGATGAGTGCCTGAGCAAGTTCTTCATCTGAAAGCGCCAGTATCTCGGCGGCAAGGAGCGCTGCGTTTTTGCCTCCGTCGATCGCGACAGTTGCGACCGGGATACCGCTCGGCATCATCACGGTCGATAAAAGAGCGTCCATGCCGTCAAGCGCAGCGCTCCTGCATGGCACTCCGATAACCGGGAGCGTAGTGTTTGCAGCGATCGCTCCTGCCAGGTGAGCTGCCATGCCGGCGAAGGCTATAATGACGCCAAAGCCTTCATCCCTTGCCGCCAGCGACCATGATCTTGCCTCAGCAGGCGTGCGGTGCGCCGAATACACGTGCGCTTCATAAGGGATCCCAAGCTCTTTAAGAACAGCGGCTGCTTTCTGCACTACAGGCAGATCGCTGTCGCTTCCCATGATCAGTCCGACCTTTTTCATCGTTCCTCCCGTTTATACTACTTGTCGTCGAGGTTAAGTTCGTCCCTTGAGTAGACTCTGGTCTTTCTGTTGTCCTTATATAACATCGCCTTTATGCCGTGGTAAAGACCGCGCAGTATGGCAAAAATAAGGAACATGGCAAGAAAGCCGGTGATGCCGTAAGCGATGTCCTGGCTCTCCATGACACCGGTACCTGTGTACCACTGTCCTACCTCTATTGCGAAAGCCAGTACTATTATCACCGTGAACACGTAAAGCCAGGTGATCACCATTGTGTGATCACGCTTTGCAAGGAATTTGAACAGCGGGTACAGCACAAAGATAAGAGCCATACCGAATAGTCCGAATACGATGAAGTGCAGCTGCTTGTCGTCGAAGTACCAGCCGCCTGCATCATTGATCTGAAGGACGTGCTCGTGTACCCTCGCTACCCATGTTGTAAATGTATAAATAATATCCCACATATTCATAACGTTAATATTATATATCCTCGCAGCCCGTTTTTTGTGTTCTAATTGCGAAACCTCAAGGCTTTGAGGCTTTTTTGCCTTACTAAATATAAAGGTTTTTGTTTGTAAAGAATTGTTGAGAGCTTTGAGTCCTGCTTTCTATAATTTCAATGGACACATACCGGCTTCACAAGGAACGTGCAGGCCGGTCGGTTCGCATCTAAAAAAGGATGAGAGCATCATGAAAAAGAAAAGCAATTTAAAAGTAAAAGCAGTTGCCTGCATACTGGCGGCTGCAATGATCTTCACTGTCCTGCCGGTCCTTAACGTCCCTGCATTCACATCCAGTGCTGCAGCGATAACTGCATCCGGCACGGTAAGTGATGACGGCGTCAATCTCAGAAATTCAGTCAGTACCTCAGCTTCATCGGTAGCTGTACTTAAGAAAGGCGCGAAGCTCACGATCTACAAGGAGATCTTTACAGAAAAGAGCCTGGCAGCAACAGCACGCTGGTATTATGTAACATCAGGCAAGGTTTCCGGGTATATCAGATCTGATTTCGTAAACAGCGTCACTTTCAGCAGCACTGCCGCAGTTGCCACGGATGCTCTTAATTACAGGTCAGGTCCGGCCACGAACTTCAAAAAAATCGGCACCATGGCAATGGGCACGCTGATGTATCTTCAGCTGCCGGCATCATTCGCCGGTAAAAATGAGAACTGGTACAGAACACTGATAGGAGGCAGGATCGTATACGTTTGCGGGGATTATATTAAGCTCGGTGATTCTCTCTTCATAAAGAAGACCCCGAAGGAACTCGAAGGAAAGTCCGACCTCGCAAAAGCTCTGCTCACTAATCCGACAGGAGGCGGCAAGGCAAGGGTCGTATGCACGTTCAATTCCTCCAACTGCAGCAGGATCTTTTCAATAAAGGGAACAAAAAAAGCTAAAGTCCCTCAGGGTATGGCTTTTACCGGCAGTGAATACTACATTCTTTACGGAATGGCAGCCGGACAGAGCATCGTGACATATTCCTCAAGCGGCAAACGCCTGAGAGCATCCAAATTTTCATTCAGGATCGGACACCCTAACGGCATCGCCTGGGATCCTGTCACAAAACTGTGCTACATTTTTAAAGGCAATACCAGGAGGATATACACCTGGAACCCTGCGACAAGAAAGTACGGGAAAGCCAAAACTCCGTACTCGTCATCAGGAGCCGGCTACGACAATTCGACCAATTCCATCTACGCGAGCTCGCGCAGCGGTATCAGGGCTTACAGCGCTGACGGAGCCTTCTCCCACAGGAGGCTGTTCCCGAGATGCAGTCATGGCATTTTCCACTACACTCAGGACTGCGGTGCCGGAGGCGGATTCATCTTCCACTGCATAAGCGGCGCCAATAAAAAGAAGACCAACTTCATAGATATATACAGAGCGGAAGACTTCGCATATCTCGGTTCGGTAAAGGTAACTCTGGGAGAGATAGAAAGTGCCTGCGTCGGCAATGACGGATATCTGAGGATACTCATCAATACCATGGGCAGCAACACCGATTATGTCTGGAAGACTCCTCTCAACGTAAATGAACTGAAATAACTTTTTAAAGTATAGAAAATGCGGTATGGTATCTGTTATGCTTATGACAGATACCATATTTTTATTAAGAGAGGTACTGTAATGATAAAAACAGTAGGCATCCTGGGCGCCGGTTCAGTCGGAAGCGCACTGATGTATGAAATGTATAAAAGAGATCCGGAGAACGTTTACCTGCTCGCAACAGGTGAGCGTGCCGAGCGTCTCAGAACGAAAGGAATCTCAGTAAACAACGAAGTCTTCTATCCGAAGGTCTACTCGGATCCTTCGCAGAACATCCACATCGACCTTCTGATCCTTGCCGCAAAGACTTACAGCATGGATTCGGTTATTGAAGATATCCGTTCACTCATAGATCCGGATACCATCCTGCTCCCTATCGAGAACGGCATCACCACCACTACACTTCTCAGGGAAAAGTTCCCTGAGAACAGGTCTTTCTACGGTGTTGTACTCAGAACAGATGCGCACCGCATGAGCCGCAGGGTCTACTTCAGAACTCTCGGCGAGATGCAGATAGGATATGCCGACAACCGCGACCCTGAGCCTGAAGTTGTCGAAGCATACGAGAGACTCAAGGAGCTCGGCATCAACGTCAGGATATATGATGACATGCTCAGAGCAAAATGGCGCAAATGGATGCTCAATACCGGCGCCAGCCAGACAGCCGTAGAAGTTCAGGCAGAGTGCGGATTCTTCGGACAGGTCGAGGAAGTCAGAGCTCTGATGAAGATGCTGATGGATGAGATCCTCGAGATCGCGTGGGCAGAAGGTGTCAATCTGACAGAGGACGACCGTGATGAGATAATCGAGATGCTCATAAACTTCCCGCCTGACAAGAAGATGTCTATGCTTCAGGATTATGAAGCAGGCAGGCCTATAGAGATAGACGAGTACGCCGGTGAAGTCGTAAGACTCGGCAAGAAGCACGGCATACCGACTCCGGCCAATGAGATCCTCTACCTCGCCATAACCGCAAGGCAGAAGATCGCCGAGCTCAGGAAAGGTTAAGAAAAAAGGGAGCCATACAGACAAATCTGTATGGCTCTTTTATTGTGCTATAATCCCTGACCCAGGGTGTTGATATTAAGATCTGTCTTCCAGATGTAGTCCTCGTTGCTTGAGTTGTTGGCCAGTATCTCGAGAAAACCGTCGTCATCGACTATGCAGCTCTCGACCTCTGAAAGGTCGCAGGAGAACGTCCCCAGATATCTGCCTTTCTTCATATCGTAAAGGTCGATATAGTTAGTGCCGTGCTTATTGCTGCCCGACAGGCATCTGAACATGATACCTGCATGGCCGCCGCAGTCCTGAGTGTACACGTTTCCGCCGTGACTGACCACACCGCACCTGTATTTCACGCTGTAACCGTCGCTGATATCATATGCGACCATCGCTGTACGCGAGCACGTGTAGAGAAGTTTTTCCTTTCTGTCATAGCCTATGCCCGAGCATCCGTACGACAGGTTGACTGTCCCGTAGGTATCTGAGGTCGGTTCATAGGTGTAGACCTTTGATGTCCACCCCTTGACGCAGTAGCAGCGTCCGTTCTCGTCTGCATACGTGAATCCGTTCGGATGGCCCATGGAAATGGTAGGCACGCTTACTTTCTTGCCGTCTCCATCGACATCAAAGCTGATGATACGGTTAGGGCTTCCCATTCCATATGAAACGATGTACTTATCTCCGGAATAGCCCAGCCCCTGCGGCACGACCGCTCCGTCGGCACCGGTGATCCTTTTTACCACCTCGCAGTTATCTGAATCCAGATGGTAAATGATATTCGGAGAGGCGCCTCCGGCACTTACAGGTGTCGAATCGATGACCTTCAGCTCTACGACCTTACTTGTTCCATCGAATTCCAGGGTTGATTTTGCACTGATCCTGATCTCCGCATCACCTTCACCGGTGATCTCGATCTCGTTGGTTTCCGGATTGACCGTTGCAACTTCAGGATCACTCGACTCGTAAATAAGATCGGTCTGCGCGGATCCCAGTTTAAACGGCTTGCTAAAAGTAAACTTTGTGATCTTTTTATTTACCTTTATTTTCTGGGTCTTCTTGGTTTTGAAGCTTCTCGGCTGAGTTGCCGTCCCTTCCTTTTTCTCGTTGTCTGCCCTGATGATGAAAGAATACGAAGTATCATCCTTCAGGTCCTTGACTGTGATCTCGGGAACGGTCGTCTCATACTCCTGCCAGCTGCCATCGGGAGTGATCGGAGCGTTTTCATCCTGCCCGTCCTCTTTTTCGGCCTTTTCCATATCTTCCCTGACAAGGGCACGCTCCTTGACCCACACCTTATACACATCGGTACTGTGAGTCTCATCCCAGCTGACAACTATGAAGTCGGAACCCCTGCCCGGTGAGCTCAACGAGTCCCTTTCGACCTTTCCCGGATAAGTCTTGTAATGGTTGAATGCCATTATTACCGCCAGCGTAAAGGCCGCAGCAAGCAAAACAGAGGCAATCGAAAAGAACCTGATCCACCGGTGCAGCGCCTGTTTGCTCATCCTGTGTATCTTTTTAGGTCCCGGTACCCTCTTTTCGGCTCTCTTTATTTTTCTCTCGTTATTATTGTCCGGCATTCCCAAATGTCCCAATGACAAAGAGAGCCGGTCCTTCACGGGCCGGCTCCCTGTTTTGTTTTTACTGATCTGCGTCAAATGGCAGTATCGCGACTACTCTGGCTCTCTTGATAGCCTTCGCAACTGCTCTCTGGTGCATTGCGCATGTGCCCGTGACTCTTCTAGGGAGGATCTTACCTCTCTCTGTGATGTACTTCTTAAGAGTCTCTGCATCCTTGTAGTCGATCTTCTTGTCCTGATCAGCACAGAACTGGCAGACTTTACGTCTTCTGATGCCTGTATTCATGCGCTTAGGTCTTGAATTTCTTTCCATGATTCGTGCTTTCCCCTTTCTTAGAATGGAATATCATCTTCAGCTGCCTGGAATGTGTCCGGCATGTCATCGAAACCGCTGAACGATTCCTGTGGAGCGCTGAAGCCGGTGTCCTGTGTCATACCGCCGAAGCTCGGCTCTCTGCCGGTGAACGTATCGCGGCTTACGCCCTGTCCACCATTGCCGCTGCCGAGGAATTCTACTCTGTCGGCTACGACGTCTGTCGTATAGACTGTGACACCTTCTCTGTTCTTGTAGCTTCCGGTCTGGATCCTACCCATGACGGCAACCTGTCTGCCCTTGCTGAGGTAGCGGTCGCAAGTCTCAGCCTGTCTTCCCCATACTGTGATTCTGATGAAGTCAGCGCCCTGATCTTCTCCCTGTCTTCTTGGTCTGTCAACCGCGATAGTGAAACGGCATACAGCAGACTGGGTATTAGGCGTATAGCTGAGTTCCGGGTCTCTGGCAAGTCTTCCGATTAGTATTACACTGTTCATAACTTACCTTCCCTTCTGATTACTCTTCGTCCTGGCAAACGATGATATGTCTCATTACGTTTTCGTTGATCCTGAGTCTTCTGTCGAGTTCCTTCGGCAGGTCTGCTTCGGCCTTGAACGGGATAACTACATAGTATCCTGTGTTCTTCTTGTTGATGCTGTAAGCGAGTCTTCTGTCTCCCCAAACATCAGCTTCACCGGCCTCGCCACCAGCGTTGATAACAGACTTTACTGTCTCAACGAGGTTTGCCTTGGCTTCTTCGTCCAGGCTTGGATCAAGCACGAATAGAAGTTCATAATCTCTCATGTTGACACCTCCTGTGGTCTTTTGGCGCAGGTTTGCCCTGCGCAGAAGTAATAAGTAATGAACGCGCCGTCCACGACGCGCCCATATATTTTATGCAATCAGTGGTACAAAAGCAACACCTTTTTCAGGATTATTTTATTTTGACTCCAAATCCTGCAAACACTCGTTTTTAGGCATTTGTACGGGTCTTTTGAGCACCCGCTCTGTTATAATTGTCTACATAAGATAATATCCGGATAAACAGGAGCGCGATCCATGTACCATTATGATGCTTTTATTTCTTACAACCACAATCCCAGAGACAACAAGATCACGCGCGAACTTCAGCGCAAGCTGGAAAGCTTCAAACTTCCTAAGGGAGTCGAGACTCATTCCGGTAAGGATAGCATAAAGCGGGTCTTCCTCGACAAGGGCGAACTTGAAGTATCCGGGGATCTGAACACGATAATCGAGGACGCCCTTGAAAATTCCGATTATCTCATTGTTATCTGTTCACCGGAAAGCAAGGAATCCATCTGGGTGCATCGCGAGATCGAGTTCTTTCTTAAGAACCACACTATCGATCAGATACTTACTGTTATCACGGAAGGTGAACCATTCGATGTCCTTCCTGAGGAAATCCTTTATGAGGATATAGTCGATGAGAACGGCAACACTGTCAGAAATATGAGAGAGCCCCTCTCCTGTGATTACAGGCTTCCTGTCCGCAAAGCTGACAGAGAAGAGCTGCCGAGACTCATAGCCGCGATCATGGGATGCCGCTATGACGAACTCGTGCAGAGGCAGAAGCATTACAGAATGAGAAGGATGATAGCTCTTCTGGCATCTGCGGCTGTTCTCCTTACTTCTGCCGTAGGTTACCTGATATGGAGCAACCAGCAGATACGGACAAATTATAACAAGAGCCTGCGCGAGGAATCTCTGAACCTTGCCACCCAGTCTGAAGAGGCTCTCGAACGTGGAGACCGTATCGGCGCCATACGTTATGCGCTCCAGGCTCTTCCGTCAAAGGATCAGGACAGACCAGTCGTCTCGGAAGCTGTTCTTGCCATTTCAGAAGCCCTTAATCTCTATCATTCATCGCTGGAGCACAAGTGGAATGCCGTAAGGCAGTACACTTCAGACTTCAGCTGCTATGATGCCATCCCGTTTTCCGCGGGCGGCCATGAATATGCAGCAGGACGGCTTGCGGGAGGCCGTGTGCGGATATGGGATGCAGACAGCGGAGATGCATTGCTGACCGATTATACGGATGGTTTGTACAAAGCGGGCCATGAAATCATTGCTCTGGAAGTCTCAGATGACGGCTCTCTTCTCCTTATCTCCAACAAGAGTATTTTTGCTCTGGATGTGCCGTCAGGCAAAGAGAAATACCGGCTTGACGTGAGCATTCCATCAATGCCGGATGCCGAAGCCAGCATGCGGGATAAATATTGCCGTAACGGAAACACCCTGTGGGCCATTGCGTTTGCCAATTATGAAAATGACTACTGTCTGATCCGGATAGATATTGAAAAAGGAAAAATAGTGAAAGACATCCATACCGGAGAAGATCTTCCGGAATGCCTGGCTATATCACCTGATGGAAAGTATCTGGCATATGTCCATGAGATAAACAACCTTACTGAAGATCAGCTTGAACTGATTGATACAGAAACAGGCAAAATGCAGAA
The DNA here is from genome assembly GCA_017432075.1 of Mogibacterium sp. Lineage (GTDB taxonomy): Bacteria > Bacillota > Clostridia > Peptostreptococcales > Anaerovoracaceae > Crickella. The sequence continues at coordinate 19,208 of JAFRJV010000134.1, read as the reverse complement.
AGCAATCAAGGCATGTATATCTGACGTACGTTTCTTCGGCAAGGACAAGATCATTATCTGCGGCTGCAATGAGCGTCCTGATACATACGATTATGCAAAGGTAATACACAGTGATTACATCAGTCTCGGCGTAGATTATACTTATACATTCACAGATTATGCTTATCGCAGCCTGTTCGTATCCTGTTTTGCGTCACCGACTCTGGAGGAGATATGGAACAAGGATTACAGCGGTTACTACTGCGGGATGCCGACATTTGACCCAGCATATGATCAGCCTGCACCGCCGGTCAATGAGGAGGATATCTTCTGCACTACAGGCAGCAACATGACAAGGATCAGCAAGGATGGAGACATTATAGACGAAATAGAATATCAGTCTCCGATAGTTGCCCGCGGATATACTACTGATGGCAGCGGACAGATCTGGGCCATCCTGAAAAACGGCAATGAAGCTGTCTATGTGCCTGAGACGAAGAGGAACAGGGTTTCTCACAATGTGTTCGCTGATAACATTATAGCTCGCCGGAATAATGCCAGTCATGACATGCACGGGCTCTATATGATCACCGGCGGGAGCAGGGAGAGTGACAAGCATTCACTGACGAAATACGAAGTCAACGGGATCGACTCCAGGTGGCAGCCGTTTGAACAGGATATTTCCTATGAAGAGGATGCCTACGCGTATGGATTCTTTTCATCAGGAGACTGCTTTATTGAGGTAACAGGTTCGAGCAATGACAATACTGCGGCGCGTATCATAAGCAGAAAAGCAGAGAATGGAGAGGTCGTCTATGATAAAGAGCTCTCTTCACCCGGTACTGAAAGCGACTGGGCTTTTGCATCCTACGCAGGATTTAAAGAAGAAACAGGCAAAGCCTATTTTATCGAAATATATGCAGGTGATTCCGTCCCGGTCATTACAGTCGATGCAGCCAGCGGCGATACGGAATTCATAAAACTTGTGTCTTCAGAGAATTCGACTGAAGGCAACGTGAATAAAGATCTTTTCCTCAGTGAATACTTTCAGTTTAATGACGCTGATGGCGAGCCGGTCGTCTGCGACGAAAAAGGAGGGCTTTTATACTGCCCTGTGGAACGTAAAACATCCTATCTGGATCCTGACACAAACGAATGGGTGGAAAAGCACTCCCTTGAGATCATAACTCTGGATATTGCGGCAGGAAATTATTCATTAATGCCTGTAAAGGAATTCTCTCCGGAAGATGATTTCAGTATGAATGATAACAATATGATCATTGATGCCGGGCGCAAGCTTCTCATCATCAAAGACAGCAGCAATGTCATAAGCGCATATGATTTTAACGGAAAGCTAAAGTGGTCGGCGGATGACATTCCGTACAATATTCAATCGATGTGCATGACCGAAGACGGTTTCATTCTCACAGCAGAGGAACCGGAGCCATTAATGTTCAGAATGCATGTCATGGATTCCTCTAAAGGAAAAGAAATTGCCTCCACCGATTTCGGACGCGTTACCGGACTTGATCAGATTGGTCAGGGAGTCTACTTCAAATCATCATGCGAGAAAGTATCTTCCGGCGAATTATTGCTCAGTTGGAATGATCATGCTTTTATTCTGGACAGCACGGACTGGTCGCTGCGAAACAAAATAAAGTTTTTCCTGAATTACAACGAGGCTTCGGATTCCCTGATACTGGGCGATTCCTCTTTCGTCGGAGATAAAAAATACGGGCGTACGCCTTACCGCAAGCTGGATGACATAATAACTGAGGGCATGGCCGTTGTCGGTGAAGACTGACCATGCCCCCTTGTGGCTTGATTATTTTACTAGTTCATTTTGTGATAGTGGTTGTATCTCCATGTGCCCTTCTGGCCATATGAGATCTTCCAGCCGTTGCGTCCTGTTTCATTGGTGAAGTTCGGATCATATACCCATTCTCTGCCATCCTGTCTGATGACGGTCCACGAATGCGGCAGATCCACCCTGCCCTCTACCTGGTGCACATCGTAGCCAAGCAGCTTTGCCATGATGTAGAAAGTGGCAGCCATGCAGTAGCAGTTTCCGCGTCCTTTCTTGAAGCCCTTGATCGCGTAGGTCTCGGAGTTCCTTGCGCGGTACGATCTTCCCTGATACTTCATTCTTGCTGACCATCTGTATGCCTTTTTCAGCGACCATCCTATCTTGTCAAGGCGCTTTACGCCGCGATAGTACGCTTCTCCGAGTCTGCCGCTGCTTGGGATCTTGATATATCCTACCTTTGCATTCTTTACCATCGCGCCGTTTTTCGTGCTGAAATATACGGCCTTGCCTTTTTTCTTTTCAACGATGGCTGCCCAGCCGGTCTTGATCGCGCCGGATCCCAGTCCATAGTACTCCTTGCCATTGAGCTTGTAGATGCCTGCAGTCGTTTTGAGCTTTCCGTCACTGAGGAACATGTACATGTAATTGGTTTCGACTGTCTTCATCTTGGTCCTGGCTTTTTTGATCTTTTTTGTCTGCCATTTCTTTTTCTTTTTATTGTAGTAGTATTTGACCTTCTTTGATCCCTTGACCACAGTCGGAGCCGTAACTATCTTGCCGCTCTTTATATAATAGTATGTTCCATCCGCAACGGTCTTCCAGCCATTTGATGTGTCGTACAGACCATTGGCATTGAAATAGCAGAGAACGCCGTCGATCGACCTGACTGTAGAAGTAAGAGGTTTGCCGTTCTCTTCGTAGTATGCGGTATGATCCGCATTCCATCCCGTGATGATCTGCGGTTCCGGATCTTCAGGCTGAGGCTCGTCTGTTCCCGGCTCTTCAGTAACTGAACTCTCTTCGCCATTGTTCTCTTCTGCAGAGAGTGCCGGTTCGCTGTTTTCCGTAACCTCCGTAACCTCGTTTTCTTCCACGGTAATTTCCGGCTGCTCATTTCCGTCCGCAGGCGCACCATCGTCCGCGAATGCGTAGAATGGCATCGATGTAAACATCATTGCCACAGCGATAAGAATAGCTAATTTTCTCTTCATGTATATATCTCCTTTTACTAAAGAAAGCTGAATAATCTGAATTTTTTCAGCCCGTAAGTGATCGCGAAAGATGCCGCGAAGAACACAACAGCTGTAATAATGAATCCCGCAAAACCGTAGTCAAACGGATCGAATCCCAGCTCTTTCATTGTGAGCCTTATGAATATCATGTGGATGAGATAGATGCCGAATGAGCATCTGTCTATGTTTTCTATGAGCCTGCCTGCCTTGTTCTTTATCCTCAGCATCAGCGAGAATACCGCAGCCGACTGCATAACTACGAGCGGTGAGTTATAAGCCGTCAGGCCCGATGCATCGATCTCCGTCGGCGCAAGTTTTACTGTTATAAGCGGCAGTGTGATGGTACATATCACCAGCAAAACAGCTGCGATGCGCCAGTCCATGTTATGCCTGTAAAGCAGAAAACCTATAATCAGATATACTCCGTATACGATCCACGTTGGGATGTACAGCGCCGCATCGACACCGAGATATGAAGCGAGCGGCAATATGGAGCATATGAGCAGCAGCACTGCGGCCAGTATGCCGAGCTGCCTGTCTGTCAGCCTGTTGACTATCGCCTTGATGAGCGGCATCAGCAGATAGATCGCAAGCATCATGTAAAGGTACCACAGATAGGCCATACAGTGATTGAGGAAAAGGCCCTCTGCAAACTCGCTTGCAATACTTGTGCCGGCAGCAGGATCGTGTCTTATCACAGTAAATATTGCCGTGAAAACCACCAGCGCGATGAGCATACGCTTTATGTATTTACCAAATAGCTTGGATAGCGGAATAACGCGGTCCCTGTCGAGGAGCAGCGCTCCTGTAACCATCAGGAAGCACGGTACTGCCCACATCAGTGATGCGCATGCCGCAAACGCTGTCGTTATCTGACCGTCAGTCAGCCCTTCCATGTGATAGACCCTGGCGTTGTTGAAACAATGCAGAAGGACTATCGCGAAGCATGCAGCTGTCTTTATATACGAGAATTGAGAGACCCTTTCCTTAGAGTCTCTCAAACCTTTGTTTTGCTCTGTATTTGTGTTATCCGTTATATCAATTGAAGACATCAGAACCTGTTCCTACACAGCCTTTGCTGCCTGAAGATTTTTTCTTACTGCTCTTCTTTGCAGCAGCAGCTGCTGCCGCCGCTGCGGCTTCTTCCTCTGCCGTATACTCTGCATCAGTTTTGAGCTCTGCAAACTGAGCGGAGGCCTTTTTGATCAGCGCGTCGATCTCAGCCTGGTTTTTGGTCTCTCCTATCGCTTTTTCTGTGCTCTTGAGTATCTTCTTTATCTCTTTCTTTTCAGCCTCTCTGTAGAGCTCCGGATCTATGGACTCCTTCAGCTTGGCGACCCCTTCTTCCTTTGTATACTCCGTGTCTGTCTTCATGACATTGAACTTGGCCGAAGCATCCGCGACCAGTGTATCTATCTCAGTCTGGTCTTTTGACTTGCGGATCGAATCCTCAGTGCTTTTGAGGATCTTCTCTATCTCTTTCTGCTCAGCCTCCCTGTAAAGGCCGGTATCTACGGACGCCATAAGTTGTGTAACGCCTTCGTCCTGCATTGCCTTGATCTTGACCTGATGTGCATGATATGCTCCGCCGGCGCATACGGCAATGATCAAAGCTCCTATTATAGCTATAGTCGATTTCTTCATTTTTGTTTTCTTTCGTAAATAGCAGCGCGGGACTGTAGGATCCCGTGCTGCCCATAACAAATGCCCAAGGCATTATAACACGCGCTACAAAGGTGCCGCAAGCGTCGATGCTTCTAAACACTGTTTAGAGAAAAAAGCAATCAGTTTATCAAACTGTAGATTTCTCTTCCACTTCTCATCTATCATGTCGTATCCGCACAGTGCTCCCAGGATATTACCTGCTATTGCCCCTGTCGAGTCGCTGTCGCCATCGTGATTGACAGATGCTATTATACCGGCTGAAAAGTCATTCTCATATCTGAGGGCACAATATACGGCTATTGCAAGAGCCTCTTCAGCCACCCAGCCTTCTCCCAGTCCTTTTATGTTGACCTCATCAGATTTCTCATTACCGGCACGACTTACCGCGTTGTCGACAAGAGCCTCAAGATCCTCCCACAGATCGCTCTTTCCATACAGATTGCGGGCTGCATCCACTGCGTTCTTTATCATCACGGCAAGAGGCTTTTTTTCATCGTTCCATACTGCCTGATGAACTATTGCAGCAAATATTCCGGAAGGGAAACAGCCGAGAGGATGACCGTGAGTGATGGCAGATATCTCAGCTCCCATCTCTACGACATTTTCGAGCGTTGCTTCAGGATAAAGGATCCCTGCCGGAGCCACTCTCATGACACCTCCGCAGCCCTTGCTGTTGTTGATCGGCTTATACAGATCGCGCTTTTTAGGATCTCCCAGTGCATTAAGACAGGTTATTCCCGGCGCTCTCGTTATATAAAGGTCCGGGATATCCATGAGCCTGCTGTTAGGCATATCCTTCACCGGCATTTTCACCGGCTTCCGTCCCTGCGTTACATACCAGTTCAGATATGCGCTGTGCACATACGGATACAGCCTTTTGTCCGCCGGTTCTGTTACTCCTCTTTTTTTAGCAGCAATAATGCCTTCAGCAGTGAACAGAGTCATCTGTGTATCGTCAGAAACGACAGCAGCTCCTGTCGCAAAATCAAGCGTATACTCAGTTATGCCACTTTTGCCGTATTCTTTGCGTATCTTGCGGAGCCTGTCAAACTCGACCGGATATCCGAGCGCATCACCCATAGCCCCTCCGGCGAGACAGCCTCTTATCTTATCTAAAGCTCTGCTGTTTTCCATTTCTTTCCTCCAATCAGCTGCAGCTGCTATTCACTGAATACCAAATGCATTTCAGTACAAAGTATCCTGCATCTCCAGCGCCTGTGCAAATGCGCTGTCTATCACATCTTTATTCTCCCGGTATACCTGCCTGACGACAGAACTCATTTCAGACTCTTCTACTCCTTCGTCCCTATCGCCTGAGTACGTTCCGACAAGCCCGGCAAAACTATGATAATACATCTCTTTATTATCCGGCTGATCTTCATACACACTTATGTCGATCATGTCATGAAATAAGCGTAAGACGACATGATAATCGATCTCTCTCCCGCCGGATCCGGTCGATATTCCCAGCCTGCTTTCAGGATCTATCACCGCAAACACGCCTTGATTCACGATTCCCCACGTGCCCTCGTCAAAGTTTCTAAGTGAAGGTTCATCTGCAACATACTGTATTCCATTGATATATGTCACATAGTCAAGGTCCCAGCCATTCCCGAACCTGTCAAATCCATATTTTTCAAGGCCGGCTTCATATTTTGCCATGGCTTCCCTGCTCACATTCCTGTACTCCAGATAGCGCACTCCGAACACAGCCGCTACTGTAACAGCAATGCCTATTACTGCTATAAGCGCATATTTATAGTATTTCCCCAGTTTCACAGAACGCATTATACTGCTGACCATATCTTTGTCTCCTTTCAGCAACTCATCCAGGGAGACGTTGAAGTCATCGCTGATTTTCACAAGTGTTGCCAGATCAGGAAAGCTTTTGCCGTTTTCCCAATGCGAGACAGTCTGCTGTGTTACATAGTATTTCTCAGCAAACTTCTCCTGTGAAAGGTTATTATCCTTGCGGATCTTTGCTATCCTCTTTCCGACTTCCATCCAGCGTGTCTCCCGGTAAAATTGATTTGTGTTGCGGGTCAGAGTATTCTAACGTTCCATTTGATTATAACATGCCCCGGCCCACTTTTTTGCCTGCTCGAGCAATGGCTTGCAAACTCAAAGTATGGCAGGACGCGGATATTGTCTATATAGCAGCCTTTGTACAGGTCAAAAAGAATCTTTGTGAAGGCTTAAAACAAAGAAAACAGAGGTGGTCAGCACATGTTGACCACCTCTGTCAGTTGATTTTACTGCAGGCTATTTAGTCTTGACAGTCTTCTTAGCGCTCCATGCTGAATAGTAAGTATTACCGTTCTCCACCTTGTATGTGCGGATGCGGATATAGTATTTCTTTTTGGATTTCAGCTTTTTGATCTTTTTCGAGACCGTCGATGCACTCTGCACCTTCACTGTCTTTTTGCTCTTGGTAAACTTGCTGTTCAGTGCATACTGTATCTCATATCCTGTAACATCAGTTCCTTTTACCCACTTTGCAGTGAAGCCCTTCTTGATCGCCTTTGGTTTCCGGAGCGTCGTCCCTTTCACCGCCAGTCTGGCGATAGCTACCTGCGAGCCCGGCTGAATAGTGTCACATACCGTACAGTGATGTGATTTAGAGCCTGCAGCTCCGTATGTAGCCGCTTTGTCCACCTTATAGTCTGTGCCCCATACATGATCTGTCTTAGCGATCGGTTCCTGGACTTTATTGTGGCATGACAGGCAGTCGCCTTCCCTGACGCCTTCTGCTATACATGTAGGCTCCTTAACTGTCGTCCATGCGCTTACATTATGAGGCTTTCTAGGGATCACTTCTATGCTGCTGGTCTGTACCTTTTCACAGCGCAGGCAGTGGATCGATCTCTGTCCCTCTTCTACACATGTAGCCTGAACATCGATCGTATATTCCTCGTCCCAGTTGTGACCAAGTGCAGGGATAAGATCATCTTTTTCTTCACCGCAGCTGAGACATTTTATCGTTTTGATGCCATCCTCTGTGCAGGTCGGTCTTTCCTTGATCGTCCCTTCATTCCACTCGTGACCCTGTGCAGAGATCGTCATTGTCTCTGTATGTCCGCAGAGTCTGCATTCCCTTTGCTGCTCGCCGTCTTTAGTGCAGGTCGCTGCCTTAGTTATCGTCCAGCTGCCGAATTCATGCGCTCCGGCAGGGATCTCCACTGATGAGCCTGGCTTCACAGCGTCACAGACGATACAGTGGATCGACTTAGTTCCGGCTTCAGTGCATGTTGCCTTTTCATCTACAGTGTAATCCGCTGCCCATTCATGCCCTGATGTAGGGATCGTTCCTGTTATGACATCCCCGCAGCGGCTGCATTCTCTGTGCTTGCTGCCGTTAGCCGTACATGTTGCCTCATTATCTGTGATCCATTCTCCATAATTATGACCAAGTGCAGGGATGATCTGACTGTCTGTTGTTGCACTGCACTTGTTGCAATGTCTGGATCTGCTGCCACTCTCTGTACACGTAGGCTCAACATCAACTGTATATTCATCTGCCCAGTCATGTCCATCCGGATTAAGCGATTCTGTCTCTGTGAATCCGCATACAGTGCAGGTGTGCTGACGGGCTCCTCCCGATTCACATCCGCCGGTATCGATCGTCTTCCATTCACCAAAGTTATGGCCGGTCGCAGGTATAGCAGTCACATCACTTTTCTCGCCGCAGTTTTTGCAGTGTTTTGACTTGGATCCGGCCTCTGTGCATGTCGCTGCCTTATCGATCGTGTATTCTGCACTCCAGTCATGGCCGGTCGCAGCTATTTTACTGCCCTTGCTGATCGTGGCGCCGCAGTCCTTGCAGATCTTATCTCCGCTGTATCCATCCGTTGTGCAGGTAGCCTCTACCCTTCCTCTGATCTCTGTATTGCTGTGTGAACATGCAGATGCTGCTTCATTCACCGTAAAGTAAACATAATCAGGGAACAGCGCATTCGTCCAGGCATGAGGTACTATTTTTGCTTTATATCTTCCTGCATCAAGACGGATCTTTTTTGTGGAAATGCTCTGAGTGTTGTCAGCCAGCATATTTTTGGCCAGATAGCTCAGATCTGCGGTTTCATTCCCTGCAGAGTCAAGCTGTTTTATCCAAATATTATACCAGGCAACATTACCTGTCGGTTTTGTCCAGGTGAACACTGTGTCTTTATCTGCGGTAGTCGCATTGACCGTCAGAGTCGATGTGCCGCTGATTGGTTCGAATGGGTATGTCTGGACCTTTTCATTGTATTCGTAAGTACTGTTCTTTGTTCTGATCTGAAGATTATAGCTTGTGTTGTACCAGAGAACACAGTCGGAAGCAGCATTTCTGAATATGTACTCCCCACTCGATTGCCCGTATATGAACCACTTCTGAGAATCATCTTTGCTTGAGAAGCCATTCACTATTTTGACATTGCTGCCATCCGTGTTTCCTTCTGCAGTCAGATAACAGCCTGTATACAGGCAATTGGAAATACGGTAACTGCCGTCGTCATTGTTTCTTTGATAATACCAAAAGCGGGACTTATATGAATCACTGCAAACACGATCCACATCTTCAGTAGGATCGTTTCCGCCTACGAAACCGACATTATAAGTGTTCGCATTTACCCCCATGGAATTGAATTGTTTTTCATCTCCATGATGGAGACCAATATTTGCATAGAATTCTGAGCCCAGATCAACAGGTGTAAGGCTCATCCACCACTTTGGCGCTCCGCCAGGGTAAATAAATCCAAGCAGAACTTGATCTGAGGTATATGGCCGAACAGCGCCTACTGCATTTGTCAATGTATAACCATACGCAATACCCCCGCTTACATCAGATCTTCCACCTTCGTCTACGGTAAAAGTATTGTTATTTGTTACCTTTGTCACATATGCAACATGGCCGGCTTTTTGTCCGTTATATACTGCGCCCCCATTCCAGACCGCAACTGCGCCTACAGCAGGGATGCTTCCTGTTGATATTCCGGCATTTTTCGCTCCCTGCCACCACGTTACGGCGTTGCCCCATGCCGGAAGAGCAATTCCTTGTCTGTCATATACACATTGCCATGCAAACGATGTGCAGCTTCTCTCAGTTTGTGCATTATCGTTCCACCATGGATATGGGTTGGACGCAGCATATGCCTGCATATCTGTATTCAAATATGGTATTGCATATGCCAGCACCATTGCCAGAGAAAGCAATATAGTTATTATCTTTCTTTTCATCTGATCCTCCTTAGCGAATTGTGTCATGTAATATACACTTTTACAGATTAAATATACCGCCCTGCCATTTTTACTCTTTCAAAAAAAAAGGTAGTTTTTGAAAGCTGCCTGATAAATAAAAAAACCGCCAACAGCTTCCCCGGTTGGCGGTTAATCGAAGTACTCGTCATCTATGTCATCGATGTATCCGTCTGACTTCGATTTCGAGTTGGATTTTGGTTTTGATTTCGATTTTGATTTGCTGTCTGAACTGTCATATCGCACCGGCTCCGGCTCAGCTTCAACGGTAACTAATATATCCCGGCTGCAGCCGCCGGCTGACAGCCTCACTGTTGCCGTTCCGGGTGAAACAGCAATGACAAGTCCCTCATCGGTCACTGCTGCAACCTCCGCGTTTGAGGAATCATAGCTTACAGGTTCCTCTGCAAACTTTTCAGGCGACAGCTCCGGTTTCAGAATAACGGTTTCCCTTTCAATAAGGCTGATCTCAGGTTCTATACCGCCTATTTCCTCTACTTTTGGCACAACATTTATGCGTATATTCTCTGTATGATCGCGTGCCGACAGCTTCAGATCGGCGTCTCCGACTCCGGTTGCTGTTATCCGGCCTTCTTCATCGACCGTAATGACCGATTCATCTGAGGAGGCAAAGGATACAGGCTCATCTTTGAACCAGTCCGGCTCAACAGCATATTCGGGACTGATGGTTTCTCCGATATATATCTCTTCGCCTTGTTCAACTCCTGTAATAGCGGTTATCTCTTTAGGTATAAATGCCCATACCGCAGCACCTGCTGCTGCGAGCACTGCCAGAAACACTGCCGCCCAGGAGACCTTTCTCCCCTTGAGAACAGAATGCTTTGCCTCGAAGACCCCATCCCGTACATCTTCGAGTGCCTTATGCATTTCGGCTGCAGTCCGGTATCTGTCTGCTGTATTCGCCGAACAGGATTTGAGCACCACTGCCTGCAGTTCCGGGGATCCGTTCATAGGAGGCGGAAGGGTCTCCTTCCTCACCCTCCTGTTGAAAGCCTTTTCACTGTCATCATATACCAGCTCTTCAGGAAACTTCGGCATAAAAGGAAGCCTGCCGTTATTGAGGTATTTATACATGACGAGCCCAAGAGAATATATGTCCGCGGGCATCCCGTATTCTTCTCCCCGGTACACCTCAGGAGCCATGTAGGCAAAAGTACCCTTGTGCGACAGGTTCATCTCGGTCTCTTCGATTATTCTGGCTATTCCGAAATCCCCGAGCTTGTACACGCCGTCATCCGATACGAAAATGTTGTCCGGTTTTATATCCCTGTGCAGCACCCCGGCCTCTTCGCAGGCCATAAGTGCATCCGAAAGATCCAGCCCCATGCTGAGCACATCCGCCTCATCCGTTTCGTGATCGAGAGCATAGTCTATAAGAGGCCTCAGCAGCTCCATGCGTATCAGGATATCTCCGCCTATGCCGTCCTCATGAGGTATTATAACGTGGCTGCCATAGGTAACTATATAATCATTTCCCTGAAGGCGCTCCATGAATCCGTATTCATTCACAAAATCCATAAGCAGCCTGTTATAGTACTGTGGCAGTGTCTCCGGCGTGACACCGCTTGAAAGCGCCCGCTTTATCTCTTCCTCATCTCCCGGCAGGCTGATCACCTTTAGTGCGGCGCGCCAACCCGGATCGTCGCATCTGCAGATCTCAAAGACGCGTCCGATCGAACCCTGACCGATTTTACGGACTATCTTCCATCCGCCAAGGTGCTGCTCATATTTAGCATATTCAGGATTCTCTGCTCCTGTGCCGCTCATAAGTCTTTTTACCTTTTTATCTTCACCCTTTTCACCGCAGAGAATGCGCCATAGACTTTTTTGCCGTCGACTGTTGTAAACGCCCTTACTTTATATGAATACTTCTTTCCCTTTCGCAGGCCTGAATGAGTTATAGATTTGACCCTGGCACTCTTAGTCGCTCTTTTTTTGAAAGTCTTCTTGCCCGGAGCCTTGATATATATCTCATAACCGTCGGCGCCTTCCACCTTGCTCCATACTATCTTGACCTTGCGTTTGCGTATATTCTTCGCCTTGAGTGCCGGCTTGCCCGGGCTCACACTTATGGTCACCTTTGCCGAAGCTTCTTTATAATAATTGTCTTCTCTGGCATTGATGGTGATAACAGCCGTTCCCACACCTTTCAGAGTCACCACTCCCTTTGAGGAAACGACAGCTACCTTTTCATTGCTGCTTGTGTAAGTCAAAGGAGTCATCGCAGATGCGCCGAGGCTGAACGGCTTGCTGCCATATATGCAGCTGCGGCTTGTCTGCACGCTTATGTTCTGATCTGCCGGCTGAACAGCCCTTTCTAAGACAAGATTAAGCTCCTCTGCCTTTTCATTTACAAAAGCCTCAGCAGCTGAGCCTAGATAGCCAATTATCTTTATCTCCCTTCCGTCAGGGAGATATGCTCCGGTGCCATCGAGAATGTCGCTTTCTATCGTTTCTACAGTATCAGGAATCGTCAGCTCACTTAGTTTTATACAGTTTTCAAAGGCCTTGAGACCTATTTTTTTTGTCCCCTTATTGAGCACGACCTTTTCAAGCGACATGGACGTTGCAAAAGTGTATTCATCAATTACCTCTACCGTACCCGGGATCTCTATCTCAGTCAGGCCCATCATATGGAACGCATGATCCCTGATCACTTTAAGTTCATCAGGCAATGAAATGTTCCTGAGATTGCTGCTGAAAGCAAATGCGTAACTTCCTATGGATTCCAGAGAGTCAGGCAGGGTTATGTGGTTTAGTGCATAGCACTGGCTGAAAGCCCAGTCTCCGATTGTCTTAACACCATCCGTCACGATGATCGACTCCGCCAGTTCCACATTCTGGAATGCATAATCAGAGATAGTGCAGACACCTTGAGGCACTACGTATTCCTTGTCTGCTTTCAGCGAAGGATATTTCATAAGGACAGTGCCATCTGCTGAGAACAGCACTCCTTCGTCAGATGAGAAACTGGCATTCCCCTCTTCAACGTTATATGCCTCTATTCGATTGCACCCTGCAAAAGCATCTGACGGCAGATAAGTAAGGCCCTTAGGGATGTTGATCGTTGCGATATGATCACAGCCTGAAAAAGCGCCTGATCCAATTGTTTTGAGCGCCGAAGGAAGAGTTATTTCAGTCAGACCATTGCAATATTCGAACGCAGAACTTCCTATGTTCTCTACTGAATCTGCCATATTGACTTTCTTCAGTGTTCCCCCATATGCAGCATCATATCCCGCATACTGGAATGCACCATCGCCTATAGTCACAGTACCTGCCGGAACTGTGTATTCCGAAGGCTGCTGTCCATCTTCCATGCGTTTGGCAGGGTATTTGATCAGTGTTGTTCCATCTGCGGAAAACAGCACTCCGTCGATCGCGGTAAATGATTTATTATCAGAATCGGTATGAAACGCCTCCAGGGCCAGGCAATATGCAAATGCGTTCTGACTGATCGAGCTGACGCCTTTTGAGATGCTGACTTCCCTGAGTTTGCTACAGTTTCCGAATGCCTCATCCCCTATACTTTCGAGAGATTCCGGAAAGCTCACTGCTCGGAGCCCGGTTCCATTGAATGCGTTCGCTCCTATCGATATGAGTCCTTCAGACAAAACGGCTTCCTCCAGATTATCAGAGTAAGAGAATGCTCCGTATCCTATCTTTTGCACACTTCCCGGAATTACCGCCTTTTTCATATCCATAAGGGAATACAAAGATTTTTCTCCCAGCTCCGTTACGGGATATCCTTCTATCTCTTCCGGCACATTGATCGTCCCGTCTTCCGGTATTGTATCTTTGTCACAGCCGGTTATGACTATATAACGGTCATCCTCCGTGCCGCTGACAGTGTAGTGGAATGTAATGCCCGAATCGTCCTTGTAATCCTCTGCATAAGCACTACCGGGCATGAATATGAATATAAAAAACAATACCGTTGCCAGTATTGTCACGATTCTGTAGTGTTCTGTCTTATTGGGTCCATTCTGGTACGCTTTTTCTGTAGTCATTTCTGTACGTTTCCTTTATAAGCTCCTAATTCCGCTTGTTGACAATCATTATGTGTTCAGGTAAGGGAAAGCCTCTCCTCTGGATCTGTATTCAGACAGCAGATTCTGCCTGAGCTGAAGCATCTCTGCCACAGCGGCAAACTCGTCTTCTGCCGACATTGCTTCTTCCTGCTGTTTCCCGCTCTCTGAAAGGCATGTCTCCTTGAATCTTCTCTGAAGTGGATGGCCGTCGTCCCAGAGATCGAGCATTTTAAGGAGCATCCTTTCATCGGAATTGTCGGGATCGAGACTGCCGTATCCCATACCGTTCAGATATGTGTTTATCTCCGGAGCAGACATCCCAAGCGCGAGGCACATGGAGATGTGAGTCTTACGTCCCCGCGGCACTCTCTTGACTTTGCCGGTTCTGACACCGCTCGACATATCCAGCAGGTGGATAGTTTCAGCACCGCCTGACAGGTAGTTGATCATTGAGTCATCAAGATATCCTCTCAGCGAGTTGAGCTTACCTGCTTTAGGATCTTTCTCTCCCCTGGCTTTGAGGATACAGTCCACATAATTCAGCAAATATCCTCTCGACTTCGCATAAGCTGTTTTGAAAGCATCCAGGTTATCTATTATGAAACCTTTCAGCCCTTCAAAAGCAGGGTCGTAAGGCAGCGAAAGGAGCTGTGCTTTCACATCATCTGTATCTGCGCTTTCACTTATATCCTGGTCATACAGCTCTGTATATATGCGTACGGCTTCTTCACGGCATCTGTCATACATGCTGTAATAATTGACACTTCTGTCAGGATCGTTAAAGTTGCAGTTTATCAGATAGATCCAGACCAGATCGCCAAAGACATCCTTAGCATAAAGGCTGTGTTTTTTGCCATATTCTATGAGCCACCGGTTTATCTCGGAAAGCGGCAGTTTGTATGCCATACCGATGCCTATCAGAGTTGATGCGCTTTTAGGGATCTTTGTGTATATAGCGATATCTCTGCTGTATTTCAGTCCCAGATAATCGCAGACATCATTAATACTGACGCCGGTAGTGTGTGTAAGATTGTCTATCTCATCCTTCCAGTACACCAGCTGCAGCTTTCCGTAAAGTTCATTGCGCTTATGTGAATTGGTGCTCTTCCTTATAGTATTCAAAACTGTCCCCTCAGTAAGCTGAAAATAATCAACCTCCGCGTAAGAAAGTGTACGACTGAAGTGGTTTAATTATAGCATTGTCAACAATAAGGCCGTTCAACAAAAATAGTAGTTTATTGAGCTTCAATTTTAAAACGAGGAAACCGGATTTCTGGTCTGATTTCCTCGTTTGAGTTGTAATTTTGTTATTATTTTTGTGATTTTGTTATTTTCGACGCAAACTTCATGAGATCATTGCAAGGGTGCTCAAACACCTTCAGGCTGAAGAACGCGGTCATTGCCATCGCAATCAGTATGTAGACCGCATATGCTGCGATCATCGGCGCGCTTGTGCCTCCGGTAAACGCGTGTCCCCTGATCTGTCCGGCTACTGACGCGTTGTATGTACCGCCAAAGAGCATAAACAGATTCGGCAGCACTTTCCAGTTGCGGAAGAGATAGCACAACGGTCTGTGCCAGAAGTATACATTCAGCGTTCTTGCACCAACCGTAGTAATGTATCCGAAGTCCTTATCCGGTACGACCGAGATGACGCAAAGCGTGATAGCTATGGCAACAGCCCATACCGCGATCCTGATCCACCATCCGTTGTCATATGCATAGCTGAAAAAATCAGTAAGGAACTCATATGAGCGGCGTCCGGTAAACCACTTGCGCCAGCTGTACATTCCCCATTTGCCGAAGCGGCATACCGCCATCGAAGCAATAATTCCTACCCAGCCTATAATCATCAGCCACCGCTTGCCGTTCAGGAACTCGTTAACTTTCCTCATATCAAGATAGTAGCCGATCATATAGATCGGAAGGAAGTTTATCATGCGTGAAAGGCAGAAAGTGTCATTGACAGATGGGAAGTATCCGATCGCTGCACTCAGTGCGAATGCTCCGGTTATCATCATCCAAGGCTTAACCTTACCGTCGATCCAACGCATAAGGTAGAACAGGAGCTCATACTCTGCCATAACAAAGAGGTACCACGGGATGCCCGGTTCCTCGATCCAGTGCCAGAGAGGATGCTGCCCCATGAGGGTTCTCGTGAACTGAAGGAATATCTTCAGGCCGTAACCGCAGAGGAAAAACCCCAGGAACTTGTCCCAGCGCATGCGCGTCTCTCCCTTGATCCCGAGAGATGCTCTTTCTTCAGTGATGTAGTGCTTATGGACAAGTCCGGACAAAAAAATGAACGCCGGCATGTGGAACGAATAGATCCACAGCGTCGTCCATCTTACCAGATGCGAGTCCGATACATAATCGGTAGTCATATGTCCCAGCACCACCAGAAAAATAAGCAGTGCCTTTACATTATCGTATCTGTATATTCTTTGTTTCATACTTTAGAAATAATCACTCAAATTAACGGGCGTAGTGACCGACCGATTTACCCTCATGCAGGTCCATTTCCGCTTCATACAGGTCATATCCACTTGGGTATATATCGCTGAGTAAGGACAGCTTATACAGCAGTTTTAATTCTTTATTGTCTGTATAAACAGCCTCTCTAGATACTATAATGATTTTTGCATCCGGTGCAATCTCGCTGTATTTATTATTATACAGGTCTTCTGCTTCGCTGCTAGGATCTTTAGTATCGTAGTCATTTATGAACTTTATTATGACTTCCGGAGTGGACTCTGCGTCAGCCTTGTGAGTCTTGCAATCCTTCATGAAGCTTTCCGCCTTATCAAAATCAATCTTTTCGCTTTCATCGTCAATCAGAAATGCGACTTCTGTATCACTATCGATCTCGTTTGCGGCTTTATCAAACTCGCCTTTCCACCAGTTATACGCATCTTTCTCCCAATGAGCATAGAGTGTCTGATTCTCGTTGGCAGTAAACTTTGAACCTGCTGTGATCTGGCTGCCGCCCGAAGGGTCTGTGTACCAGCCTTTGAAGCTGTACTTTTCTCTTTTTGCAGAAGGCATGTCTCCGTATTTCCCGCCTTCAGTAACTGTCATTTCACTGCTGCTCAGCGTGACTTCATCTTCCTCGCCGTTTCCGTCAAAGGTGACCGTGTATGTCTTCTTTTCGACCTCTGTCCATTGCGCGTAAAGAGTATGCGCCTTATCTGTTGTGACCTTGGTCTTTGACGTCACCTTGTTGCCTTTAGTTTTTGCAGTGTACCAGCCATTGAAGTTATAGCCGCTTCTCGTAGGCGTCGGAAGTGATCCGTAGGTCGAACCCTTTTTAACTAAAAGCACAGTTCTGCTGCACTTGGCTCCGCTGCCATTAGGATCAAGAGTGACCCTTACTGTAGTAGTGGTGGTCTGCTGAGTCGTATTGGAAGGACGTCTGACTATCTGCTGCGACGGCCTTCTTACCGGCGTTGTATTTGTTGTATTGTTCTGATTTCTGGTGTTTGTAGTACTGTCATCTTCCTCGTCGTCACCATCATCATCCACGTCTACATCAGGCTCTTCATATTCGTTTTCTTTGTCATCTGTGCTTAAGTCGTAGTCTTCATCATATTCGGTGTATTCTTCATCATCAGATCCTGTCCCTTTGAACAGAGGGGCTTCCGCAACAGGTATACCGAGCTCGTCCCTGCGGACCTGATATGACTCCTGCAGGATACCGTTTTCGTCAGTCAGGACATTACCGACCTCTGTATTGTTGGTTATCCTGGTGCGACAGCCGCACAAAAGCAGCATCAACATTAATGTTGATATGAAGACCATTATCCTTAATGCATTTGTATTTTTACGTCTCTTCATTTGCAGTTTCCCGTTACAGCGCGTATTTCAGTTTCAGTCTCAGCTTATCCTTGAATTTGCACTTTTCATTTACCTGATTTACAGTGTCCTTCATGAATTTCTCCATGACCAGTCTGGACTCTTCCGTTACAGTATGATCACTGTAGGCAGCTTCACTCCATATTTTATACATATCCATGAAACGTCCCGAATAGGTATCGGAGAACTCTCTCTTGAGCGCAGGTTCCATGGATGTGAACGAAGGGTCTTTCTGTTCGATGCCAAAGCCCTTGAGCCATTTTACCGTATATGGGAACATGGCGGTAACGGCTTCACGTGCGTCATCACTTTCTATGCCCTTACGGTTCTGGGCACGTTTTCTTGATATGCGCCTGTATGTAAAGAACCCGGCGGCCCCTAAAGCAACAACAGCAAGTATGATGAATCCGTACAATGCAAATGCAGCATATTCCGTTACGTCTTCGTCTTCTTCAGATTCCTCATCTTCCTCACTATCCCAGTCATCCTCGAAGTCTTCATTGTCCATATTGTCAAAAGGCGACTGTCCGGACTCGATCAGTGCTGAATTGAATGCGAATCTGTCTCTGAAGTTCTCATCAATGCGCGATATACCATAATTTTCGCCCGGATCCACTAGCATCACTGCACCGAAAAGCAGAAGTGCTGCCAGCACAACAGGAACAAACGAAAGCATGCTGCCGCGTGATACTGCCGCTATCAGTGCGGCGATCATTACAGCTATGCATATTGCCGAAGGAAGCAATCCATAATACGCGAATGCGATCATCACCATTATGGCGATCAGTGCGCTGACTCCCCGCCTCATATTCACAGGAGGAAGCGATGCCACCAGCCCCAGCACAGCAGACAGCCATGCTATTCCGGCTCCGAAGGCTCCGTCACCGGCAGAACCTCCTACCGGCAGCCTGTCATAAATATACGCCTGAGCCTCTTCAGCAATATCATAGAAGGAGTTTATGAGTGTTCCGATGCCGTCGAAAATCGCATTG
Source organism: Mogibacterium sp. (assembly GCA_017432075.1). Lineage (GTDB taxonomy): Bacteria > Bacillota > Clostridia > Peptostreptococcales > Anaerovoracaceae > Crickella. The sequence goes on along the minus strand of JAFRJV010000134.1, from coordinate 394 downwards.
TGCCAGATGATAGCCGTGACCATCAGGACTATGGTGATCACACCGACACCTATCCACCTTGCAAAGCCCGGCTTAACTGAGCCGATAGTCGCGATGATCATGAACACGACCGGACAAGTCAGTGCAAACAGTATCAGCTCCGGCGAATCGATGCTCATGCAGAACAGAGCAATGACTGTAGTGAGCAAAGCCGCACAGGAAAGATTGAGGACAAGGTCCTTCTTCCAGGCAGCCTGCGTTTTAACATCCTTCATCTTCAGTATCGGCTCGGATGAATGGATCATTGCACCAAAGCTGTCGTTCTCAGCTTCCCTGACGGCAGCGACAGCCGCTTTACCGGTTTTTACGGGAGCTTTACGGCGCAGTTGCCATACCTTTTTGCCCTTTAACCTGT